>NZ_JAVXCU010000003.1:0-88890 GCF_036659295.1 Brevundimonas sp. | reverse complement strand
CCGTACAGTGTGCCTTGCGGGCCGCGCAGGATTTCAACGCGCTCCAGATCCAGCAGATCGAACTGGGTGCCGCGAATGCGCGAATAATAGACATCGTCCACATAGACGCCGACGGCCGGATCAAAGGTCTGCAAGCTGTCCGGCTGGCCTACGCCACGGATGTAGATATTGGTCGAGTTGGACGAGCCGCGGCCCTGAACAAGGTTCAGGTTCGGGACGGCACCTTGCAGATCCGTGACCTGCTGCGCGCCGGTACGCTCCAGGGTTTCACCCGAAAAAGCCGTCAGGGCCAGCGGGGTTTTCTGGGCCGACTCTTCAGTACGGCGCGCCGTTACAATGATGTCCTCGACGGCAACCGCCGCATCTTGTCCCGTGCTCTGGGCCTGGGCTGCCGTAGCCATTGCGCCAAATGCTGCGCCAGCCAACAGGGCGCACTTCATCAGTCGGTTCATATGAATCCCTTTTATTCCAACCCTGGTGACGCTTTTTATTCAGCGTTTAATGATTTTTCTTAGGTGTGGCTGTTATTGCGGACTCTGTCAAACGCCAAGATACAGGTGAAAACAGCGTTAGCCGTGCACTGTGGCACCGTTGCACACCCCCTGCCCTTCATGCGACGACAGCTTATGACCGCCGATACGACCAAGGCCCCCAAGGCCGACATCTCTGCCCCCGCCACGACCGAGACAGCCGAAGCCGGCCGCCCGACAGCACCGACGCGCCCGCGCAATGCGGGGGCAACCTCCGAGACAGGCCGTCGCGGTCGTCCGAAGAAAACGGCAAAAGCGTCGGCCAGCGATACTCGCGAAGCCATTCTGAACTCAGCAGAGGGCCTGTTTGCCCAGCACGGTTTTTACGGCGTCACCATCCGCGAGGTCGCCCGCGAAGCCGGTGTTGATACGGCGCTGGTCCACTATTATTTCGGCTCGAAAAAGGATCTGTTCGACGCCGTGTTCAACCGCCGCGCCGAGGTCTGGAACAATGACCGCGTCGCCGCCATTGACCGCTATGCCGAGGCCCAAGGCGATGCCATGACACTGGAGGGCCTGTTCGAAGCCTTCCTGCGCCCGCCGTTCCAATGGTCCCTCAAGGGTGGTCCCGGCTGGAAACATTATGCGGCTCTGGTGGCTCAGACCAATGCCAATCCGGCCTTTGGCGGCGAGACCATGGCCCGCTATTTCGATCCGGCGATCCGTCGCCTGCTGGAACTGGTCAAACGCATCATGCCGCAGGCCAGCGAAGCGGACCTCTACTGGGCCTATCACAACCTGTCCGGCGCCCTGACCCTGACACTGGGCGAAACAGGTCGCCTTGACCGCCTGTCGGGCGGACTGTGCCTGTCGGGCGATCTGGATGCCGCCTGCGATCACATGGTCAAGTTCGCCGCCGCCGGTTTCCGTGCCGTCTGCCAGAAGGGTTGAGGCAACAAACATGGCCTCGCTATTGGAGCGTCCCTGGGCTCGCGGTCTTGCCATCGGCATTGTCGCGGGCAGTTTTCTGGCCTTTAGCGGCGCGTTCGGCTCGATCAGCGCACCCTTGTGGTGGCGGCTGCTCTACTGGATTCCGCTGATCATAGCGGGCGGTTTCTGGAGCCATATCTGTAGCCGCATCGTCGAGCGGTTTATCGACACCGACGCCAGACCATGGACAGGCATAGCCGCCCTGTCCCTGCTGATGTCGGTGCCGGTCACAGTCATGGTTTGGGCCGCAACGGCTCTGATCTTCCAGCAGCGCATTCCAAATCTGCACGCCCTGCTCGACTATTTCCTGCCGGTCCTCGCCGTGGTCCTGCCACTGTGCGCCATCAATGTATTTCTGGAGCGCCGACAACCGCTCGAAACCCATGCCGCCCCGTCACAGGCCCCCGCACGTTTTCTGCAAAGACTACCGGTCAAGCTGAAAGGGAGCCGCCTGTTCGCCGTCCAGTCCGAGGACCATTATCTGCGCCTTTATACCGATAAGGGCTCGGACCTGATCCTGATGCGCCTATCCGATGCACTGGACGAACTGGACGGACTTGAGGGGGCGCAGACCCACCGCAGTTGGTGGGTGGCCAAGGATGCCGTCGCCGATGTGTCTCGCGGCGACGGACGCGCCAGCCTGACCTTGTCGGACGGCACCACGGCCCCCGTCAGCCGCCGCTATGCCCGCGCCCTTCGCGAAGCGGGCTGGTGGTAGGGCCTACAGCCAGCGTTTCTTGCGGAAATAAAGATAGGGCAAGGCCGCCGACAGGATCATCGCGCCCACCGCCAGCGGATAGCCATACTGCCATTTCAACTCCGGCATGAACTCGAAATTCATGCCGTAGATTGACGCGATCAAGGTGGGCGGCAGCAGGGCCACCGACGCCACCGAGAAGATTTTGATAATCTGGTTCTGCTCCAGATTGATCAGGCCCAGCGTCGCATCCATCAGGAAGGTGACCTTGGCCGACATTGACACGCTCAACTCGCCAAGACCGGCGGCATCGCGCTGAACCAGCCGCACCATCTGGCGCGCCTCGCGGTCGGCCTTACCGCCTGCCTTCACGCCCGATGCTGCCGAGTGGTAGGACAACAGCCTTTGCAGGTTGGACAGGCTTTCGCGGATCAGGGCCAGAAAATCACCCGCGCGCCCGATGTCCTGTATCACCAGTTGCAGGTTGTGGCTTTCCATCGCCTTGGGATCGCGCTTGCGGAAAATCAGGCGTGAAATCGTATCCAGCTCTACGCCCTTGGCTTCCAGCGCGTCGGCATAGCGGTCCACCACCGCCTCGATCAGCCCCATAAAGATGGCCTCGCCACTGGCCAGTTTTTCACTGGGCTTGCTCATGGCGCGGGTCACAAACAGCCGGAACGAACGCGGCTGGCCATAACGGACCGTCACCAGACGCCCGCCCTTCAGTATGAAGGTCACAGGCATTTTGACGGGATCGGGTGTTTCCAGATCGGTCACCACCGCCGCAATCATGAAGACGGCCCCGTTCTCGGCATAGAAACGGGCGGACGGTTCAACATCATCCATGTCGTCGCGGCTGGGGATTTCGATGCCGGTCATGGCTTCCAGCGCCGCCACCTCGGCAGGGGTCGGCGAAACCAGATCAATCCAGCAGGAGGTGTTGTGGGCGGCAGCTTCGTCAAGGCGCACGAGGCGGTCAGCACGCCATTCATAGACGTTCAGCATAAGGCTTCCTTTCACGAGATACCCCGTGATCGAAAGCCGGGATATCTCAGAGTTTAGAAGAAAATGAAGACAGACTTCGGTCTTCGGGGTTCATCTGAGAGTTTCCAAAAAGACGCCGCCTTGAAGCAGGTATCGGAGCGGCAGGGCCGGTCTTGGACCGCCCCACCACAAAGGTCAACCTGCGCACCTTAGACCCAGTTGCCATGGAAGGCAGCGGGCAGAGCCACGTCGGAGCGCCATGTGCAGACCGGCCCGTCCCCGATATGGGCCATGTCCAGAAGATGCAGTTCGCTGACCCCTTTTTCCAGATTGATGGTCGGTCCGATCAGCCAGCCATCGGCCTCTGCGGTTTTGCCCGCCTTGGGCACATAGACCATCTCGTCCACCACATGGTTTTCGCCAAAATCGAAGCTGCGCGTGCGCCCCGATGACCAGTCGGTCACGCCGATCGCTGTGGCCAGCGGACGACCGGCCCGCTCGCCCGTCGTGTGGATGCTGAAACGACGCGCCAGCCCCGCACGGCGCGGGTCGCTGCGCGGGAACTCGCCAACAACGCCGGTGCGCTCCAGACGTCCGCGACCATCGCTGCCCAGCACCACCATCGCCATCTCGGCCGGTTCGTGATGCAGGGGCACGCCGTTCAGAACCTCCTGGGCACCTTGGGCGGCAAACATCATGTCTTTGTGGGCCGCGACATCGAAACGGATCGTTCCGTCCGCCTCTTCCCAGGCATCGCCGACATGGAAGAAACCAAAGGCCGGTATCTCGAATACGCGCTGCTTGGTCAGGTCATCCTTATCGATCACCAGCACCTTGCCGCCCTGATCCGGCAACCACTGAAAAGCTTGCGAAAGCGGCAGGGTATTGCGGGTCTGCACCCACGGTTGCAGCAAGATCACCAGATGGCGGGTGGTAGCTGTAAAGTCATGCACATAGCTGGCCATCGGCATGTCGATCATACCGGTGTCGCGCAACTGGCCGTCCGCCGCCAGATGCCAGACAATCGCCTTGCCGCGCGCCACGCCAAGGTTCCAGATGGTGCCATCCGGCTCGATACGCGGATGGGCTAAAAACGGCATAGCCTTCAGGTCGGGACGAAGCGTGACAAAGCCTTTTGTCTCCAGCGTCACGGCGTCCATTTCCAGAGGCGATCCGGCCTCCCATAAGGCCCACAGCTTGTCGCCGACCTTGTGTACCGAAGTATTGGCAGGGCTGGCATCATCGGCAGAGCCAATACGGGCGCGCGGATCGGGCAAGGTGCCAAAGCCGGGCATCAGCATAGCCCCCGCCGCTTCTTCCTGACGGCGTTTGGGCGTGTTGGCAAAGCGGGCCGTCAGATCAACCTGACCCTCCTCGATATGCCAGCGGCGCACCATACCGTCGCCATCGAACCAGTGCTGGGACGAGCCGCCCGGACGACGAAACTGCGCCGGACCATTGCGGTAAAGCGTACCGTTCAGACCTTGTGGCACACAACCATGTACCAGCTCCAAGCGGCGCGGGGCGATATCGCCCGCGACATCCGCCGTGGCCAGTTCCCAGTTGGAAGCATGCTCCAGCGCGGCCGCAGCGCGCACCACATCCGGCGTCAAAACCGAGGCCGCCGCCATGGCTGCCGAGGTGCCCAAAAATGAACGTCGCGAGATTTGCATGGACCGGTCTCCCCTAGCGCAGGTTCAGCGTCTGGACCGTCTGGCCCGAGACTTCGAAATGCGCGCGGTCCCATTTGGCGGGGCCCATATTGCCGACCGCATTATTGGAAAAGGCATAGGGCTCGACCGGCATACCGAACGGGTTGGTGTCCATCTTGCCGTTACCGTTCACATCGTGGAACGCCTTGATGCCATAGGTGCCGGCCGCAAGTCCCTCGATCACCGCTTGCGACTGGCCCGAAGCGATGTCCAGCTCCACGCCCCGCACAGGTGCACCGCCTTCATAGGCG
Source organism: Brevundimonas sp. (assembly GCF_036659295.1). Lineage (GTDB taxonomy): Bacteria > Pseudomonadota > Alphaproteobacteria > Caulobacterales > Caulobacteraceae > Brevundimonas. Next base: position 83,786 of record NZ_JAVXCU010000003.1, on the reverse strand, counting down.
GCTTCGCTGTCATACAGGACCACCATCACCTTACCGGTGTTGGCCGCTGTCTCGACCCTGACGGTCAGTACGGATGCCGGAGCATCGGCTGGAGCGGTCTGGGCGACAACCGTTTGTGCAGAGGTCGCCGCCACCAGCAAAAGAAGTGCAGGGGCAATATTTCGGATCAGAGTGTTCATGGCTGGGTGCTTTTGAAAGGACGTTGTGGCCTCCATTCGCCATCACCCGTTTTGATCCGCCAGCGCCATTGCGCCTGTTGCCGTCGTCTGTTCGCGAACAACCGCGCTGTGCCATTGGCGAAGCGCCAATAACCACCCGCCAGAACCGCCCTGCAGAACCACCCGGCAGATGTGGCGCGAAGGCCGCTTTGCGCGCCTGTGCGTTTGGGACGCCTTGCTCCTTGGGCCTCAGCGCCGTACACCCAGTTTCCATGACCCAGCGCACCGCTCCCCTGATCTGTCCGTCCATTCTCGCCAGCGACTTTTCCAAACTGGGCGAGGAAATCCGCGCACTGGAAACGGCGGGCGCGGACTGGATCCACGTCGATGTCATGGACGGCCATTTTGTGCCCAACCTGACCATCGGTCCGGATGTGGTAAAGGCGCTGCGCCCTCACACCAGCCTGCCGTTTGACGTGCACCTTATGGTCAGCCCCGTCGACAACTGGCTGGAAGCTTACCGCGCCGCCGGTGCCGACATTATGAGCGTGCACCCCGAAAGCGGCCCGCACGTCCACCGTACGCTGGGCCAGATCCGCAATCTGGGGGCCAAGGCCGGTCTGGTCTTCAACCCCGCCACGCCGCTGTCGGTTCTGGAAGAATGCGTCGAACTGGTCGATCTGGTGCTGATCATGTCGGTGAACCCCGGTTTTGGCGGCCAGAAATTCATCGACAGTTCGCTGCGCAAGATCGAACGCGCCCGCGCCATTCTGGATGCCGCCGACTCCAAGGCCCACCTGCAGGTTGACGGCGGTGTGGTTGCGGCCAATGCCGGTGCCTGTGTCGCGGCCGGTGCCGATGCCCTTGTCGCCGGATCCTATGTGTTCAAGGGTGGTCCCGACGCCTACGCCACCAACATTCAAGCCCTGAAAGCTGCATGAAGCCAATCGGCCCCTTCGCCCCCCGCGATAGCGAAACCCCGTTGACCGAGGGCCATATCCCCGGCCTCAAGGGTGCCCCCGTGCGCACCCCCATGCCCGCACGCGGCATCCAGCACACCTCGCCCGCCATGATGGGCGCGATTGCCAAGGCGTTGGTCTCGCGCCAGTTGTGGATCGAGCTTTACGGCCTGCCGGGCTATGGCCTGACACTGGGTAATGCCAAGGCACAGGACTTTGCCCTCGCCCCCAAAGACTTGCGCCCCGTCCCCAAGGAAGCCCCGCGCCCGCTATTGGGTGGCAAGCTGACCCTGATGGGCCTCAGTCTGGAAACCGACGATCCACGCCGGATCTGGGATCGCCCGACGCCCAATCGCAGCTTTGCTGTGGAACTGCACAGCTTCGACTGGCTGCCGATCATGATGGCCCAGGGCGAGCGCGGCATGCGCGATGCGCTGGACATGACCATGGGCTGGCTGGACAGCTTTGCTGACTGGTCGCCATTTTCGTGGTCGCCCGATATTTTGGCCCGCCGCGTCTATAATCTGGCATGCGCGGCCAAACGCCTGACCCAGCACGCCGAGCCTGCCGATCGCCAAAAACTGGCCAATAGTCTGGCCCGTCAGGCCAAACAGCTTTTGCGCCCGCCGCACACAGCACGCGGCCGCGCCGAGCGCCTGACCGCCGCGGCCGTAGCCGGTTGCGCCTTTGGTGATCCGGTCGGCAGCGCAATTTTACGCAAGGCGCTGAAACGTCTGCCCTCGGCTCTGGAACAGACGGTTCTGGCCGATGGCTCGCATGCCTCGCGTTCGGCCGAACAGGGACTTGAGCTTCTGCTTGACCTGCTGACACTGGACGACGCCCTGTCCCAGCGCAGCCAGCCGACCCCGCCGGAAGTCGCCAGTGCCATTTCGCGCCTGACCATTGCCCTGCGCAGTCAGGTTCTGCCCGATGGTCGCCTGTCGATCTTTCAGGGTGGGGGTCCCTCGACCCGCGAACGTATTGCCGCCGCGCGCGCCCATGACGACACCCCCGCCGCGCCGCCTGCCAGTGTGGTCGGCGGTATTGTGCGCGTCTCCAGCCCGCAGCTGACCCTGTTGCTGGATGTCGAGGCTCCGGCCGCCGGTGCCTGGTCGGTGAGCGCCTGTGGCCAGCCTGCGGCACTGGAACTTCTGTGCGGCAAGGATCGCCTGTTTACCTCGGCAGGATGGACGCCGCGATCTTCGGATCGTCATGCCCTGCGACTATCGGCAGGGGCCTCGACCCTGACACTGGGGGAGCGCCCGATCGGCGAGCCTCTGAGCGGATGGAAGAGCGAGCTTCTGGGGCCGCGCCTCGTTAGCGCCCCTCTGCACATTACCCGCGACCACCAGCAGACCGACAGCGCCATCTGGCTAGAGGTCGAGCATGACGGATGGATGCCGCTTTATGGCCTGATGCACCAGCGCCGTATCTATATCGATCAGGCACAGGACGAAATCCGCGCCGAGGAATGCCTGCTTCCCAAGAGCGGGCATGCAGCCCCCGAACGGATCGCCGCCCCCTATGCTCTGCGCTTCCAACTGGACCCCGAGGTTCAGGCCTCTGTGGCCCGCGACCGTCGCTCTATTCTGCTGCGCGGCAAGTCAGGCAAGGGCTGGTGGTTCCGCAGCGACGGCCCCGATATCGCCGTTGAAACAGCCGTCCATATCGATAACGGCCTGACCCGCCGCTCGCTGCAGATCGTTGTGCGTGGCTCGGCCCGCACCGATGCGGAAACCAAAATCCGCTGGAAACTGGCCGCTGCCAGCGAAGACTGATTTATGCGCCTTTACGGACAGCGCTGGGTCTATCGCATCGGCAACCATACGGTCACGATCGACAATGGCTTCAGCTGGTCCCTCTGGGCTCAGGAGCGGATGCTGGTCAATGATGAGACCACCCACACCACGGATGGATATATGGTGCCATCACGCTCCTATCAGGAAGGATGGCTGACGTCTTTGGGGGATGGCATGCTCCATGTGTCCCTGACCAGCGGCGTGCTCAGCATCTTCTGCGAGGCCCGCATCGACGAAAACCGTCTGCAACCGGATGAATGTTTCGTGACAGTCTGGTCGGGCGCAAAGGGCAGTTGGCCTGATAATTCAAGCTGGAAGCCGATTAAGCCTGCCCATGGCATCCGCGTTATCACCTCCAGACCATGGAAGTCGCCATCCGAGGGGTGACGCCGTCGCATACCGATGCTAGAGGCCGCGCCATCTCCTGCTCCCAGCTGTAACGGACGTCGCCATGCCCGCCGCTCCCGATTTTCCTCCCGCCCCTAACGCGGTTGCGCCTGCGCGCGCCCTGATTTCCCTGTCCGACAAGACCGGACTGGAAGAGGCTGCCCGCACCCTTCACGACCTCGGCGTCGAACTGGTCTCGACCGGTGGCACCAAGGCCGCCATCGCAGGCTTTGGTCTGCCGGTGAAGGATGTGGCGGATCTGACGGGCTTCCCGGAAATGATGGACGGTCGCGTCAAGACCCTGCACCCGATCGTGCACGGCGGCCTGCTGGGCGTTCGCAACGCCCCGACCCACGCTGCGGCCATGAGCGAGCACAATATCGGTGCCATCGATATTGTCTGGATCGACCTGTATCCGTTCGAAAAGACCGTTGAATCGGGTGGTGGCTTTGAAGCCGCTATCGAGAATATCGACATTGGCGGCCCCGCCATGATCCGTTCCGGCTCCAAGAACCACGGCCATGTCGCGGTGGCTGTCGATGCTGAATCCATCAGCATGATCGTCGAAGCCCTGAAAGCCGACGGTTCGACCTCGCTGGACCTTCGCAAGCAACTGGCCGCCCGCGCCTTTGCCCGCACCGCCGCCTATGATGCCGCTGTCTCGGCATGGTTCGCTGGCCAACTGCAAGACATCGCCCCCGCCCGCAAGTCGATCGCTGGCGAACTGGCCCAGACCCTGCGCTATGGCGAAAACCCGCACCAGACCGGCAGCTTCTACCGCACCGGCGAAAAGCGTCCGGGCGTGGCCTATGCCGATCAGGTTCAAGGCAAGGAACTGGGCTATAACAACATCGCCGACGCCGATGCCGCCTATGAGCTAGTGGCCGAGTTTGCCGAACCGGCCTGTGTCATCGTCAAGCACGCCAATCCGTGCGGCGTGGCGGTCGGCAAGGACCTGTCCGAGGCCTATGCCCGCGCTCTGGAATGCGATGCCGTCTCGGCCTTTGGTGGCGTCATCGCCGTCAACCGTCCGCTGAACGAAGCCGACGCTGTCGCCATCACCGGCATCTTCACCGAAGTGGTGATCGCACCGGGTGCCGACGATGCGGCCAAGGCTGTGTTCGCGGCCAAGAAGAACCTGCGCCTGCTGATCACCAACGGTCTGCCTGATCCGCACGCCGAAGGTAATGTGTTCCGCTCGGTGGCCGGTGGTTTCCTCGTCCAGTCGCGCGACAAGTCGAACCTGACCGCAGCCGACCTCAAGGTCGTGACCCAGCGCCAGCCGACGCAAAAAGAAATCGAAGACATGCTCTTCGCCTTCACCGTGGCCAAGCACGTGAAGTCCAACGCCATCGTCTATGCCAAGGACGGCCAGACCGCCGGCATCGGTGCTGGCCAGATGAACCGTCGCGACAGCGCCCGCATCGCCGCCATCCGCGCCAAGGAAGCCGGTGAAGCCAAGGGCTTGGACGTCTCGCTGGCCGAGGGTTCGGCCTGTGCGTCGGAAGCCTTCTTCCCGTTCGCCGACGGCCTGCTGGAAGCGGTTGCCGCCGGTGCGACCTGCGTCATCCAGCCGGGTGGCTCGATGCGCGACGAGGAAGTCATCAAGGCCGCCGACGAAAAGGGCATCGCCATGGTCTTCACGGGCGTCCGCGTCTTCCGTCACTAATAGCTGGCATAGCCAGCTATTAGTTCTCTTTAGGCCTCCCTATCGTGGACGACGCGGTCGTCCACTGCTTGAGGGGCTTACTTTCCCTACCGCAGGTGCCGCGGGCACCTGCTACTTGAGGGAATTATTGCCTAACGCGGCGGGCGCGATCCGCCACTGTTTGAGAACGTTTTCTCCGCTATCGCAGGCGGCAGCGTCGGCGGCAGGGTCGGGTAAAACGACAGGCCAACAGATAAAGGAGCGGCAGGCGACTGTGGCTCCTTTTTCTTTGTCTGGTCTGCCCCTATGTCCAATATCATGGACACGCTTTCCTCCCGTTGGGCCTTGCTCGAACCCCATGTCACCGTCGTCGGTCCCGACGATGATATCGCCCGCCCTGCGGTGTTGTTGTTCCATGGCTGCGGAGGACTGCGGGATCATCTGCCGCGCTATGCCGAGACAGCCAAGGCAGCGGGCTGGCGCTGTTTCATTGTCGATTCCTACGGGCCGCGCGGCTGGACACGTCTGCGCACCCTGCTGACCGTCTGCACCAATCTGGCGTTTCGCGGCATTGACCGTGCCAGCGATGTGGCCGCAGCCTTTTACGGTATTTCCCAACGCCCCGATGTGGATGCCGACAAGATGGTGCTGGCGGGCTGGAGCCATGGCGGCTGGTCCATCATGGAGTTGATGGCACAGGAACCTAAATCCAGTGCGTTAGGGTTAGCCGATCTGGACCAGATTGATCTGTCGAAACTGGCCGGTGTCTGGATGGCCTATGCCTATGTCGGACCGCTGGCCCCCAACCGGCTCAAACCGTGGCAGCACCCGCAACAGGTCTATGCCGTCACCTGTAGCCGCGACCACCTGACCACCGTGCGCAATGCCGAAAAGGTCAATGAGGCCATCCGCGCCAATGGCTCGACAGTGGAGCACTGGGTCGCCGACGGCACCCATGCCTTTGACGAACCGACCAGCAACGGGCCGATGAAACATCATCCGCAAAGAACGCTGGAAGCCCTCGACCGCTTTTCGTCCTTCCTGAAGAACATCGCGGCCAAGGGCTAGGCTCTGCGCTTATTGCGGTTCGACCGTCACAGTCGAACGCACCGAATTGCCAATATAGCAGGCCTCGTGGGCGCGGTGATGCAGGTCCTGGATCTGCGCCGCATCCGGTTGCGTATCACCGGACCAGCTGACCGTCGGGCGCAGCACAATATCGGTGATCGACATCTTGCCGCGTTCGTCCTTGCCCAGCGTGCCTTCGGCGGCATCGCGATAATTATCGACGACAAAGCCATCCTTGCGGGCATAGGCGAGGAAGAACATCATGTGGCAACTGGATACGGCGGCCACCAGCGCCTCTTCGGGATCGACCGCCGTCTCGTCCGACAGAGGCGGCGGGATCATGGCTGAAGGCGTGGACGAGCCGCGCACCACGGCACCGCCGTCAAACGTCCAGTCGTGCGCACGCGAATATTTGTTGTCGCTAAAGGGCTGCTCGCCCCGCTTCCATTCGATGATGGCTGTGTGCTGGCTCATGGCTCTCTCCGGTTCATGCCCCGAACAAAGACTTAAGCAGCCGGTCAGGCTTTGGCCAGCACCCGCATATTGACCCGCGCCCGCTCGGCAAAGCCCAGCGCGTGATAAAGCGCCATGGCACCGGCATTATCGGGATAGGAGTGCAAAAAGGCCTGCTCGCCCCGCGCCAGTATCCGGTCGGTTACCACCTTGATCATGGCACCGGCATAGCCACGGCTGCGGGCCTCGGGATGGACACAGACCCCAGACACCTCGGTAAAGCCGTCCGGCTTCATCCGCTCGCCTGCCATGGCCACCAGACGTCCGTCATGGCGCACGCCGACAAAATCACCCAGACGATGCGTCTTGTCGTAAAACGGTCCCGGCTCGGTCAGGGTCGCCAGTGCCAGCATGTCGGCAGCATCGGCCTCGCCCAGAGGCTCGACCGCAATCCCTGTGCGTGAAAACTGTGCCGGAGCCGTCAGCACCATCTGGGCCAGAACCGCATCCTTCACCACAACCATGCCCTGCGGCACCGCCATATCCTGAGCCTCGACAGTAATCAGCACGCCTTCGGGCATGTCCAGATGCGCCAGATCGGCCAGAGCCTCTATCGTTGGATCGGGGCAAACCGCAAAGGTGGCATAGCCCGCCTCGAAGCGCATGGCAGCACCCGCCCTGACAGCCAAAGCCGCCTGACGGGCACCACACAAGGCGCTCAGGACCGGACGGTCCAGAGGGTGCGACAAGGTCTTAACCCTGCCAGAAGCCGACGATCTTCTTGACCTCGTCGACGACGGGCTGGGCCACTTCGCGCGCCTGTGCCGCGCCCTTGGACAGAACGCGGTCGATCTCGGCTGGATCGTTCATCAGGCGGCGCATTTCGCTGCTGACCGGTGCCATGGTGCTGACCGCCAGTTCCGACAATTTGGGCTTGAATGCCCCGAAGCCCTGACCACCGAACTCGGCCAGAACGGCCTCGCGCGAAACGCCCGACAGTGCCGCATAGATGGCCACAAGGTTCTTGGCCTCGGGGCGACCTTCCAGACCCTCTACCGTTTCCGGCAGGGCATCCATGTCGGACTTGGCCTTCTTGATCTTGTTGGCGATGGTTTCGGCATCGTCGGTCAGATTGATGCGCGACAGGTCCGACGGGTCGGACTTGGACATCTTGGCCGAACCGTCACGCAAGGACATGACGCGCGTGGCCGGACCCTGGATCAGCGGTTCGGGCTGCGGGAAGTAGTTCGGCACGCCAAAGTCGTTATTGAACTTCTGGGCGATGTCGCGGGTCAGTTCCAGATGCTGCTTCTGGTCCTCGCCTACCGGAACGCCGGTCGCCTTGTAGAGCAGGATGTCCGCTGCCTGCAGCACCGGATAGGTGTACAGGCCGACCGACGAGCGCTCTTTGTGCTTGCCCGACTTTTCCTTGAACTGCGTCATGCGGTCCAACCAGCCAAGGCGGGCGACGCAGTTGAAAATCCACGCCAGCTCGGCATGGGCCGGAACCGCCGATTGCGGGAAGATCACCGACTTGGCCGGATCAAGACCGGCCGCCAGATAGGCCGCAGCGATCTCGCGCGTCTGGGCGGTCAGCTTGGCCGGATCCTGCCACACGGTGATGGCGTGCATATCGGCGACGAAGACATAGCAGGGGTCGCCGTCATTCTGCATTTCAACGAAACGCTTCAGCGCACCCAGATAGTTGCCAAGGTGCAGGGCACCCGAGGCCTGGATACCGGACAGGATGCGGCGAGGGCCAGTATAGGGGGCCGGAGTTTGATCAGTCATGGGAAAGCTCTGGACGAAAATCGTTCGGGAAGATGTGATCGCTGGCCATCAGGCAGCGACAGGCAAGGCAGCAGCGGAACATTTCAGCCGCGCCATCGTCCTGTCAGGCGAGGCAGTCCACAAAACATGGGCACACAGATCATGGACAGTGGCTTATCGCCTCTATGGCGCAAGGGCAACCTTCGCACCTTAACTGCCACGGCGGATCAGACGCTTCACATCGCGCACAGTCACGGCACGGGTCGCAAAGGCCAGCGCCACATAGGCCAGACCGCCAAAGCCCACCACCAGCAGCATGGCCAGTTCCTTGACCCCGCGCTCGGTCCCGATCATGGCCAGCACATTGGCAATCGGCGCCTCGATCCACGGACGCGCCCAGCTGCACACAGCCACAAACACGCCCATGCCGACACTGGCCAGCAGGATACGGCTGAGGCGCGACATGGAGTTCTTGCTGGGGCGATAATAGTCGGTGCGCCATAGATTGGCAGCCAGCAGCAGGGCATTGACCCATGCCGAGGCACTGACAGCCGCCGCAATACCGGCCACGCCCATGCCCATAAAGAACAGGCCCACCGCCATCACCGCATTGACCGCCACCGAGACCAGCGCATAGCGCATCGGCGTGCGGCTGTCGGAACGGGCATAGAAGGCCGGTGCCAGAATACGGATCAGCACAAAGGCCGGAACGCCCCAACCAAACTGGAACAGGGCGCGGGCCGTATTCTCCGCATCGAAGGCCAGAAACTCGCCGCGCGTGAACAGGCCGTCGATCAGGAACAAGGGCATGCCCATCAGGGCTGCCGCCGCCGGAAGCGTCAGCGCCATCGACAACAGCATGGCCTCGTCCATCGAGCCCTGTTGTTGTTTGTGGTCTCCCGTTGCCACCGCCGCCGACAGGCGCGGCAGCAAGGCAATACCGATGGCCACACCCACCAGTCCCAGCGGCAACTGGTAAAGGCGGTCGGCCGTCGCCAGCCAGGTGCGTCCACCGTTCACAAAGCTGGACAGGTTTCCCGACAAAAAGACGTTGATCTGGGTCGCCGAGTTACCGATGGCCGCCGGAATAGCCGTAATAATGATGGCCTTCACCGCAGGGGTCATGCGCGGAATGCGGATGCGAATATTGGCACCCGCCTTACGCACCGCCCACCAGCACAGACCCGCCTGCGCCACACCCGCCACCAGCACCGACCAACTGGCCATGGTGGCCGAAGCCACAGGCCCGCCCTTCACCGGCAGGATCATCAGCAACATGATGACGTTCAACAGGATCGGGTAGGCCCCCGACACCAAGAACCGTCCGCGTGCATTCAGCACACCGCTGAGCAAGGCCGCCACGGCCATACACGGCAGATAGGGCATGGTGATCTGGGTCAGCACCACGGCCAGCTTGAAACGCTCCGGATCATCGAGGAAGCCGACATTGATGACGGTCATCAGCCACGGCATGGCCAGTTGCGCGATCACGGTCAGGACCAGCGTCGCCGCCACGATCACCGCCATGGCGTCGGTGGCGACCTGATCGGCAGCCTCGGAACCTTCGGTCTTTAGCTTGCGCGAATAGGCTGGCACGAAGGCGGCGGCAAACGCGCCCTCGGCAAAGATGCGACGGAACAGGTTGGGAAAGTTCAGAGCCGTATAATAGGCATCCGCCGCCGGACCCGCCGATGCGCCCAGCGCCGCCGTAATCACCGTATCGCGGGCAAAACCAGCCAGACGGCTGAGCAGGGTCATGCCGCCGAACACCGCCGAAGACTTGGCCACACCGGTGCTTTGCGGGGCCATATCTGCCTGATTTTCTACCGCTGTCTGCGCGGCATCCGCCTCGGGCGACAAGGTTTGCGGCAGGCTTTGGGGCAAGCTGTCAGGTAGGTTTTCTGGCAGGCCTTCTGGCGGGGTATTGTTTTTGTCGTTCACGGACGGCTCCTCGTCCCTTGTCGCTTAGCGCGGCACAGCCGTCTTGGATACGGGGTTGGTGCCGATTACCGACACATCGCGGATACTGGCCCTCACCGGCGTGATGGGGCGCCCCTCCGGTCCCAGCAAGGGCGCATCCAGTGCCTCGACCAGAGCTTGGCGCAAAACCTCCAGAGCCTCGGCATCTGTCGGCTTTTGCCCGTCATTGTCGGTCAGATAAAACGCATCCACAGCCCGCTCGCCAAAACAGGCAATATGGGCCGAGCGCACTGAGAAGTTTTGCTCGGAAAAGATATGCGCCAAGTCCGATAACAGGCCCGAACGGTCCGCGCCCGATACCTCGACAACCACCGCATGCGGGACAAATCCGGTATCGATCCGCACCACCGGTCGCACATCGAAAATGGCGCGCCGCGCACTGACCCGTTGCACCGTATGGGCCGAGCCCCGCGCCCCCTTTAGCGCCGCCCGCTCCAGCGCCCGCGCCAGAATGGACAAACGGCGCGGCTCCAGAAGACCAAAAGGCTCACCCGCAGTGTTCTGGATTTCAAACACTTCGAGCGCCATGCCGTCATCCTGTGTCACCAGATGTGCGCCCACCACATCGGCACCGGCCAGAGCCAGCGTGGCGGTCATATCGGCAAACAGGCCCCGCCGGTCATGGGTGGCCACCACAATCTGCGAGGTCGCTTCCAGCGGCCCTTGAGGCAAGGTGGACTGGATCGCCACACCGGCAAAACGCGCCTTCTCGATCAGGGCCGCATGGTCGGGCAACAGATCATCGCCGCGCACATCACCGCCCCTGAACAGGGCCTCGGCCTTGTCGAACAGGGCGCGCATCAGTTGCCCCTTCCAGCCGTTCCAGACCCCCGGCCCGACGGCGCGGATATCGGCCACCGTCAGCACCATCAGCATCCGCAGACGCTCCAGATCCCCCACCGCCTCGGCAAAGGCCCGCACGGTGTCAGGGTCCGACACATCACGCTTCTGGGCATAGTCGCTCATCAGCAAGTGATTGCGCACCAGCCAGACCACCAGCTCGATCCGGCGCGGATCAATGCCCAGCCGCTCACAGGCACTGCGCGCGGCAATGGCCCCTTCTTCCAGCTGCCCCAGATCGCCGCCCTTGCCGACATCGTGCAGCAACATGGCCAGCATCAAGGCTTCGGGATCGACAATACTATGGATGACCGCAGAGGATGCCGGATGGTCGTGTTCCAGCGTGCCCTTCTTGATGTCGTCGATAATGCCGACGGCCTGAAGCGTGTGCTCGTCCACCGTATAGGCGTGATACATGTTGAACTGGGTCTGGCCGACGATGCGGCCCCATTCCGGCAGGAAGCGTCCCAGCAATCCCGTCTCGTTCATCAGCGACAACACCCGATAGGGGCGACGGCTATGGGCCAGAAGATGCAGCAAAAGTTCGCTGGCCCTCGGATCGCGCCGCACCGCCGGTGTCACCAGCGACAAGGACCGGATCACCGCCGCAACGGCATCGGGATGCAGATCGATATCCAGCCTGTCCGCCTCGACGAACAACATCAGCAGGCGTACCGGGTCACGGGCAAACACATTGGCACTGCTGACACTCAGACGGCCCTGTTCGACCACCAGTCCGTCAAAAGCCAGCTTGACCCGCTTGCGCTGGAACAGGCGCGACAGGCCGCGTGAAAGCCCCTCGGATTTCTTCTGCTGGCGGGCTTCCAGTTGGGCGGACACCGCGCGGGTCAGCGCCCCGACCCTACCGGCGACAAGGAAGTAACGGCGCATAAACCGCTCGACCGCCAGTTCGTCACCACGGCCACGCCACCCCATGCGGCGGGCAATCTCTGGCTGGAAATCAAAGGTCAGTTTTTCCTCGGCGCGCCCTGCGACCAGATGCAGATGGATACGCACCTGCCACAAAAAACCGATGGCTTCGCGGAAGCTGCGCATCTCGCCCGCGCCCAGTAATCCTTCCAGCGCCTTCTTGCCGCGCGCACTGTCAGGGTCCACCGACAGGGCAATCCAGAACAGGGTGTTCAGATCGCGTAATCCGCCCTTGCCGTCCTTGACGTTGGGCTCCACGCGGTTGCGCACTCCGCCGGTCTTGCTGATGCGGACATCGCGTTCCGACATCTTGGCCGCGATAAACGGGGTCGGATCGGCCTCGCGTATCCGCGTGCGAAACCGCTTTAGCAAGTCCTCGCCCAGTCTGGCATCACCAACCAGGAACCGCGCTTCCAGCAGCGTGGTCCGCACCGTCATATCGCTTTTGGCCAGGTCCAGCGTCTCGCGCAGGGACCGGAAACTGGAACCAACCTTCAGCCCCAAGTCCCACAGCACATAATGGATGAACTCGCTGACCTTGGCCGCGCGTTCGGACACCTGAGGCACGGGGCGCAGCACCAGCAGATCAAGGTCGGAGAACGGAGCCAAGACCCCGCGCCCGTAACCCCCCACCGCCATCAAACACAGACGGTCGCTCGCATCCGGATAAAGCACCTCGGTCGCAAAACGCCACAGATTGACCAGCAAATCATCGGCGACCTCGGCGTAAAGACGCGCCACCTCGGCACCCTCGCCGCCGGATTCCAGACGCCGTCGTGCCCGTTCGCGCCCCGCCTCATAGGCTTCGCGTAAGTGGGTTGTCACCGCCCCGCGCACATCGTCAGCCGATGCGGCTTCCAACAGGCGCGGGTCCAGAGACATTACTGCGCCAACCCCTTCAAACGATAAAGCGCCTCCAGCGCCTCGCGCGGGGTCAGGTCGTCGGGATTGATATCCTTTATCGCCAGATCAAGCGGCGACGGCCCTGTCGGTTCCGGCGCGGGCTGGACAGACGCAAACAGAGGCAGGTCGCCCAGATTGCTGGAAGAGGTCTTTTCCTTTTCCAGCTTTTCCAGCACCGACTTGGCGCGCGCCACCACCTTGGGCGGCACACCGGCCAGACGCGCCACCTGCACACCGTAAGAACGGTCAGCGGCCCCTGTGATGGCTTCGTGCAGGAAGACCAGTTCGCTATTCCATTCCTTGGCGGCCATCGACAGGTTGGAGACGTAGTCCAGCCTTTCCTCAAGCTGGGCCAGTTCGTGATAGTGGGTGGCAAACAAGGTGCGCGCGCGGTTGTTGTCGTGCAGCGCCTCTGCCGTGGCCCAAGCAATCGCCAGACCGTCATAGGTAGCGGTGCCGCGTCCGATCTCGTCCAGCACCACAAAGCTGCGCGGCGTGGCCTGTGTCAGGATGGCGGCGGTTTCCACCATCTCCATCATGAAGGTCGAGCGGCCACGGGCCAGATCGTCGCCTGCCCCCACGCGGCTGAACAGACGGTCCACCACCCCCAACTGCATGGAGCGGGCAGGCACAAAGGCACCGGCCTGTGCAAGGATCACCAGCAGGGCATTCTGGCGCAGGAAGGTCGATTTACCCGCCATGTTGGGGCCGGTGACAATCGACAGACGGCTGCCCGATGCGCCATCGCCCGACAGGCGACAATCATTGGGCGTATAGGGTTGGCCTTGCGCCTTTACCGCCGCCTCGACGACCGGATGGCGGCCGCCTTCGATAGCAAAGCTCAGGCTGTCATCTACCCTCGGGCGTACCGCGCCAACTTCCTCGGCCCATTCGGCCAGACCGGCATGGGCGTCCAGTTCGGCAATGGCCACGGCCACCGCCTGAAGCAGGGGCGCAAGACGCGCCACTTCACGGCGCCAGCCTTCAAAGGTTTCAGTCTCGATGGCGAGGGCACGATGGCCCGCCTGACTGATCTTGGCATCCAGTTCCGACAGCTCGACCGTGGTGAAACGTACCTGATTGGCGAGGGTCTGGCGATGGATAAACGGACTGTCGGGCCCGGCCCGCATGAGCGGTTCGGCAGCCTTGGCCGTCGCTTCCAAGAAATAGCCCAGCACGGCATTGTGGCGCACCTTGAAGGCCACGCCGCTGTCGTTAACGGCGCGGGTTTCAAGATCGGCAATCACGCGGCGGCTGTCATCGCGAAGGGCGCGCGCGGCATCCAGTTCAGGGCGATGTCCGGCCTCTACAAATCCACCATCGCGCACCAGATGCGACGGCTCTTCGGTCAGACCTTCTTTCAGTTCGGCCAGCAGGTTCGACAGTTCGCCATCCAGCGTCAGTCGATCCAGCCCCGAGGCAATCCGCTCCGGCGGCCACGCCAGCGGATCACGCAGAGACGTGGCAAACAGTGCGCCCAGACCTTCGGCCGTGATCAGGCCCGAACGGATTGCCGCCAGATCGCGCGGGCCACCTCGGCCCAGCGCCAGACGCGAGGTCGCCCGCGCCACATCGGCAGACGCGCGCAGCAGGTCACGCAGATCACGGCGCAGGGGGCGGTTCTCGACCATCCATGCCACGGCATCCAGATCGGCATTGATACGCGCCGGATCGCACATCGGACGCGAAATCCGCTCGGCCAGCGATCGCGCCCCGCCCGACGTCACCGTGCGGTCAATGGCATGCAGCAAGGAGCCGTCGCGCTCGCCACGCTGGGTGCGGTCGATTTCAAGACTGTTGCGGGTCGAAGGGTCAATCGCCAGATGGCCGACATCGCCCGATCGGCGCGGTGCGGCCAGAGCGGGTATCTTGCCGGCTTGCGTGGTTTCCAGATAGGCGGCGATCAGACCAAGGGCCGAAACCTCGGCCTCTTCAAACGCGCCAAAACCATCCAGAGCCGCAACCCCATAAAGGCGCTGTACGCGGTCACGCGCACCATTAGGCTCGGCCAAGGCTTGCGGCATGGCCTGAACCACACCGCCTGAGCCGTCCAGCGCCGACTTCATGTCGCTGTCGCTGAACAAACGGTCCGGCACCAGAACTTCCGACGGGCGGAACGCCGCCAGTACCGAACCCAGATCGCCCACATCGCAGGCCACCGAATCCACCACACCGGCCGACAGCTCCACCACCGCCACGGCGGCGCGGCCCTTGCGGATCACCACGGCGGCCAGACGATTGGCCCCGCGCGCATCCAGCAGATTGTCCTCGGTCAGGGTTCCGGGCGTCACCACCCGCACCACATCACGGCGCACCACCGATTTGGAGCCGCGCTTCTTGGCTTCGGACGGGTCTTCCATCTGTTCGCACACGGCGACCTTGAAGCCGTGGCGGATCAGACGGGCCAGATAGCCGTCCATCGCATGAGCCGGAACACCGGCCATCGGAATATCTTCGCCGCGATGCTTGCCGCGCTTGGTCAGAGCAATGCCCAGCGCCGCCGCCGCCTGTGCCGCATCGTCAAAAAACAGCTCGTAGAAATCGCCCATGCGGAAGAACAGCATGGCATCGGGATGCGCCGCCTTGGCCGTCAGGAATTGCGCCATAACCGGCGTGGTTGCGGCATCGGGCGTCAAATCGATTTTAGGCGGGTGGGCAAGGGGCGCGTTCATGTCCCGACAAGGTGGCGGATCAGGTGCCTTACCTCAAGCCTAGTGCACCATCAGTCCCCATTTTAAGTCGTCTATACCAGGCCCGCAGGGCTTAGGCCGCGTTGACCACGCGCAGGCGGGCACTGAGCGCCGCCGAGCTGTCTTCCAGCGCCATGCTGGACCAGTCGATATCGGCGCAGGGCGCATAGGAGGCTGCCAGAATGGCTCGCAGCTGTGGTGCCGAGTTGACCTTGACGATCACCCGCTCGACCCCCGGCAGGTTCAGACCATAGGTCAAAGCGGCCTGCATCGGGTCCACACAGGCCTCGGCCATGCGGCGGCGCACCCGCGACAAAGACGGCGCAAAGGCACGGAAACCTTCAGGCAGACGATCCGAGGTGGTGAACAACAATCCCTTGGCAAAGATCGAGGACAGATGAACCTGCACCCCCATCTCGGCCAGACTTTCGATGGTGCCGTTCTTGCGCGCGCGCTGGTCCAGCACATTACACGGCAACTGCACCACATCCGGCTGGAAACGACGCGCCAGAACAGCGGGGCTGTCTTCGATAGAGGCAATAAAGCCGATCTTGCGGAACAGGCCGCGCTCTTTCAGCCCTTGCAGACGGTTCCACAGGGCACGACCCTCTTCACCGGCCAGATCATTGGCATTCTGTACCAGAACCACATCACCGCGCGGCAGGCCCATATGTTCCAGCGAGCGACGGGCGCGGGCCTCCGCACGATCAAGGCCTTCGGACAGTTCCACCGTGCGTACCGAAACGCGGAAAGGCGACGGGAAGGGCCATGACTGACCCAAAAGACGCTCGCCATCCCCGGTCGGCTTGGTCGCCACCATAGAGATACCGGCATCCGACGCCGTTTGCAGAATCTGGCGCACGGAATCCTCGCGCTGCCGCAAGGGCAACGGGCGATGGCGATCAGACTCCACGGCCACAGCAAGGGCCAGTCTGTCTACCGGATTAGGGGTGTCAGAGAATCTCACGAGACCAATCTGGCGCCGATTGGTTTACGCGAGATTGACCGCCGGTCGCTAAAGAGGGTGAAGTTCGTCTTCACCCTCTTTTTTGTTCAGCCGATTTTCTCTACAGCTGATCGGCGTTCGGCTGTTGGTCAGGATGGGCCGCGACAAAGGCTGGATGTTGATCGGCCTGTGCCTCGATCGCCAGCAGATGCGGATAGGCCGAAAGGTCGATATTAAAGCGCCGCGCCGAATAGATTTGCGGCACCAGATAACAGTCCGCCAGTGTGGGCCGATCGCCATAGCACCAGCCCTTACCGTGACGGGCGACCAGAACCTCCAGCGCGGCAAAGCCGTCATGGATCCATTGGCCGATCCACTGACTGGTGGCCGCTTCGTCGGCACCCAGACCCTTGATGGCTTTCAGCACGCGCAGATTGTTCAGCGGGTGGATGTCACACCCGACCACCGCCGCCATGGCCCGCACCTGTGCCCGTCCGGCATGATCGGACGGCAGCAGAGGCGTTTGAGGATACTGCTCTTCCAGCCATTCCAGAATGGCCGGACTTTGGGTCAGCACCATCCCGTCATCCAGTTCCAGCGCCGGAACCAGACCTTGCGGATTATGCGCCAGATAGGCGTCCGATTTTTGCTGTCCCGTGCGCAAATCCACCGCCGCCTGATCATAGGACAGGCCCTTGAGGTTCAGCGCGATACGCGTGCGATAGCTGGTGCCAGAGCGCCAATAGCCATGCAGGATCATCGTGCCACCACCGTAAAGCGCAGCGTCGGCAGGCCTTCAATCTCGGCCTCGACATGGTCACCGGGGTTCAATGGCCCGACCCCTTCGGGGGTGCCGGTAAAGAACAGGTCGCCCGCCTGCAAATCCCACAACTGGGCGGCCTTGCCCAGAATGCCGTCCACATCCCACAGCATGTCGCCCAGATGGCTGTTCTGGCGCAGTTCGCCATTCACTTTCAGGCTGATGGCGGCATTGGCAGGCGGCGGTGTCAGGCTCAGCGCACCACACGGGGCCGACTGGTCAAAGGCCTTGGCGGCATCCCACGGACGCCCTGCCGACTTGGCCGCCGATTGCAGGTCGCGGCGCGTCAGGTCCACACCGACACCCCAAGCGACAGGCTTACCGCCCTCGCCCAGCGCTACCACAAGCTCGACCTCGTAGTGCAGATTGGCTGTCGCCAGCGGATAGACCGGATCGGCCCCGTCCACGACCACGGCATCGGCGGGCTTGGTAAAGAAGAACGGATCCGGCTTGTCGCCAGCGGCACCCATTTCACGCGCGTGGGCCGCATAGTTCTGGCCCACACAGACGATGCGACGCACGGCAAATCGCCGCACATCGTTATGGAGCGGCAAAGAAGGTGCGGGGCGGGGAGCAATCAGCCAATCGGTCATAGGCCCGACTTTATGGGACAAAATCCAAACCATCCAGTGGCATAACGGCAAACTTCTGGTCACCACTTCCCATTACAAACAAAGCGCTTAATCATTTGGGCGGCGGAACAGCTTGTTGCCTATAGCGTTGGGATCATGGACCCCTTATCTTATAGTCAAGCTCATTACGGAGGCGATGCCCCATGGCGACGTCCAAGACTCGTGAAGCCATCAAAGACGACCTCAAAACCCTGAAGGAAGATGTTGTGACCTTGAAGGATGATGTGAAGATCGGCGCCCGCGAGGAAGCCGCCAACCTCAAGGCCAAGGCTGCCGAAGCCAAGGCCGCAGCTCAGGTCAAGGCCGAAGAGCTCAAGGGCAAGGCCGAAGAATATTACGCCACCGCCCGCGAGCGCGGCCGTGAATACTATGACGAAGCGCAGGACCGTTTTGACGATGCCCAGCGCTATGTCACCGAACGCGTTCAGGAGCGTCCGCTGCAATCGACCGCCATTGCCCTCGGTGTCGGCGTTGTGATCGGCCTTCTGCTGGCAGGCCGTCGCAACTGATGATCCGCCATCTCGTCAACCGCATGATCGCAGGGGCCGTGGCCGCAGGAGCCGCTCTGGTGGCCGTTGTCGCGCTGGGCGCAACTGTGTTTTACGCACTCAGCCTTGTGCTGCCGCCTATGGGCGCTGCGGCGATCACGGCAGGTCTGTTCTCGGTCTTCGCCCTGATCGCCTTCCTCGTCTTTGCCAACAAGGTTGGCGACGAGGATGATGACGACGATTACGAGGCTCAGGAGCCTGACGGTCTGCCGGGCCGTCTTCTGCATCTGGTCCAGCAACGCCCGGTTATCGGCATTGTCGCTGCACTGGCTGCAGGGGCCGTTCTGCTGAAGAAACCGGGGCTGGCCGCGCTGGCCCTGACAGTCTTCAACGACCAGGGTCGTGAGCCGCCCAGAGACAAGCGCCGCTCCCGTCGCCGCTAGATTAAAGCGACACCCAAAACATGCATGGCGCAGCCTTATACGGGTTGCGCCATTTGCATTTTAATGACCCGAATATTTCCGTTTTACGGAACACCCCGCCGCAGAGACGCGTTCAGTTTTGGATCCCCGCAGTCACTCAGGTGGCCGCACCCATAAAATAATCAGGGAGTTACAACATGCTGCGTTGGGCCATTATCTTTTTCATCATCGCCTTGGTCGCCGCCCTTCTCGGGTTTGGCGGTATTGCTGGCACCTCGATGGAAATCGCCAAATTTGTCGCCATCATCGCCGTAATCCTGTTCGTGGTGTCTCTGGTCTTTGGCGGACTGAGAGGTCGCGGCCCGCGTTAAGGCCAAGCCTTGATACAGATTACAGCGGGTCGCCCTCCAAGGCGGCCCGTTTTACTTTTTGTTCCCCTCGCCATTGAGCCGGATGGCAGACACTGGCAGGGTCCGCGCCATGTCCGATCCTGCTGCCGATCCCGTCCTTTTCCCGCGTACCGCACCGCCTGCCCGCTCTGTCTCCGGCGGGCTTTATCTGGTGGCGACACCGATCGGGAACCTGCGCGACATCACCTTGCGGGCACTGGATGTGCTGTCTGCAGCCGATCTGGTTCTGGCCGAAGACACCCGCGTCACGGCCAAGCTGCTGACCGCTTACGGTATCAAGGCCAAGCTGGAACGCTGTGATGACCACACATCGGCCCGTGCGGCCCAGATCGCCATCGAGCAGCTGAAGGACGGTGCCGTCGTGGCTCTGGTATCCGATGCCGGAACGCCGATGGTGTCCGATCCAGGCTTTATTGTCGCCCGCGCGGCCATTGCCGAAGACCTGCCGGTCCACCCCATTCCGGGCGCATCCAGTGCGCTGGCCGCCCTGTGTATTGCAGGCCTGCCGTCGGACCGTTTTACCTTTGCCGGTTTCCTTCCGCCCAAGTCTGCGGCACGCAAAACTGCGCTGGAAGAATTGCGCACCTCACGCCAGACGCTGGTCTTCTTTGAAAGCGGCCCGCGCCTGAAAGACAGCCTGACCGACATGGCCGAGGTTCTGGGTCCGCGCGATGCCGCCGTCGCCCGCGAACTGACCAAGCTGTATGAAGAATGCGTGCGTGGCACCCTGCCTGAACTCGCGAACAATCCACGCTGTGATGCTCCAAAGGGCGAGATTGTTATCGTCGTCGGGCCAGGTGCTGCCGAAGTCGCCAGCGAGGCCGACATCGATGCGGCCCTGAAAGAAGCCATGGCACGACTGCCCTTGGGCGAGGCCGCCTCGGAAGTCTCCAAGGCGCTCAATCTTCCGCGTAAAACACTCTACAAACGCGCATTGGACCTACAGGGGAAATAGGTTCGACGAGAGCAGTCCAAAGGGGGACGACAGCCATCTTGGTTTCATCGGAACGCAGCGGGCGGGGCCGCAAAGCTTGGCGTGCCGGTCACCGCAACGAGTGGCTGGCGGTGCTTTATCTGATGCTCAAGGGCTACCAGATTTTGGGCTTTCGCCTGAAAACCCCTATGGCCGAGATCGACATTCTGGCTCGCAAGGGCCGCTATCTGGTGGTCGCCGAGGTCAAGTCGCGCACGCGTCGCGATCAGGCCGAACTGTCGCTGCGGCCCGACCAGCAGGACCGCTTGCTACAGGCCGCAACGCGCCTGTGCCGCAGTCGCCCGGCCTTAAACCGGCTGACACCGCGCCTTGATCTTATTGCCCTATCGCCCGGTCGCTTTCCGCGCCATGTTCGCAACCTGATGACCAGTGGACGGACACGTTTTTGACCCGCGAAGAGGCCATATCCATTCTGGAAGCCGCCGGTCTGGCCGACGACAAAACCTTCCCGACACTGGAAGCCACTATTGCCTGCGCGCTGCACGATACCCCGTTCCGGGATGCCTCGACGGTGCGTCAACTTGTCGAGGCCTCGTCCAAGCGCCTGCGCGAGCGCGTGGAAAAAGAATCTCCCGACGAAGCCCTGACCGAAACCATGGCCGGAGATTTCCGGCTAAATGGCGACCTGCTGAACGGCGAGACCCTGCAGGGCACCGATATTATCAATGTCACCCAGTCGCGTCGGGGACTGTCGGCGCTTCTGGTGATCTTCTATCTGGAGGCCGCCCGTCGCGCAGGGCTGGAAGCCGCCGCCGTCGACTTCCCCGGTCACGTCCTGTTGCGGGTGGAAACGCCCGAAGGGCCGGTGGCGCTGGATCCCTTCAGTCAGGGCCGACTGGTCCTGCCCAGCGAACTGACTCGCCGCGCCCTGCATGCCGGTTTGACTTTGCATGTGGCCGACCGCCTCGATCTTCTGATGGCCCCGATCAGCGACCGTCAGGCCGTCATCCGGTTGCAGAACATCGTCTTTGCCCGCGCCATGCAGGGACAGGCCTATGATCTTGCCGAACGCTCGGCCCTGCGCCGTGCGTTGCTGGACCCGTGTGACCACCGCCCGTGGCTGGATGTCGCCGCCGCCCGCGAGCGTCAGGGCATTTTGAACGGTGCCATGGAGGCCATCTCCCGCGCCCGCGAAATCAGCGATGCGGTCGAGGCCAGCACGGCCTATAGCCTGCACAAAATTCGGCTGAGACTGAACTAGGGAGCATTTATCGCCCCTGCGGTCCTTGCGAACCGTCACCCGCATCGCCACACATGATCCACGGCCTTGTCTGCACCCTGCATCAAAGCCTTGTTCTTCGCACCCTGCGCCCCGTCAAAGGAAACGCCATGCTCAAAGTTGCCATCCAGATGGATCCGATCGAGGACGTCAATGTCAGCTCGGACACCACCTTCCTGATGGCCCTGACAGGGCAGGCACGCGGCCACAAGCTGTGGGTCTATGACTTCCGCACACTGGCTCTGGATGAAGGCCGCCTGTACTGCCGCGCCCGTCCGGTCACCGTGAAAAAAGCACAGGGCGATCACGTCACCTTTGGCGACGAGGTCAAACTGGACCTCGAAAACGATATCGATGTGGTGCTGATGCGTCAGGATCCGCCATTCGACATGGCCTATGTCACGGCCACCTATCTGCTGGAACGCATCCACCCCAAGACGCTGGTGGTCAACGATCCGGCCGAGGTCCGTTCGGCACCGGAAAAACTGGTCGCGACCTTGTGGCCACAACTGCAACCGCCAACCCTGGTCAGCATCGATCCGGTCGCCCTGATGGACTTCCACAAACGCCACGGCGATGTGGTCCTCAAGCCGCTTCACGGTGCGGCGGGCTCGGGCGTGGTGCGCCTGAAAGCCGATGATCCGAACCTCGAAGCCCTGATCGAAATCCACGCCTCGGCTTCGCGCGATCCGCTGGTGATCCAGAAATTCATTCCAGCTGTTTCGGCGGGCGACAAGCGTATCCTGATTGTCGATGGCGAGCCTGTCGGGGCCATCAACCGTATTCCGGCCAAAGATCAAGTGCGCTCGAACCTGCGCGTTGGCGGCACCGCAGCCCCTGTCGAGCTGACCCCGCGCGATCTGGAAATCTGCGGCACCATCGGCGGCTATCTGAAAGAGCGCGGCCTGATCTTTGTCGGCATCGATGTCATCGGCGACTACATGACCGAGATCAACGTCACCTCCCCAACCGGTGCGCAACAGCTTCTCGACTTCTCGGGTATCGACGCTACGGCAGCGATGTGGGAAGTCATCGAAAAGAAGCGGCAAGCCTCGCACTAGGACAGCCGCTCTCTTCGGGAGAAAAATCATGCGTTCGATATTTATGACTGCCGTACCGATGGTACTGGCAAGCCTGACGGCCATGCCTGTTCTGGCGCAAGACGCAGAACCCAGACGCCCGTCACTGGCTGTTCTGAACCGCATCATCGAGGACCGTAGCCCTCAAACTCGTATCGATGCTCCGGACCATGACCGGATCAGCGCGCGGCGCATCGATATCGTCGATGCAGACGGCACCATCCGCATGACCTTGTCGGGAGAAACACCGGCACCGATCATTGACGGTATCCAGTACAAACGCGCCTTCAATGTTGCGGGACTAATCCTCTATGACGACAAGGGCAGCGAACGCGGCGGGTTCGGCACCGCCGATGTTGAGGGCGGCATGGCGGTACTGGCGCTCGACCACCCCGCCATGGATGCGATCGGATGGCGGGTTTCTCCGGATGGCTCCGTCGCCTTTTCCATCAATCAGGCTCCGCCTCTGATGCGCGAACCGGCACTGGGCAATGCGCTTGTGCCCGGTGTGTCTACCCCGACCCGTATGCAGTTCACCGTTGCCGCAGACGGCACCCCCGCCGTTTCGCTGTCGGACAAAAACGACAAGCCCCGTATTCGCATGACCGTCACCGAAGAGGGCTTCGGTTCGATCCAATTCCTTGATGCCACAGGCGAGGTGATTCACAGCATTACGCCCGAAGCCGATTAAAGTTAGATATCAACGCTATTGCAAAGGTCGTAGGTTCGTGATTTGTTCCGCCACTAGGGTGGTGGGGAACAATCATGGTTGCGCGGGTGGTGACGCTGGCATTTGACGGGGCCGAAGCGCGCCGTGTCGATGTCGAGGTACAGTTGGTGGCCACGCCGCAGGGCGCGTTCTCCATTGTCGGCCTACCCGACAAGGCCGTGGCCGAGAGCCGCGAGAGGGTGCGCGGTGCATTTGCCGGTATCGGTCTTTCGCTGCCGCCTAAAAAGATTATCGCCAATCTGGCCCCTGCCGATCTGCCCAAGGAGGGCAGCCATTTTGATCTGCCGATCGCACTGGCTCTTCTGGCCTCGATGGGGGTGATCGGACCCGATGCCCTTGAAGGCTGGTCAGCTATTGGTGAGTTGGGGCTGGATGGACAGATTGCGCGGGTTGGTGGGGCCCTGCCTGCGGCGGTCGCGGCATCCGCTTTGGGCTTGGGCCTGATCTGTCCCGAAGCCAATGGACCAGAGGCGGCTTGGGCGGGTGATGTGCGCCTGCTGGCCCCCCGCTCTCTGATTTCTCTCATCAACCACTTCCGTGGCCAGCAGATCCTGACCGCCCCCAAGCCCGGCGATATGAGCGAGGGCAAGGCCGTGGCCGACCTGCGCGACGTCAAAGGACAGGAAGGGGCCAAGCGCGCCTTGGAGATTGCCGCCGCCGGTGGACACAACCTGCTGTTCATCGGACAGCCGGGCTCGGGCAAGTCCATGCTGGCCCAACGCCTGCCGGGCCTGTTGCCGCCCCTGACACCCGCCGAACTGCTTGAAACCTCGATGGTGTGGTCGGTCGCTGGCCTGATCGAGCGCGGGGCCTTGAGCCGCGAGCGACCTTTTCGCGCACCGCACCATTCTGCTTCAATGGCGGCCCTCACCGGTGGCGGTCATCGCGCCAAACCGGGCGAGGCGTCGCTGGCGCATAATGGCGTCCTGTTCCTCGACGAACTGCCCGAATACTCGCCTCAGGCTCTGGATTCGCTGCGCCAGCCGCTCGAGACGGGCGAGATCATGGTGGCCCGCGCCAATGCCCATGTGCGCTATCCGGCGCGTTTCCAGCTGGTCGCCGCCATGAACCCGTGTCGTTGCGGTATGGGCGGTGCGGGCAAGGGGGCGTGCGGCAAGGCTCCGCGCTGTCAGAAGGATTACCAGAACCGCATCTCCGGTCCGCTGTTTGATCGTATCGACCTGACCATCGACACCCCGCCCGTCACCGCCGCCGACATGGCGCTTCCGCCCCCTGCCGAAGGCACCAAGGAAGTCGCTGCCCGTGTATCTCGCGCTCGCGACCTGCAAACCCGACGTGCCACAGATTTCGGCATCGACAGCCGCGACGGCCTCAATGCCCGCTTAGGCGGCGATGCCTTCGAGGCCTTTACCCGCCCCGATGCCGACGCCAAGGCCTTACTGACCAGAGCGGCCGAAAGCAGCGGCATGAGCGCACGCGGGTGGACACGCACCTTGCGCCTTGCCCGCACCATTGCCGATCTGGAGGGAGCCGCCACCATCGCACGACATCATGTCGCAGAGGCCCTGATGTACCGTCGCAGCACCTTGCGGGCCGAGCAGGAATTCAATCTTATGAAATCCACAGTGTCATAAATTTAAAAATCGACGTTCGTCAGTTTTTTACATTCTAGGGCTTAAGCGTTACCTTATGGCTCCACGCGAACGAACATCCTCCACCGGCAAATCCGCCACCATGACCGCACTCGACAAACTGTCGGCGGCGGCTCCCGAACAGCAATTCCTGCGCTTGATGAGCCATGAGATGCGCACCCCTCTGAACGGGGTAATCGGTATGCTGGGTCTGCTGTCGCGTACCCGCCTTGATGGAGCCCAGCGCGCCTATACCGAAGCGGCTCAGAAATCTGCCGAACACCTGCTGGGTCTGGTCAACGACCTGCTGGACTATGCCCGCCTCGAAGCGGGGGCGCTGGAATTCGATCTGGCCCCCGTCGACCTCGAAGGCCTGACCCGCAGCGTTGCCGAACTGCTCAGCACGCGCGCCCACGAACATGGTTTGGAAATCATGTGGTCGGTCGCCGCCGATGCACCCGACATCATCGCCGATGAAGGACGCCTGCGTCAGATCCTGTTCAACCTCGCGGGCAATGCGGTGAAATTCACCGATCATGGCGGGGTGCATATCTCCATAACGCGCTGTGGCGGTACGGACCTGAAACCGAAAATCTGTTTCCTGATTGACGATACCGGCCCGGGCGTTCCCGAACAGGCCCGCAGCCGTATCTTCGAGGAATTCGGTCACGCCGATCAATCCGATGCGGCCCGCCATGACGGGGCCGGACTGGGCCTGGCCGTCGTGCGTCGCCTTGCCGAAGCCATGAAGGGCAAGGTGTCGGTCGAGAACCGCCCTGACGGACACGGGGCACGTTTCCGCTTCGAGGCCCAGTTCAACCGCGCCGCCACCCCCGAACGCAGCCGCCCTCTGGTCGGTATCACCGTTCAGGTCGCCACGCCCGATCCGATGCTGGCCACCAGCATCGACAACCAGATCATTGCCAGCGGCGGCAAGGTCGTCAAACAGGCCGAGGTGATCCTGATCGACCACACTCTGGCCGACGAAAACCAGCGGGTTCCCCTGCCCGCCAACCAGCGCGCCATCATCCTGCTTAAACCCTCCGAGCGCGATCTGATCTCCAGCTATAAACGCGATGGCTATCACGGCTATCTGATCAAGCCCCTGCGCCGTGAATCCCTAGCCGAACGGATTATGGTCGCTTCGCAACGAGCCGATATAACGCCTCTGTCGATCCGACATCTGGAGGATGACCGACTGGCCGCCGGCTCCTTCAAGGGGGTGCGGGTGCTGCTGGTCGAGGACAATCCGGTCGGACAATTACTGGCCAAGACCTTGCTGCGCCGCGAAGGTTGCACGGTCCAAACCGCCGCAGACGGGCATGAAGCCCTGGAAGCCGCCCGCTCGCATATGTTCGACATCATCTTCATGGATATGCGCATGCCGCGCATGGACGGTGTGGCCGCAGTTCAGCAGCTTCGCGCGCGGGGTGATGCCACCCCCGTTGTCGCCCTTACTGCCAATGCCTATGCCGAGGACCGCGCCGCCTGTCTGGAAGCGGGCATGAATGACCACCTGACCAAACCTCTTGAAATCGATGCCCTTCGAATGGCGCTATCGCGCTGGACGAACGGGCATAACCACGCCAAATTGGTCGTCACGACCTAACGCCGGATACCCTCCGGTAAAATACCGGAGTTCCGTATGGTACCGCCTGAACAAACGCCCGCCGGAACCTCTGTGTCTGACACCCCGGCCAAACCCAAGGCAGGGCGTTTGGCAGGCTTGGCGGTTTATGGTGAGCGTCGCCCGTTCGCCATGCTGCTCCTGGGCTTCTCGGCGGGCCTGCCGTTCCTGCTGATCTACGACACCCTGTCGGCGTGGTTGCGCCATTCGGGTGTGTCGCTGGAGATGATCGGCTTCTTCGCGCTGGCGACACTGACCTATGCGTTGAAATTCGTCTGGGCCCCGCTGCTGGACCGCACCAACATCCCCTTCTTGTCCAAATGGCTGGGGCATCGCCGTTCATGGATGCTGGCCACGCAAGGGGTCATTATTCTGGGCCTGTGGCTGATCTCGGGTCAGAACCCCAATGACAATCTTGGCATGGTGGCGCTCTTCGCCGTCATGGTCGGCTTCTTTGGCGCGACACAGGATATCGCGATCGACGCCTGGCGGATCGAGGCCGTGGATGACAGTCGTCAGGGCGCCATGGCCGCCGCCTATCAACTGGGTTACCGCGTCGCCCAGATTGTTGCCGGTTTCGTGCCGCTGGCACTGGCCGAGTTCTATAATTGGAACCTGTCCTATGCGGTGATGGCGGCCCTGATGGGCATCGGCGTGTTGGGCGTTCTTCTGGCCCCGCGCGAACAGGCCCATGTTATTCGCCCCATTCCGGTCTCCGACATCCCGTCGCGTCCCGTTGCCGAAAAGATCGAATGGGTCGTCCGTATCGGCTTGATCTTCCTTGCCGCCATCCTGATCGGCACCGGCCTGACGGACAAGATCGACGCCTTTAAATGGGCCCTGGGTCCGGTCTTGCCCGATGCCCTGATGAACCTCTTTGCCAGCGGTCTTGAAACCTCGGGCGGCTTGGGCGTGCTGGTCCAATTTGTCTGGATCATTGCCGGCTTTGGCCTGCTGTTCGGTGCCTGTTCGCCCATTCCCAACTACCGCACACGCCCGGGGGCCTATCTGGCCGCGTCGTTCGGTGCGCCGGTGAAGGATTTCTTCGTCCGCTTTGGCAAGCTGGCGGGGCCGATCCTCGCCCTGATCTGCCTCTATCGTCTGTCCGATTTTGTGCTGAACATCATGAACCCCTTCTATCTGGATCTCGGGTTCAGCCTTCTGGAAATCGGCGAGGTTCGCAAGATTTTCGGCGTCGTCGCCATGTCGCTGGGCGTTTTTGTGGGCGGCGCGATGGTGGCCCGTTTCGGCCTGATCCGCTCCATGCTGGTCGGGGCCTTTATGAGCCCTGTCTCCAATCTGGTCTTTGCATGGCTGGCCACGCAAGGACATGATCTTGGTGCTCTGTTTATCTCCATCGGCATCGACAATGTCGCCACCGGCATCGCGGGCACAGCCCTGATCGCCTATATGTCCAGCCTGACCTCGGTCGGCTTTACGGCCACCCAGTATGCCCTGTTCAGTTCGCTCTATGCCCTGCCCGGCAAGCTGGTGGCGTCGCAATCGGGCAAGATCGTCGAGGCCTCGGCCCGCAGCGCCGACGCAGGCGGCTTTACCGCCCCGCTGAAAGGCTTTTTCACCGCCCTGCCCGAAGGCTCTCTGGTCGAAGGCGCTGCCAAGAGCGGGGTCAGCGTCGCCGGGCTTGGTGCGGGCTATATGACCTTCTTCTTCTATTCGATGGGCATCGGCCTGTTTGCCATTGCGCTGGCCTTCTATGTCGCCCCGCGCCACATGGCGCTGAAGAAGGCGCAAGAAGAACAGGACGCCTAAACAAAAAGGGCGGCGCCATTGGCACCGCCCTATATCTTTGTCACTCGTCCGAAGATTACTCTTCGATACCTGCGCCCGAATAGGCGGCAAAGGTCGCCGAGGTGATGATCTCGCTGACCGAGGCACCCAGCGGCACGATCTGTACCGACTTTTCAAGACCGACCAGCAGCGGACCAATCACGGTCGCTGCGCCCAGCGACTGTACCAGACGGGTCGAGATGGCGGCCGAATGGATGGCCGGCATGACCAGCACATTGGCATCGCCCGTCAGACGCATGAACGGATAGTTGGCGCGTGCCTCGGGGTTCAGAGCCAGTTCCGGCGGAATCTCGCCTTCGTATTCGAAATCGACATCCATACCGTCGAGGATACGGATCGCCTCGCGGACCTTTTCGCCACGATCGCCGGGGGGATCACCGAAGGTCGAGTACGACATGAAGGCGACGCGCGGGGTCCGGCCCAGCTTGCGAACGGTCGAGGCCGCCTTGACGGCGATTTCGGCCAGTTCCTCGGCATTAGGCAGTTCGTGGATCGAGGTGTCGGCCACAAACAGGGTGCGTCCCTTGGCCAATACAATCGACAGGCCGATCATACGGTCGCTCACGTCCAGAACGCGGCGGACCTCTTTCAGGGCCATGTTGAAGTTGCGGGTGACGCCCGTGACCATGCAGTCTGCATCACCGCGCGCGACCATGGCCGCGCCGAAATAGTTGCGGTCCTGATTGATCATGCGCTGCACATCGCGGCGCAGATAGCCGCGACGTTGCAGACGGTTATACAACCACTCCACATAGTCGGCATTACGCTCCGAGACGCGGGCATTCATGATCTTGATGCCCAGATCGTCGAAGTTCAGACCGGCTTCGGCAGCATTCTGGCGGATCAGTTCTTCGCGACCGACCAGGATCGGCTCGCCCAGCTCGGCCTGTTTGAAGGCCCAGGCCGCACGGATGACGACCTGTTCTTCGCCCTCGGCAAAGACCACGCGCTGTTTGGGGCCCATGCGGACCGCCGACGAGATCTTCTGCATCAGGGCCGCCGACGGATCGACGCGCTGGCGCAGCGAAATGCGATACGCCTCCATGTTTTCGATCGGCATACGCGCCACGCCGGTATCCATCGCGACTTGCGCGATGAAGGGCGGGATGTACCAGATCAGACGCGGATCGAACGGCGACGGAATGATGTAGTCGGCACCGAATTTCAGCTTGCGACCGCGATAAGCCGCCGCAACCTCGTCCGGCACATCCTCACGGGCCAGCGCGGCCAGAGCCTCGGCGCAGGCCACCTTCATCTCGTGGTTGATCTGGCGCGCACGCACGTCCAGCGCACCACGGAACAGGTACGGGAAGGCCAGGACGTTATTGACCTGGTTGGGATAGTCCGAACGGCCGGTGGCGATGATCGCGTCATCGCGCACTTCTTGAACCTCTTCCGGTGTGATTTCCGGATCGGGGTTGGCCATGGCGAAGATGATCGGACGCGGGCCCATCGAGGCCACCATGTCCTTGCTGATCGCGCCCTTGGCCGACAGACCGATGACCACGTCTGCACCCACCATAGCCTCGGCCAGAGTGCGGTGCGGTGTGTCGGTGGCATGCGCCGCCTTCCACTGGTCCATACCGCTCGGGCGGCCCTTATAGACCACGCCGTCGCGGTCGCAGATGACGGTGTTCTCGGCCTTGACGCCCGCAGCCTTCATCAGGGCGATAGTCGACAAACCGGCAGCACCGGCACCCGACAGAACCACTTTCAGCTCGTCCAGTCGCTTGCCCGCAATATGGGCCGCGTTGATCAGGCCGGCAGTGGCGATGATGGCCGTACCGTGCTGGTCATCATGGAAGACCGGAATATCAAGCAGATCCTGAAGCTGGGCTTCGATCTCGAAACACTCGGGGGACTTGATGTCCTCGAGGTTGATGCCGCCCCAGGTGTCGCCGATGTTTTTCACAACGGTGATGAACTCGTCGGGATCGGTCGTCTTCACTTCCACGTCGAAGCTGTCGACGTCGGCAAAGCGTTTGAACAGAACCGACTTGCCTTCCATCACCGGCTTGGATGCCATGTGACCAAGGTTGCCCAGACCCAGAATGGCCGTGCCGTTCGAGATCACGGCAACAAGGTTGCCCTTGGACGTATAGTCATAGGCCTTGTCGGGATCTTCGGCGATGGCGCGCACCGGCACAGCCACGCCCGGCGAATAGGCCAGCGACAGGTCGCGCTGGGTCGCCATCGGCTTGGTCGGAGCCATGGAAATCTTGCCCGGCGTCGGCGCCTTGTGGAATTCCAGGGCGTCGTCATCGGAGAAGGTTTGTTTATCGGTCAAATCAGGCATTTATTCTCAACCAGAGGCGTGTGCAGCATCTTGTTCCTAGAGCGTGGTTTCCTCAGGGACAACCGCTCATTGCTCACACTACATTACAGTACAGACTGAAGTTGTCCCGTCCGTTCAATTTCAATCGGTCCGGTCATGAAGACATGATCCGAAACCGCATCCCATTCGATCGTCAATTCGCCGCCATCCAGGATCATCCTTGCCGAGCGATCAATCAGGCCGCGGCGGCTGGCCGCCACCATGGCCGCACAGGCGCCGGTACCGCAGGCCAGCGTCAGACCCGCCCCGCGTTCCCACACCCGCAAACGGATGGTCTGGCGGTCCAGAACATCGGCAAAGCCGACATTCACGCCTTCGGGAAATAGCGGGTGGTGTTCGATCAGCGAGCCGGTGCCGCGCACAAAGACATCGTCCAGACGGTCGGTGAAAAACACCACATGCGGATTGCCCATCGAAACCGCCCCCGGCGTATGCACCAGCGGGTTGTCGATGGGCCCGACCTGTAGCTCGATCCCGCGCGTATCCATTTCTTCGGCCAGCGGGATCTGTTGCCAGTCCAGACGCGGACGGCCCATATCCACCGTGACCTGTTTCAACCCGTCCCGTTCGGCCGCTGTGCGTGCCAGTGTAGGACCGGCCAGTGTGTCGATCGTCACCTCGGCCTTTTCGGTCGCATCCAGCATCAGCCAGCCAACACAGCGCAGAGCATTGCCGCACGTCTCCACTAGCGAGCCGTCGGAGTTCCACACCCGCATGAAGGCATCACCACCGTCTGCCTTCTCGACCGCGATCAACTGGTCAAACCCGCCAAGACCGGCCTCGACGGACGCCAGACGGCGCACCTCGCCTTCGGAAGGCCGGAACGGCGTCTCCATCGCATCGACCACGATAAAGGCATTGCCCGCACCATTCATGCGCACATAGCCGTATTCGCCGCTTTTCCGATGCTGGCCGTCGCTCATTATCTGACACTCATCCTCTGGGCTTTCGCCCCAACTCATGTATCGCTGCGCTATGCGCTCCAGCGATCCACACCACCCCCAGCCGCCCAAAAGCATCGAAGGTCTGCGCCTGAGGGCGCGCTTGCGCTACCTTTATCACGGTACCCAGCCAACAGCGGTGAAATTCCGCCTGATGGTCATCCTTATCGATCTGGCCATTATCGGCTTTTTCATCGCCGCACCTATCCTCAAGGAAGCGGGCTGGGTCTTTTATGCGCTGGACTATCTGGTTGCGCTGATCCTCGGACTTGATCTGGCGGCGAGGGCCTATGCCCACTCCTCGCTCAAGGAGTGGCTGAAACGGCCGATTGTGTGGGTCGACCTGTTTGTGCTGGCCACGCTTTTGTTTCCGGCCTGGCTGGCCAATTTCGGCTTCCTGCGACTGCTGCGGTTCTGGAGCCTGCTGAACAGTGATCTGTTCTGGCGTACCGTCGGGCGCCGCTTCGACGATACCCGCGTCGAGGAAATCACCCGCGCAGCGGTCGCCCTGATCACCTTTATCTTTGTGACCACCGGCTTCGTCTATGCCTATTTCCGTGGCAAGGCCGACGGCATTAACGGCTATCTGGACGCGCTCTATTTCACGGTCGCCACGCTTTCGACCACCGGCTTTGGCGACATCACCCTGCCCGGAAATTGGGGACGGTTGATTTCCATCATCATCATGTTGGTGGGAATCACGCTGTTTATCCGTCTGGCCCAGACCCTGATCCGCCCGCACAAGGTCAAATTTCCCTGTCCGTCCTGTGGCTTACAAAAACATGACCCCGATGCGGTCCACTGCAAGGCCTGCGGGCTGTTGCTGAATATCCCCGACGAGGGCAACTAAACCGGCCGCTCTATTTTGTCGCCTTGCCCCACGGCCCGACCACAGCCAAGGTGCCGAAAAATCAGAACCCATAGGGAGCCTATCTTTCAAATGCACCGTCACTTGGCCCGTCGCTCGGCAGTTGCTGCCGCAGCGCTTCTTCTTGCTTCCGGAATTCCTGCTGTCGCCATGGCCCAGAATACCCCTGCCCCCGCCGCCGCTTTTGCGACAACCGACGCGACCGATCCCTATCTGTGGCTGGAAGACGTGCAGAGCGAGCGTGTCGATGCATGGGTGGCCGAGAAGAACAAGCATTCGCTGGGTACGCTGCAATCTGATCCACGCTATGAGGGCCTGTACCAGCAGGCACTGGACATCCTGCAATCGCGTGACCGTATTCCGGGTGCCAGCATCCAGCGTGACGGTTCGGTCGAGAATTTCTGGCAGGACGCCGACCATGTGCGCGGCATCTGGCGCCGCACGTCGATGGACTCCTACAACACTGCCAACCCGCAGTGGGAAACCATTCTCGACTTTGACGCGCTTGCCGCTGCCGAAGGTGCTAACTGGGTTTATAAGGGCGCGTCCTGCCTTGCTCCCGAAGGCCGCTACTGCCTGATCTCGCTGTCGGATGGCGGCAAGGATGCCGTGACCATCCGCGAGTTCGACAAGGTCACCAAACAGTTCGTCGACGGCGGCATCAACCTGCCGGAATCCAAGTCGGGTGCCAGCTGGATCGATCAGGACACCCTGCTGATCTCCTATGCTTTCGACGAAAGCTCGCTGACCACTTCGGGCTATGCGCGCACCGTGCGTATTCTCAAGCGCGGCCAGACACTGGTTCAGGCGGTTCAGGTGTTCGAGGGCGAAACCACCGACATGTCGGTCAGCGGCTACAGCCTGCGCGATGCCGACGGTGTGGTGAAGGCCACCTTCATCACCCGCATGCGCGACTTCTATAACAGCGACAAATACATCCTGAATGCCGACGGTTCGGTCACGCCGGTGCCGCTGCCGTCCAAGGGCGGTATCAATGCGCTGGTCGCAGGCAAGGTGATCATCTCGACCGACCAAGACTGGACCGCACCGTCGGGCCAGACCTTCAAGACCGGCGACATCTTTGCCTATGATCTCGACGCATGGCTGGCCGACAAGTCGGTTCAGGCCGAACTGGTCATCAGCCCAGGCGAGCGCGAAGCTGTCGAAGGCATCAGCGCCACCCGCAACCGCCTGATCGTCGCGCTTTATGAAAACGTACGCGGCTCGATCTATGTCTATGACCCCGCCGACTGGTCGCGCACCCGCGCCAACCTGCCGGAAAACGTCACCGTCGGTATCGGCTCGACCTCCGACCAGAACGACCAGTTCTTCGCCTCGGTCAGCGGCTACCTGACGCCGTCCAGCCTGTATTTCGGTGACGCGGCGACCGGCCAGATGGCCCTGTCCAAATCGCTACCGCCCAAGTTCGATGCCACCGGCAAGATCGTCGAACAGCATCAGGCTGTCAGCAAGGACGGCACTCTGGTGCCCTATTTCGTCGTGCGCAGCGAAAACGCACCGATGGACGGCTCCAACCCGACCCTGCTCTATGGCTATGGCGGCTTCCAGTCGTCGCTGCTGCCGTCCTATAGCGGCCCCATGGGCAAGCTGTGGCTGGAGCGCGGCGGCGTCTATGTCATCGCCAATACCCGTGGCGGTGGCGAGTTCGGCCCGCGCTGGCACCAGGCCGCTCTGCAAGAAAACCGCCAGCGTGCCCACGAAGACTTCCAGGCGGTGGCTCTGGACCTGATCGCACGCGGCATCACCAGCCAGCCGCATCTGGGCATTATGGGCGGCTCGCAAGGCGGCCTGTTCATGGGCGCGATGCTGACCCAGCGTCCGGACCTGATCAACGCCGCCGTCATTCAGGTGCCCCTGTTCGACATGCTGCGCTTCCACAAGCTGCTGGCCGGTGCATCGTGGATGGGTGAATACGGCAATCCCGACATTGCCGAAGAACGCGCATGGATCGCCGAATACTCGCCTTACCAGCGCCTGTCGGCCGACGCGCCCTATCCGGAAGTCTTCATCCACACTTCGACCAAGGATGACCGCGTCCACCCCGGCCACGCCCGCAAGGCTGCCGCACGCCTCGAAGAACTGGGCCATCAGGTGCTGTTCTACGAGAACACCGATGGTGGCCACGCCGCCGGTGCCAACCTGCGCGAAAGCGCCCGTCGTCTGGCCCTCGAATACACCTATCTGACCCGTCGTCTGATCGATAATCCGCAGACCACCGAAGCTCAGGGAAACTAAATCCGATGATGAAAACACTTATCGCTTCGGCCTGCGTGCCGGTCCTGCTGATGGCCTGCGCGCCTGCGGCAACCGCCGTGCAAAATGCCTCGACCACTGTGGTGCAATCGAACGCCATGCCGCCGCACTTCCCCAAGGACCTGTCGCCCGCCGGTGTCGCCGCTGCCGATGACCATCTGGCGCTGGAAGAGGTGCAAGGCACCGAGGCCATGGCCTTTGTTGCCGAGGCCAACCGCAAGTCTCTGGGCGCTCTGACCACCGATGCCCGCTACGAGCCTTTCCGCGAGCAGGCGCAGGCCATTCTGACGGCCACCGACCGCATTCCGGGCGTCAGCTTCCTGGGCGATGGTCTGGGTAATTTCTGGCAGGACGGTGCCAACCCCAAGGGTGTGTGGCGCCGGACCACGCTGGACAGCTACCGCACAGCCCAGCCGCAATGGGAAACCCTGCTGGACATCGACGCCCTCGCCAAGGCTGAAGGTCGTGACTGGGTGTTCAAGGGCTCGTCCTGCCTGCAACCGGACGAGACCCGCTGCCTGATCAACCTGTCGGACGGCGGCAAGGATGCCGTGCGCGTGCGCGAGTTCGACACCACCACCAAGAGCTTTGTCGCGGGCGGTTTCGACCTGCCCGAAGGCAAGCACCGCATCAGCTGGCTGGATGCCGACACCCTGCTGGTGGCCACCGATTTCGGTGCGGGCACCATGACGGAGTCGGGCTATCCCTTCATCATCAAGGCCCTCAAGCGCGGCCAGTCACTGGCACAGGCCACCGAGGTCTATCGTGGCGAACAGGCCGATGGTGGCTATGGCGTCTCGCCCATGGTCATGCGCGACCCGAACGGCGTGGTGCAGGCCGTGCTGTTCAGCCGTCCGCTGGACACTTTCCGCTCGGAAACCTGGGCACTGGGCCGCGACAACAAGCCTTATAAGCTGACCCTGCCGACCCGCGTCGGTGTGCAGGGCATGCTGGGTGACAAGCTGGTCTTCTCGCCCGACGAAGACTGGGCCTTTGACGGTCACGCCTATAAGGGCGGCGAGCTGTTGGCCATTCCGTTCAACCTGCTGGGCGAAATGCGTCCGCGCATTGCCTATCCGCGCAATGCCGCCCTCGTCTTCTCGCCGACCGAGCGCCAGTCGCTTCAGGATGTGCGGGTGATGAAGGACGGCATTCTGGCCGTGATCTCCGACAATGTTGTGGGTCGCCTGTCGCGCTTCAGCGAAGGTGAAAACGGCTGGACCACCACCGCCATCGCCGTGCCGGACAATATGGCTGTCAGCCTCGGCTCCAGCTCGCGCACCACGGGCCGCGTCTTTGTCTCGACGCAGGGCTTCTTGACCCCGCCGACCCTCAGCCTGACCGATTTCAACACCGGTGCCACCACCGAGCTGAAATCCGCTCCGGCCAAGTTCGACGCTTCGACCCATGTCGTCGAACAGTATGAAGCCACCTCGGCCGACGGCACCAAGATTCCCTATTTCATCACCCGCCCGCGCGAGATGAAGCTGGACGGAACCAACCCGACCGTCATGCTGGGTTATGGTGGCTTCCAGGTCAGCCTGACACCGGCCTACAAGCCGGAAATGGGCAAGCTGTGGCTCGAGAATGGCGGCATCTTCGTTCAGGCCAATATCCGTGGCGGTGGCGAGTTCGGTCCGCAATGGCACCAGGCAGCCCTGCGCGAAAACCGCCAGCGCGCCTTTGACGACTTTGCGGCTGTCGGTCGTGACCTGATCGCACGCGGCATCACCTCGCCGCGCCATCTGGGCATTTATGGCCGCTCCAACGGCGGTGTTCTGACCTCGGTGTCCATCACCCAGAACCCCGACCTGTTCAATGCTGCCGTGATCGAAAGCCCGCTGATCGACATGATGCGCTATCCGGAAATGCCCGCCGGTGCCTCGTGGATCGGTGAATATGGCGATCCGCGCATCCCCGCCGATGCCGAGTTCATCTCCAAATACTCGGCCTATCAGCTGCTGCGACCGGACGTGAAATATCCGCGCGCCTATATCACCACCAATACGCTGGACGATCGTGTCCATCCGGGCCACGCCCGCAAGTTCGCGGCACGTCTGGGCGATCAGGGCCATGACCACCTCTATTACGAGGACACCGTCGGCGGTCACTCCAACGATGCCGATCCGGTGGCCAATGCCCGTCGCTGGGCGCGCCATTATGTCTATCTGTCGCAACAGCTGATGGACTAAACGATCCGCGCTTTAGCGTGATCTGATGGAGGGCGGCAGGGTCAACCTGCCGCCCTTCACGCTTTTATGAGCGGCGCTTTTGTAAAAGCAGTGCTTAATCTGGCCGCCATGCAAAAATGGTCCACCCGTATCGCTCTTGGAGGTCTTGTCGGTGCTGCCCTGTTCGGGGCCAGCGCGTCCGTAGCTTTGGCGCCAGACGACCGGCCCGTCGTGGTGGAGCTATTCACTGCACAAGGCTGTAGCGCCTGTCCCGACGCCAATGCGACACTGGAACAGGTGGCCCGCAATCCCAATGTCGTGGTCCTGACCTATGGCGTTGATTACTGGGATTATCTGGGCTGGCGCGATACCTTTGCCCGCCCCGAATTCACCGAACGTCAACGCGGCTATCGTCAGGCTCTGGGTCTGCGTAATGTCGCCACCCCGCAGGTCGTTATCGACGGCCAGCGCCAGTTGACCCCGCGCCGCGCTCCCGATCTGGACAATGCCCTAGCCCGGACCGACGCCAACAGCCTGCCGCCACCCGATATCGAATTTCGTGAAACCGGCGACCGCGTCGCCGTTGGCTCTGGCCGGTTGCCGCGAGGCGGGGCCGAAGTGGTCGCTGTACGCTATGCACCGGGCCTGCAAACGGTCGAAGTCAAGGCCGGCGACAATCAGGGACAGTCGGTCAAACATATCAATGTCGTGAAGGAAATCCATCACTTGGGCGATTGGAGGGGGCGCCCCTCCCTTTATGAGCTCCCGCGTGAATTGTCCGCACGCGGCCTAAGCGACGATGCTCTGGTCGTGATCGTTCAGGGTAAATCAGACCGGCGCATTTTATCGGCTGCCCGCCTGCCGGAACTTCATCACGATTGAACCGCTGACAGAAAGGGGCTAAAGGCCCGCCGCTCTTGATGGGCGCGTCTCCTTACGCCGCCCGGAGGTTTTGCATGGTCGGGGACCAACCCCGCGACGACCGACGACCGGCCGCCGCAAGTGAATCTGCTTCTTCTGACAACGCGCCACATCCGTCCCACGACGGACCCGCTGGCACGCCTGTCTCCAAGCAAGCCCAGCGTGCCCTGCTTATCGGGGCCATCGGTGTGGTGTTCGGTGACATCGGCACCAGCCCCATCTATGCCCTGCGCGAAGCGGTCGGGCATGCCCAGGGTCTGGGTGATCCGCATCTGGCCATTATGGGCGTTGTCTCGCTGGCCTTCTGGGCGCTGATGATCGTGGTGACGTTCAAATACGTCTTGTTCCTGATGCGAGCCGACAACCGTGGCGAGGGCGGAGCCCTGTCGCTGATGGCACTGGCGCAAAACGCTCTGGGCCGCCGCAGTGCCATGCTGTTTGTGCTGGGCCTGTGCGGGGCCGCGCTGTTCTATGCCGACGGCGTGATTACGCCTGCCATCTCGGTTCTATCGGCCGTCGAGGGCATCAAGGGTGCCCCCGGCGTCGGCGACACCATCAATCCGTTTATCGTGCCGATTGCTGCTGTCATTCTGATCGGGCTGTTCATGGTGCAATCCCATGGCACAGCCGGTCTGGCCAAGTTTTTTGGCCCCATTACCCTTGTCTGGTTCCTGTCGCTGGGCGCGCTAGGCCTGTTCCATATGTTTGATGATCTGACGATCATCACCGCCCTGTCGCCCCACTATGCGCTGACCATGCTGGCCGCCAAGCCGATGCTGGGCTTTGTCATTCTCGGCAGTGTGTTTCTGGCCGTGACCGGTGCCGAGGCCCTGTATGCCGATATGGGCCATTTCGGAAAATCGCCTATCCGCAAGGGCTGGCTGTTTGTCGTCCTGCCCTGTCTGACCTTGAACTATCTGGGTCAGGGTGCCTTCCTGCTGGCCAACCCCTCAGCCATGGACAACCCGTTCTGGAACATGGTGCCGGAACTGATCTACTGGCCGCTGCTGCTGCTGGCGACCGCCGCCACCGTGATCGCGTCGCAAGCTGTGATCACCGGTGCCTTCTCGGTCACCCAGCAGGCCGTACAGCTGGGTCTGCTGCCGCGTCTGGATATCCGCAATACCTCCGAAACACAGGCGGGCCAGATCTTCGTTCCGGCGATCAACGGCCTTCTGATGGTCGGGGTGCTGTTCCTGCTCGTGACCTTCCAGAACACGCATAACCTGACCGCCGCCTATGGCGTGGCCGTTACCGGTGTGATGTTCGTCAACACCCTGATGGCCTTCACCGTCGCCCGCCACAAATGGAAGTGGCCTCTGTGGGGCGTCCTGGCCATCCTGATCCCGATGGGCTTTGTCGACCTCGTCTTCCTCAGCTCCAACCTGCTTAAGCTGCCGGATGGCGCATGGATGCCGCTGCTGATCGGCGGCCTGATCGTCATGCTGATGTGGACATGGGTGCGCGGCACCCAGATTCTTGGCGAGAAGACCCGTCGCGACAGCCTGCCGCTGACGGACCTGATCGATATGTTGTCGGCCCGTCCGCCGCACCGCGCTCAGGGCACGGCCATCTTCCTGACCTCGGACCCCACCGTTGCGCCGGTGGCGATGATGCACAATCTCAAGCACAACAAGGTGTTGCACGAGAAGAACATCATCATGACCGTGCACACCTCGCACAAGCCGCGTGTCAGCGACCAGAACCGCATCGAAATCGAAGCCATTTCCGACGATTTTAAACGCGTGACGCTGACCTTCGGCTATATGGAGACCCCGAACGTACCCAAGGCGCTGGCCCAGTGCCGCCGTCAGGGGCTGAAGTTCGACATCATGTCGACCAGCTTCTTCCTTGGCCGTCGCTCCGTCATCCCCAGCGCCCAACAGGGCATGCCCATGTGGCAGGACAAGCTTTTCATCTTCCTTATGCGTAACGCCGCCAACCCCACCGACTTCTTCCGTATTCCCCCCGGCCGTGTGGTCGAACTTGGCACACAGGTGTCCGTATGAGCCGTCCGCCAGCCAAAGGGGGCGATCAGGGTCGTCCGCAAAACCGTGGTTCCAACCGTGGCAGCGCCCAGCGCCGCCACGCGACCAGCCACAAGCCCTCGAACCGTCCGCAGGGCGAAGACCGCTATCCCGAGGTCGGGGTTCAGGCTCGTCTGGTGGCCGGTATCCTGCTGAATGCCGCCCTCGAAAAGCGCACCGGTCTTGATGACGAAATGGCCAAGAGCCCGGCGCGCGGCCTGTCGCCTGCCGACCGCGCCTTTGCCCGCGCCTGCGCCATGGGCGCGCTGCGCCGTCTGGGCGAGATCGACCAGATCTTGGGCAAGCGCCTGAAGGCTATGCCGGCCCTGCCGACCATCACCATCCTGCGCATTGCTGTGGCCCAGATGCTGGTGCTGGAAACGCCGTCCTTTGCCGCGGTATCGACCGCCGTCAAACTGGCCGAGCGCGACAATAAGACCCGTCCCTACAAGAACCTCATCAATGCGGTTCTGCGCGGTATCGACCGTGACGGTTTCGGTGTGACCAAGCCCGAGGCCAACCTGCCCGAATGGCTGGCCGCCCGCTGGCAGGCCAATTACGGCGATGAGGCCCTGAAGGGTCTGGCCGAAGCCACCCGTTTCGAGCCTGCCACCGACATCTCGGTCAAGCCGTCTGCCGATAGCGCCGCTCTGGCCGAAGCTCTCGAAGCCAATATCCTGCCGGGTGGTACCTTGCGTACCGACCGCCG
The DNA here is from genome assembly GCF_036659295.1 of Brevundimonas sp. Classification (GTDB taxonomy): domain Bacteria; phylum Pseudomonadota; class Alphaproteobacteria; order Caulobacterales; family Caulobacteraceae; genus Brevundimonas. The sequence goes on along the minus strand of NZ_JAVXCU010000003.1, from coordinate 43,187 downwards.
TGGCGATGTGGCCCAGTGGCCGCATTTCGAGGACGGTGACTGGTGGGTGCAAGACGCCGCCGCCGCCATCCCTGCCCGCCTGCTGGACGTAAAACCCGGCCAGACCGCTCTGGATCTGTGCGCTGCCCCCGGTGGCAAGACCCTGCAACTGGCTGCTGCCGGTGCCTCGGTTGTGGCGCTGGACCGTTCGGAGAGCCGCCTGAAGCGTCTGCGCCAGAATTTCGAGCGCACAAAGCTGCAAACCGAAGTCGTCGCCATCCCTGCCGAAGACTGGGAAGATGATCGCCAGTTCGACGCCGTCCTGCTGGACGCCCCCTGCTCGGCTACCGGCACCTATCGCCGTAACCCCGAAGCCCTGCGCGCCGTGCGTCCGGCCGACATCGCCAAACTGGCCGATGTGCAGCACCGTCTGCTGGATGTGGCCGCCCAGAAGGTCAAGGTCGGCGGCAAGCTGGTTTACTGCGTCTGCTCGCTGGAACGCGAAGAGGGCGAAGTCCAGATGATCGCCTTCCTGCGTCGCAATGCCGGTTTCAAGACCGTCGCTGCCGATCCGGCCTCGGTTGGAGCCCCCGCCGAGGCCCTGACCAAGGAAGGCTGGCTGCGTATCCTGCCCGGCCAGTGGGACGAGAAGGGCAGCCTCGACGGCTTCTTCATCGCTCTGCTGGAACGCACGGCCTAAAAGACAAAAAGGCGACCCGACGGGTCGCCTTTTTTTATGCTCAGTCCCCGTCATCCTCGATCGCATGGATCTCGTCGTCGTCCAGACCCATGTGGTGACCCAGTTCGTGGACCAGTACATGCGAGACAAGTTCGTACAGCCCCACATCCCCGCGCGCGCACCATTCATCCAAAATAGGGCGGCGATATAGAAAAACGCGCGACGGTTCGGGGGCGGGACCCAACCCGTCGCGATCGCCCAGATGCACGCCGTGATAGAGGCCGGTCAGTTCGAAACCGTCTTCGATTTCCAGATCGCGCAGCGTCTGCTCGTCGGGGAAATCATCAATCCGAATAACCACATCGGCAGCCGCCTGCCGGAACACAGCGGGCAGGTCATCAAAGGCCTTGCGGGCCATACGATCAAAATCGTCCAATGACGGGGCGGTCTGGTCGAGCCATGTCTGTTGCATGCAAAAGCTATCGCCCGTCGCAAGCCGCACGGCAATGCGCCATCAAGCGTCGCCCAAATGCCCTGCACAGAGTATGGTAAACGCGAATCAACCATTTTCCCCTCTGGAGCGCGTATGGCCGAGGCCAACATCGCCGCAGACATTGCCTATGTGGCAACGGCAGGAGCCGCAGGTCTGGCGCTCGCCGTCACGACTTGGGCAGCCCGTCTGCACAAGGGGATCAAGCGCCGCGAGCAGGAGGTCGAACTTCAGGCCTCGCATGCGTTGGTGCAGTCTGCTGCCTGTTCAGGGGCGCTGAACGCTTTTGATGATCTGCGCATGGCGCTGTCACCCGAAGGCACTGTGCGCGCCATCTACGGCCCCCACGAGCCGCTGTTCCAGTTGGTTGAACAGCCTCTATCCGGCAGTACCGAGGCCATCAGCCAGGCAGGCGAGCAACTGGCCACCCGGCTGAAACACCTGCATCCCGAGCGCATGAACGCCCTTCTTCACGAGGGCGAAGGCTTTGAGACGGTGATTGAATCCGGCGACGGATCATGGGCTGTCGAGGGCCGCGCACTGGGCGGCGGGGCATGGGTTCGCCTGTCGCGCATCACCCACGCCATTGGTCTGGAAGCAGGGCCAGGAGTTCTGGCCGAACAGTCGCCTGCCCCGACATGGGTGGTCGACGGCACCGGTAAGCTGGTCTGGGCCAATAGTGCCTGGCTGCACGAAACCCGTGCCGAGAACCTGCAACAGGCTCGCGACAGTGCCATCAGCTTTGATCGCGGTGCCGATGCCATTATTGGCGAGGCCCTGCGTCTCAACAGCCCTCAGGAAGGCTTCCGCTGGTCCTCCTCGGATGGCCGCCGCCGCGCATGGAAGATACTGGCCCAGCCCCTGATCGGCGGTCGCGGTGCCGTGATTGCCTTTGCCATCGACATGACCGAGGCCGAGGAAACGCGCGACACCCTGCGCCGTCACGTCGAGGCCCATGACGAGACGCTGAACCATCTGGCCGATGCCGTGGCCATTTTCGGTCCGGCCAAACGTCTGGCCTTCCACAATACCGCCTTCCAGCAATTGTTCAGCATCGATGCCGCATGGCTGGACGAGCGCCCGACCCATGGCGAACTTCTGGATCGTCTGCGCCAGCGCCGCCTGCTGCCCGAAGTGGTCGACTACGCCCAGTGGAAGGCCTCGGAACTGGATTTCTACGGCGCGGCACAGGTGTCGCCCGACGACACATGGCGCCTGCCCGATGGCCGCACCCTGCGTGTAGTACGCCAGCCGCACCCGCTGGGCGGTATCCTGCTGATCTTCTCGGATATCACCGACGAGTTGAACCTGCGCAGCCGCTATAATGCGCAGATTCAGGTCCAGACCGCGACGCTCGACAAACTGTCCGACGCCGTGGCCGTGTTCGGCTCCGACAGCCGCCTGCGCTTGCGTAACGATGCCTTCGAGGCCTTCTGGAACCTATCCAAGGACCGTCTGGATGTGGCGCAGGACTTTGACGACGTGGCCCAGCTGTGTCGTTCCCTACTGCCCGACAATGCCCTGTGGATGGGCCTGAAGGCCCGCGTGGCCGATCCTGACCCCGAAAGCCGTGTGCCGGTGTCCGGCGAGGGTCGCACGCAGGATGGCCGCCATGTGGTCTGGAAGACCCGTCCCCTGCCCGACGGTGCCACTCTGGTCGCCTTCTCGGACGAGACGGCCCGACGGGCACTGGAACAGGCTCTGGCCGAAAAAGAAGCGGCCCTTGCCGAAAGTCAGGCCCTGAAGCGCGAGTTTGTCGGCAGTGTCTCCTATGAGTTGCGTACGCCGCTGACGACCATTGTCGGCTATTCGGAACTGCTGGAAGCCATGGGCGACCTGCCCGACCGCAGCCGCCAGCATGCCGGCGCCATCCGCGTGGCCGCCAGCCATCTGGCCCGTTCCATCGACGATGTGCTGGACATGGCCCAGATTGATGCGGGCGAGATGGAGCTGAATCTCAACGACGTCCATCTGCGCACGCTGCTGGAAACGCTGTCGCAAAACGTCCGGCCCAAGATCGAGGGTCGCGGGGCTAGCCTGAACCTGTCGTTCGCAGACAACCTGCCTGTGCTGCGCGCCGACGAGCGCCGCGTCGGACAGGCGGTCGAGCACCTGCTGGAAAATGCCTGCCGTGCGGTCAGTGATGGTGGATCGGTCGATCTGGCGGTCGTGGCCGCCGGTGACGAAGTCCATATCCGCGTCAGTGACACCGGACGCGGCATCCCCTTCCATCTTCAGGCCCATGTGTTCGACCGCTTTGTCCGTCGCGAGCGCGGCGGACCGGGTGTCGCCCTGGCTCTGGTCAAAGCGTTTGTGGAACTGCATGGCGGCTCGGCCGAGGTCGAGAGCGCGCCCGGCAAGGGCGCGACCTTCATCCTCAAGCTTCCGACCAAGGCCCATAGTGACCGTGCGACACCGGAACTGATTTTGGAATGACTTCGTGCTACAGGGCCGATCCAAGAGATTAGGAACCGCTGCCCCCATGGCCGATCAAGCCCCGCTGAAAACCGCCCTCATCTATGATTTCGACGGCACACTTGCCCGTGGAAACATGCAGGAGGTCAGCTTCATTCCATCCGTGGGCATGGATATCGGAGCCTTCTGGGGTCAGGCCGAAACCCTGACCAAGTCGGCCGATGCCGACGGTATCCTGATGTATATGCAGTTGATGCTGAAACATGCCCGCGACAAGGGCATTTCCATCACCAAGGACATGCTGGCCGATCACGGCAAGGACGTCGCCCTGTTCGAGGGCCTGCGTGACCTGTCGTGGTTCGACCGCATCAACGCCTTCGGGGCCAAATATAATCTCGATATCGAGCACTATATTATCTCGGCCGGTCTCGAGGAAATGATCGACGGCACCCCGATCCGTTCGGCCTTGCACCATGTGTTTGCCAGCCACTATGTCTATGACGAGAACGGCGAGGCCGCATGGCCGGCTGTGGGCGTCAACTACACCACCAAGACCCAGTACCTGTTCCGCATCAATAAGGGCGTGAAGAACCACTGGGAGCACGAGCGGGTCAACCACTTCATTCCTGACGAAGATCGCCCGATCCCGTTCGACCGTATGATCTTCCTCGGCGACGGCGATACCGATGTGCCGACCATGAAGATGATGCACACCAAGGGTGGCTTCTCGATCGCCGTCTATGACCCGCGCTCGAACGAGAAGGACCAGAAGAAGGTCTATTCGCTGATCTCGGAAGACCGCGTGAACTTTGTCGCGGCCGCCGATTACCGCGAAGGGTCGGCGCTGGACCTGATCGTCAAGGGTCTGGTCGGGCGTATCGCCATCAATTCCGGCACCATGCCGGCCGGACTGTAAGCTTCAGGTCCGTTTCCAAATGTCCCGCGCGCGCGAAAGCCGCGCGGGTACCAGGCCACCCAATTTGTGGCTGGCGGCAATCTCCAGCGACACATCCTGCCCTTTGAAGGCCGTGATACGGGCCTCGAATGCCAGTCCGCGCGCATGGTCGACCACAATCACCGCGCCCGAAATATTGGCGGCGCGACTGATCAAGACAGACATCCGCTCTTTCGAGGCCTGACGGATCACGCAGGCATATTCCATGCGCCCCGCGCACAAGGTTGCGGCCGTATTCAGGGTTTCCATTGCCGGAGCCGTAGCGGCACCTCGTTTGAACAAAGCGAACACAGAACCAAACTCTAAAACCAGCCTGTACCAGAGGGCCGTATCATCCCTCTGACATAGGGTCTTCCTGTGGCCAGACAATGAAACGCCGGTCATCGTCCAGACGGATTTCCAGATCCGCGACAATGCCGCCACGCATAATCCAGCGGGTCAGCCGTTCAAAACGGGCAATAAAATCGCCAATGGCACGGCGTCTGTCCGCATCCACGGCATCGATCCCCAAAAGCCCGGCCTCCTGCTGACAGCGCCAGTCAAGCACACGCTCGAAGCTCGGGGCCCGTAGATAGACCAGACCCTCCAGCCGCGCCCTTAAACGCGCATAGTCCGCCGCAAGCGCCCCGTTTACCGCCCTTCGCCACACGGCGTCCGGATCAAGATTAGCCTCCATCGCATTGACGGGGACCAAGAGCTGCGCCTCCGGCTCTGGCTTCGCCCCCAGACACCAGCCTTCCAGCACAATCAGTCTTGGGCGCCCGACATAGACCGGCCATTCGCTTTGCGGCCTGCGGTCATCGGCCAGCTTGTCAAACGCGGGCAGGGCCGTGCGGCTGTCCGGTAAGGCCTGATGCAACGCCGCCAATACCCGATCCAGCAGTCCCAGATCATGGGTCAGGGGCGGGCCTCGTGTCGCAAACAAGGGATGCAGGGTGCTTGCCAGATTCTGGCGCTCGGCCTTTGTCAGATAGACATCGTCCAGCGACAGACTGACCCCGCCATAGGCGCTCGCCAGATAGGCCGCCAGAGTGCTCTTGCCCGAGCCTTGCGAGCCCGCAATGCCGATCAGGGCAGGGCGATCATTTTGCAGATGCGGCAAAAGAAAATCCCCGACCACATGGAGCAGTCGGGGATCAATCATCTTAGTGCTGGTTTTCCGGCAGACGGACAATCAGGCCATCCAGATCATCGCTGACCCGTATCTGGCACGAGAGCCGGCTGTTGGGCTGCACGTTCTCGGCAAAGTCGAGCATGGACTCTTCCATCGCCGACGGGCGACCCGTCACGTCCAGAAAGCCCTCATCGACATAGACGTGGCAGGTGGCGCAGGCGCAAGCCCCGCCACAGTCCGCATCGATGCCCGGGACGTTGTGACGGACCGCGCCTTCCATGACAGAGAGGCCGTTCTTGACCTCGATCTCATGCTCGCGGCCGTCGAACTCGATATATTTGATCTTCGCCAAGGGATGGGGCGGGCGCTTACGCGCTCGCCTTCTCCTTCTTGCGCGACGGAGCAACCATCAGTTTCTTCGTCTCGGCGATGGCCTTGGCAGGGTTCAGACCCTTCGGGCACACCTGGGCGCAGTTCATGATCGTGTGGCAGCGGTACAGCTTGAACGGGTCTTCCAGATCGTCGAGACGTTTCTGGGTGGCGTCGTCGCGGCTGTCCGAGATCCAGCGGTAGGCACCCAGAAGGGCTGCCGGACCGATGTATTCTTCCTGGTTCCACCAGTAGCTCGGGCACGAGGTCGAGCAGCAGGCGCACAGGATGCACTCGTACAGACCGTCCAGCTTTTCACGCTCTTGCGGCGACTGCAGACGTTCTTTTTCCGGATCCGGAAGGTCGGACTGCAGGTAGGGCTGGATGGAGTCGTACTGGGCGTAGAACAGCGACATGTCCGTCACCAGATCCTTGACCACCGGCTGGTGGGGCAGGGGAGCAATGGTGATGTTGTGCGACTTGCACTCGTCCCAGCCCTTGGTGCAGGCCAGAGTGTTCGAGCCGTCGATGTTCATCGAGCACGAACCGCAAATGCCTTCGCGGCACGAACGACGGAACGACAGGGTCGGGTCGATCGTGTTCTTGATGTGCAGCAGGGCGTCCAGCAGCATCGGGCCGTGATCGTCCGACGACACCTCATAGGTGTCCCAACGCGGATCAGCGTCGGTCTCGGGGTCGTAACGATAGACCTTGTACGACTTGACGTTCTTGGCGCCAGCCGCAGCCTTGTGGACCTTGCCGGTCGTGGGCTTGGAGCCACGCGGGAGGTTGAGTTGAACCATGTTTCAAATCCTCCTTAGTAAACCCGAGCCTTGGGCTCGATATACGAGACCTCGTCGGACATCGTGTATTTGTGAACCGGACGGTAGTCGATCTGGACGCCTTCGCCCGGACGCTTCCACGCCAGGGTGTGCTTCATCCAGTTTTCGTCATCACGTTCCGGGAAGTCTTCACGGGCATGGGCGCCGCGGGACTCGGTACGGTTGGCTGCGCCCTCGATGGTGACCAGAGCCTGAGCGATCAGGTTGTCATATTCGAGGGTTTCCATCAGATCCGTGTTCCAGATCAGGCCGCGGTCGGTCGTCTTGATATCCGAACCGGCAGCGTCGATGGCACGCAGTTTCTGCACGCCTTCTTCCAGCGTCTTGCCGGTACGGAACACCGCAGCGTCCGACTGCATGGCGCGTTGCATCGACAGGCGCAGTTCCGATGTCGGGGTCGAACCCGAGGCGTTACGGAAGCGGTCAAAGCGGGCCATGTGGCCATCGGTCGTCGATTTGGGAGCCGACGGTACAGCCGAGGCCTTGTCGACCACTTCACCGCAACGCAGACCCACAGCACGACCGAACACAACCAGATCGGTCAGCGAGTTGGAGCCCAGACGGTTGGCGCCGTGCACCGAGACGCAAGCGGCTTCGCCCACGGCCATCAGGCCCGGAACCACGCTGTCGGGGTTGCCGTCGCGCAGGGTCAGAACTTCACCGTGATAATTGGTCGGGATACCGCCCATATTGTAGTGAACGGTCGGCAGAACCGGGATCGGCTCCTTGGTCACGTCCACACCGGCGAAGATCTTGGCGCTTTCCGAGATGCCCGGCAGGCGCGCATGCAGGATAGCCGGATCGAGGTGATCCAGATGCAGGTGGATGTGGTCCTTGTTCGGGCCCACACCGCGACCTTCGCGGATTTCGATCGTCATCGAGCGCGAGACCATGTCACGCGGTGCCAGATCCTTCACGGTCGGCGCATAACGCTCCATGAAGCGCTCGCCTTCCGAGTTGGTCAGGTAGCCACCTTCGCCGCGAGCACCTTCGGTGATCAGGCAGCCGGCACCATAGATGCCGGTCGGGTGGAACTGGACGAATTCCATGTCTTGCAGCGGCAGACCGGCACGCAGCACCATCGCATTACCGTCGCCGGTGCAGGTGTGGGCCGAGGTCGCCGAGAAGTAGGCACGGCCATAACCGCCGGTGGCCAGAACGACCATCTTGGCGCGGAACTGGTGCATCTGGCCATTGTCCAGTTGCAGTGCCGTCACGCCGGTGCAGACGCCGTCTTGCATAATCAGGTCGAGCGCGAAGTATTCAACGAAGAACTTCACTTCACGACGAACCGACTGGCCGTACAGGGTGTGCAGGATGGCGTGACCGGTACGGTCGGCGGCGGCGCAGGTGCGTTGCACCGGACCTTCACCGAAGTTGCGGGTCATACCGCCGAAGGCGCGCTGGTAGATCTTGCCTTCCTCGGTACGCGAGAACGGCACACCCCAGTGTTCCAGCTCGTAAACGGCCTGAGGCGCGTTACGGACCAGATATTCAATCGAGTCCTGGTCACCCAGCCAGTCCGACCCCTTGACGGTGTCGTACATGTGCCATTGCCAGCTGTCCTCGCCCATATTGCCCAGCGAAGCCGAGATGCCGCCCTGGGCAGCCACGGTATGCGAGCGGGTCGGGAAGACCTTGGTGACGCAGGCGACCTTCAGGCCCTGCTGGGCGGCGCCGAGTGCGGCGCGAAGGCCGGAGCCACCCGCGCCGACGACAACGACGTCGTATTCGTGATCGATAAGCTCGTATGCAGCCATGGTCGATTAAGCTCCTGCGATCGGCAGCGAAGCCGCGCGCACGATAAAGAAGACGCTGCCGGCAGCCAGCAGCACAAAGACGATGTTCGACACAGTAATCAGAGCCTTACGCGACGACGGAGCCGGTACGTAGTCCTCGATGATCACCTTCCACGCCAGCGAGGCGAACAGGAAGAACACCACAGCGGTGATGGCGCAAAGGCCAGCATTCAGCGGGTTACCGAACCAGGCGGCAACCGTTGCGAAGTCGGCACCGGCTAGGGTGAAGCCCGTCGAGGCCACCCAGATCGACAGCGGCATCAGAGCCGCCAGTGCCAGCTTTTCGATCTTCCATTCGCCAGCACCGTGGCGCTCGGAGATCTTCACATTGTTCTTGAACTTGGGTGCAGCGCTCACAGGGCAACCTTTCCGCTAGCAAACAGCACGACCCAGAACAGGACGGCCAGAACCAGGGGACCCCAAACCGCGACGCGGGACATCAGGTTGGCCGTCTTGAGGTCCAGACCCTTGCCCATGTCGTTGATCAGGTGGCGGGCACCGTTCAGCAGGAAGGAGAACAGCACGACCGACAGACCGAACCAGACAAACAGGCCCAGCGGCGAGGCCGAGCATGCCAGCAGCTTGGCATAGGCGTCAGCGCCCGAAGAGGCGGTCGCGATCCAGCCCAGCATCAGGACAGCACCCACCGTGGCCGCGCCAATCGTGACGCGGAACAGGATGGAGGCCACCATGGTGATGTGCCAGCGCCATACCGAGGTGAAAGGGGACATGGGCGTGACGTGCCCGTTGGGGTGGCGAACGTAGCGGCCGGTCCGGTCGCCGTTGGTTCCACCCGCTGCCTGATGATTGGACATGCGAATGATTCTCAAAAAACCTGTGGAAATTCAGGGTCAGACTATTGCAAAGGCTTTTGTGCTGTGCAGCACACGATGTCAACGAAACCGCACCAATAGTCGGGATATATAGTGCGTCAGGCGGTAATTTACGCCGTTCCGATGATCGACAAACGTCGCTCGAGAACCTCGGTCGCGCAAAAAACTGCCCCCGGACGGCCCCAGACCGGATCGGGCCACAGCGGATCGTCACGCCTGCGCCCCACCACATGTACATGGAGTTGGCGGGTCACATTGCCCAGGGCTGCTGTATTGATCTTATCAATCGGCGCGCCTTCGACTTCGGCCATCTCGGCCACCTGTTTTCCAGCCTTTACGACTTCTTCAATCAGTTGCGCCCGCTGTGCGGCGCTCAGATCGGACAGTTCCACCGCGCCTTCAACGCGCGGCAAAAGAATAAGCCAGCAGAAACGCGCATCATTCTGGAGGCGGACCTGACACAGCGGCCAGTCCGCCACATGCAGCGACGCGGCTTCGAAAGCGGGATCGGCTTTAAACATTTCAGCAGGGATCATAACGGGTCAGCCTCGTTGAACCAGCGCAGTCGATAGGCCTGAATGGCCGTATTGGCTACATGCGTGGTCAGCCGCCAATTGGCCACCGCCCCGACCGGTGCCCCCACAACGGGCAGCAACTGCGCCAGCTTGGCCAGATCAATATAGTCGCGATACTCCAGTTGAAACTGGTGCCAGTCCAGTTCAACCGGCTCGCCCTCTTTATCGGGATAGCTGGCCTCCAGAGCCGCCAGCGCATGGGGCCTCTGGCGCGCGCTCGAAAAGGCCATGTGGAATATGCGCAGTATAAAAAACCGCTCAGCCGGATCACGGCTGTCATGGCCATAAAGGGCGCAAATCTCGAACAGCAGCTTGATTTTGATGGTCATCAGCGCCGGAAGATCGACCGCCGCCAGAACAAACCCGCCCGCACCCGCAACGCCGCCTTCGATACTAGCGGTTGTGCGATAGGTCTTCATCAGTTGGCGAACCGCCAGTTCGCGCTCTTGCAGCGTGCCTTCGCTACGCGGGCGGGATGTTATCCAGCCCGATCCCATGACAATGGCTTTGGTCATCTGTTTCATCACTGCCGTCACCACCTTGTGAACCGGTTCTGGAATGATGTTGTTGATCCGGTCCTGCGTGGCACGGGTGGTGCGATCCCAAACACCGGGCCGCTTTTGCTGTCGCGTTCGCCATGTCAAAGCTGTTGTTAAGGCTCTGCTTTCATAGCCTGTTGGATTGTTTTTCGAGGCCATTCAGACATCCTGACAGACGGTTGGACCGTTTAATCGCGTACCAAAGGCGAAACGCGGAAGACTTGCTCCCGCTCCCGCGCGGGTCTAGACCGCCCGCCATCGAATAGTGTTTCGCACACGCAACATCGACTTGGAGAGACCTTAAATGGCTCGTGCAAAGATCGCCCTTATCGGCGCCGGTATGATCGGCGGCACCCTCGCCCACATCGCAGCTCGTGAAGCTCTGGGCGACGTCGTCCTGTTCGACATCGCAGAAGGCACCCCGCAAGGTAAGGGTCTGGACATCGCCGAAGCTTCGGCTGTCTTCGGTCAAGACGTGGCCCTGAAGGGCGCAAACTCCTACGCCGATATCGCTGGCGCAGACGTCTGCATCGTCACCGCCGGTGTTCCGCGCAAGCCGGGCATGAGCCGCGACGACCTGATCGGTATCAACCTGAAGGTCATGAAGGCCGTCGGTGAAGGCATCAAGCAATACGCACCGAACGCGTTTGTGATCTGCATCACCAACCCGCTGGACGCCATGGTCTGGGCTCTGCAAAAATTCTCGGGCCTGCCGAAAGAGAAGGTCGTCGGCATGGCCGGCGTTCTGGACTCGGCACGCTTCGCCTACTTCCTGGCTGAAAAGACCGGCGTTTCGATCCAGGACATCCACGCCTGGACCCTGGGCGGTCACGGCGACGACATGGTTCCGATGGTGCGTCACTCGACCGTGGGCGGCCTGCCGCTGCCGGACGCTGTGGCTGCTGGCCTGCTGACCCAAGCTGATCTGGACGCTATCGTCGAGCGCACCCGCAAGGGCGGCGGCGAGATCGTGGCCCTGCTGAAGACCGGCTCGGCCTTCTATGCTCCCGCTGAATCGGCCATCGCCATGGCCCGTTCGTACCTGCTGGACCAAAAGCGCGTCCTGCCGTCGGCGGTTTACGTCTCGGGCGAATACGGCCTGAACGATCTGTATGTCGGCGTTCCGGCCATGATCGGTGCCGCTGGCGTCGAGAAGATCATCGAGTTCACCACCAATGACGAAGAGAAGGCCATGCTGGCCACCTCGGTCGCCTCGGTGAACGGCCTGATCGAAGCCTGTAAGGCTGCTGATCCGTCTCTGGCATAATGCTGGCCCGCTCTTAGGAGCGGGCGACGCCGGTTCCCTAACGCTCGCGACGCGGTCGCTCGCTGCTTGAGTGAACTGACTTTAGAATAAGAAAAGGGCCGCTCCAGATGGGGCGGCCCTTTTTGTATCTAGTGAAGAAGGTCAGACTTCTTCGCGGCCCTGCTCCAACCAGCTTTGGCTGCGCATTTCATTGAGGCGCGAGACGGTGCGCTCGAACTCGAAGGCACCGTCGCCTTCCGTGTACAGCACTTCCGGCTCGGCATCGGCCAGAACCACCAGACGGGTCTTGGCCTCATAGAGCGCGTCAATCAGCGTCACCAGACGACGCGCTTCCTGACGCTTGTTCGGCCCCAGCTTGGGTACGCCTTCGAGGAACAGGGTGTGGAAGCGTTTGGCGATGGCCAGATAATCCTGCGGTCCCAAGGGTTTGACGCACAGTTCATCGAATGTCGCCCGCGCCATACCGCCCACCGTGCGGTTCACCACCACCTCGCGGCCCAGCACCGTCAGGTGTGTGGGTTCTTCGGGTTCACCGCCCTTCAGGTCCGACCACAACAGCTCGAACGTCTCTGCGGCCCCTTCGGAATCCGTGGCAAACCACACCTTCTCGCCCGACAGGCGATCCAGGCGGAAGTCCTTGGCTCCGGCGGTTTCCACCACCACAGTCCTTTCCTTCAAGGTCTTGATGAAGGGCAGGAAAAGCTGGCGATTGATGCCGTTCTTATAGAGGTCATCGGGCGCACGGTTCGAGGTGATGGCCAGCACCACCTTTTTTTCGAACAGGGCGTCGAACAGACGGCCCAAAATCATCGCATCGGCAATATCGGTGACCTGTAGCTCGTCAAAGCACAGCAAGCGCGCCTCGGACGCAATCAGCGCCGCCACAGGCGGGATGGGGTCATCGCCCTTGTGCTGGCCAAACACGGCCTTGCGCTGAGCCTTGTCGCCCTCGCGCCACTGGCGCACCAGATCATGAATGCGCGCCATAAAGGCGTGGAAGTGGGCACGGACCTTTTTCTGTTCCGGCGTCGAGGAGTAGAACAGGTCCATCAGCATGGACTTCCCGCGCCCCGGCGGGCCCCAGATATAGATGCCGCGCACCTCCGGCACCGAACCGAACAGGCCCTTCCTGGCCAGATCAAGTTCCAGACGTTCCAGTTCCGCAATCAGGCCCACCTGAGCCGGATCGGGATTGATGACGCCCTCTTCAAGGCGGATGTCATAAGCGTTTCGAATGCGGGAGGTCATAGGCTGCAGATAGTCCGCCACGCATCAGGTTGCAAAGACGCATCGAAGCAAAACACCGATCTTGGATGTTTTTGGTTGCACTGCACCTACGAAAGCACCAAATGCAGAAACTCTATTTCAACAACCATCCCAAAAGGTAGATTTTATCATGGGCTATCGCGTCGCCATCGTAGGCGCCACCGGCAATGTCGGTCGTGAAATGTTGGCCATCCTCGAGGAACTGAACTTTCCCGTCGAGAAAATGCACGCGATTGCCTCACGAAAATCGAAAGGCATGGAAGTCGCCTGGGGCGACAAGACTATCCTGTGTGAAGATATCGAGCGTTTCGACTTCTCGACCGTAGACATTGTTCTGATGTCGGCCGGTGGCGATGCCTCGCGCGAATGGTCCGAAAAGATCGGCAAGCTTGGCCCGATCGTGATCGACAACTCTTCGGCCTTCCGTCAGGATCCCGACGTACCGCTGATCGTGCCGGAAGTGAATCCGGATGCGGTCAAGCTGGCGCGCAAGAAGAACATTGTCGCCAACCCCAACTGCTCGACCGCGCAACTGGTTGTGGCGCTCAAGCCTCTGCACGATGCCGCCAAGATCAAGCGCTGCGTCGTCTCGACCTACCAGTCGGTTTCGGGCGCGGGCAAGGAAGGCATGGACGAACTGTGGAACCAGACCAAGGCCATCTACGGTCTGGGCGATGCCACACCCAAGAAATTCCCCAAGCAGATCGCCTTCAACGTCATTCCGTATATCGGCTCGTTCCGTGACGACGGCTATACCGACGAAGAAGCCAAGATGTGGGAAGAGACCCACAAGATGCTTGATCCGAACATCAAGCTGACGGTCACCTGCGTACGTGTGCCGGTCTTTGTCGGCCACTCGGAGTCGGTCACGGTCGAGTTCGACCGCCCGATCGAACCGGACGAGGCCCGCGAAATCCTGCGCGAGGCCCCCGGCGTTCTGGTCATCGATAAAATGGAACACGACGGTTACATCACCCCCGTCGATGCTGCCGGTGAGCATGCCGTATTCGTCTCGCGCATCCGCAAGGACCCGACGGTCGAGAACGGCCTGTCCTTCTGGGTTGTCTCGGACAACCTGCGCAAGGGCGCGGCACTGAACGCGGTGCAAATCGCCCAGCTGCTGGACGAGACCGGAACCATCACACCGAAGTCCGGTGTGCGGACCATTATCGTCTAAAAACATTACGCCCCGAAGCCCGCCTTCGGGGCGTTTTTCCTGCAACCTCCTTGTGGCCTACGCCCATAGGTGAACTGTGAACGCGTCCTACTCCGCCCATCCTGAATCCCGTCAGGCCCTGACCGCCGGCATCATCTGCTATCTGATCTGGGGCGTTATCCCGCTGGCCTTCCAGCAGATGGGGGCCCACGGGGCCGACCCGTGGGAAATTCTGGCCCACCGTTCGATGTGGGGCGTGGTTTGGGCCGCCGGTCTGGTCATTCTGGCGCGCCAGTCCAGCCAGATCATGACGGTCCTCAGGGACCCGCGCACCTTTGGTTTTTTGCTGTTGTCCTCGCTGGTCATCGCCACCAACTGGGTGACCTATATTCTGGCGGTCAATAATGGCCGCACGCTGGATGCCGCGCTGGGCTATTATCTAAACCCGCTGCTCAACATGGCCGCGGGCGCATGGCTGTTCCGCGAGAAGATCACCCGTATCGGCTTTGTCGCCATCGGTCTGGCCGTCATAGGTGTGGTGATCCAGACCATCGCGCTGGGCCACGCGCCGTGGATTTCGCTGATACTGGCATGCAGCTTCTCGTTATACGGGATCATCCGCAAACGTGTGTCTGCCGATGCCCAGACCGGCCTGTTTATCGAATGCCTGATCCTGTCGGTTCCGGCTCTCGCATGGGTGATCTGGCTGCAATTGTCGGGACAGGGGCATTTTGGCACAGCGTGGCCGATCAGCCTGTGGCTGTTGTTCTCCGGTCCGCTGACGGTCATTCCGCTGATGCTGTTCTCGTGGGCCGCACGTCGTATGCCGCTGTCGACCATGGGCTTCCTGCAATATATCGCGCCGACCATGGTGTTTGTGATCGGCATGTTGCAAGGCGAGTCCCTTGGCCTGCTGCGCGGCATTTCCTTCGGCTTTATCTGGGCGGCTGTGGCCATCTTTACCGCAGGCGCTGTTCACAATGCCCGCAAGAAGGCTGCCGCCATCACCGAGTTCGAACCGGGCCTCGTCACAACCCCGCAAGAGCGTAATCCAGACAACCGGCCGGACTAAGTGCGGCAGAACGATTGAGTGCGGGCCACAGGTCGGCCATGATGGGAGTAATGAAGATTTTGCGCCCCCTCGCCACCGCCACTCTGTCTCTGATTATCCTGACGGGGCTTCCCTCCTGTGCCACGGCACAGGACGAAATCATCCGTACCGCACGCGATGCCCCGCAACTGGAGGCACGCGAGCAGGTCAGCTTGAACCCCACGCCTTCAACAGCGGTGATCTTTGACCAGATCAGCGACACGCTGGATGCCGCCGCCGCGGCATGGTCGGGCGGCGATGTCGACACCATTATGGGCTTTTACACCGTGGACCAGCCCCTGCTGGTCATGCTGGGTGACGAGCCGCTCAAAGGCCCCGATCCGGTGCGCCACTGGCTGACCACCCGCCAGGCCATGCCCGGCGGTCTGGGCACCATGAACTATGAGTGGTTCGAGACGCTGCAACTGGACGATTATACGGCCATTGCCTCGGGTCGCATGATCGTCAGCATCAATGGCCAGCACCATCGCGCCCTGTTCACACGCCTGTTGCGCCGTTCGACCGACGGCTGGCAGATTCTGCATGACCAGATCGCCTTGCCGCCGTCGGCCTATACGGTACCCAAGGCCTAGAGCGCGGCGTAAACCGCGTTGACCAATGCTACGGCGCGCGGGTCGCCCAACAGATGCGGCGACTGGCGGTTCATCACATAGGCCCCCGACACACGCGCCTTGGCATCGGCCCAGACCAGCGAACCGCCCCAGCCGCAATGGCCAAGCGCGTCGGGATTGGTGCCGAAAATATTCAAGCCTTCGTTGCGCATCAGACCTGCCGCCCATGACAGGGTGAAGGGCAGGATCTTGTCCGGTCCCGAAATACGCTCGCGCGACAATTGGGACAGGGTGTCAGCCGACAGGATTTTCTGACCGTTAAAATGGCCCCCATTGGCGATAACCGACAAGATGCGCGCCAGATCGACACCGGCCGCATGCATATTGGCCGACGGGATTTCCGCCTCGCGCCATTCGGCCGAGCCACGTCCACCGGGGGCCGCGCCCTTGTTCACAAAGGCCGCCATCTTCAGTTCGTCCAACTTGCCCAGATTGGGCAGGCTGCTGGGGCGTTTCATTTCGGCGGCGCGGTCATGCTCGCTGGCAGGGGTGCCAATCCAAAGATCAAGGCCGAACGGCTCGCAGAATTCTTCGCGCAGGGCCGCGCCCATGCTGCGACCATCGACAAGACGGAACAGTTCGCCCGCCATCAGGCCGATGGAAATAGGATGATAGCCCGAAGCCGTGCCCGGCTCCCACATCGGTTTTTGCGCCGCCAGACGCGCCAGAACCGCCGGCGGATCATACCAGATCGCCGGATCAACCGGCTCGTCAAAGCCCGGCAGGCCGGCCTGATGGCTCATCAACTGGCCGACCGTCAGATCGCCTTTGCCGTTCTGGGCAAAGTCCGGCCAATAGGTCGCGACCTTTTCCTCATAGGACAACAGACCACGTTCCACACAGGTGGCGATCAGCAGCGCCATGACCGCCTTGCCGCTGGAAAACACCGGCACCAGCGTCGTCTGGGTAAAGGGCTTGTGGCCCGACACATCGGCAGAGCCGCCCCACAGGTCGATCACCGTCTCGCCCTCGATCGTGATCGAGAAGCGCGCTCCGACCTCGTTGAGGCCTTCGGGCGCATCGGTGAAATTGGCAGCAAAGGCATCCTTCACTGCGCTGAACGGGGCGGGGCAAAGGCCGTGGATTTCGACAGACTGGGTCATGACCCCAGACTTACCCCGAGAGGCGTCCAAGGTCACGACCCGTTCGCGTCACTGCTTAAGGCTTGCGCTGCCCATCGCTTTGTTTGCGTACCGCCTCGAACTCGGCCCCTTGTGCCCATTGCGGCCAGTCCGAGCCATTGGCCAGATCACGCCCGACCTCGAACAGAAGCTGCAGATCGGCGGCGGCCCCCTCCATCGTCCAGTCCGGTGTCCATTCGTCGGTCGGCTGGTGATAGCGGTTGGCGACATAATCGCGGCTGGCCGCATTATGTCCGGTAAAGCCCGCTGCCGCGAACAGGGCAGGGACACCCGAGCGCGCCAGAGGGAAGTGGTCGGAGCGATAGAAGGCCCCCGCTTGCGGCGCAGGATCAGGGATCAGACGGCGTCCGTCACGCTCGACCTTGATCTTGAGACGGCCATCCAGATCGGACTTGTCCGGACCGATCACCACCACGGTCGGATCGATTTCCGCTCCCGGCAACAGGCTGTCGAGATTGATATTGGCCACGGTCTTTTCCAGCGGCCAGACGGGATTGGCAGCATAGTATTCCGCCCCCAACAGGCCGTTTTCCTCGGCCGCCCAGGCTACAAATCCGACCGAACGGCGCGGCTTGGGCCCTTCGGCAAACAGACGCGCGACCT
The DNA here is from genome assembly GCF_036659295.1 of Brevundimonas sp. Lineage (GTDB taxonomy): Bacteria > Pseudomonadota > Alphaproteobacteria > Caulobacterales > Caulobacteraceae > Brevundimonas. Next base: position 25,442 of record NZ_JAVXCU010000003.1, on the reverse strand, counting down.
CCAGAATACCGGCAACACCCGTCGCATTGTCGACCGCACCATTATAGATGTCGTCGCCATTCTTGGGGGTGGCGCGGCCATAGGCGTCCCAGTGGGCACCATACATCACCACCTCGTCGGGGCGCTCCGATCCGGCCACGCGGGCCAGCACATTGCGGGTTTGAACGCGGTCGTGCTTCTGGCCAAAATCAATGGTCATACCGACGCCCGACAGTTCGACAGGGCGGAAGTCCTCGCTGCGGGCCGCCTCGCGCAGCGCCGCCAGATCATGCCCGCCCAGCGCGATAAGCTTTTGTGCCGCATCGCTGGAAATCCAGCCTTGCGCCGCCACACGCTCCTTCATCGGATCGGCGCGGACAATATCGAAGTCGGGGGCGGTCGAAGACGCTTCCAGCGTGGACCACGGATAACCCGCGCCCGCCGTATCGTGGATGACCAGAACACCGGCCGCACCCTGTGCCGCCGCTTCCTGGAACTTGTAGGGCCAGCGGCCATAGAAGGTCATGGCGCGACCATCGAAACGGTTAGCCACCGGATGGCCTTCGGGCGCGCCGAAATCGGGATCGTTGACGATGACAAGGATGATCTTGCCCGCCACATCCACATCCTTGAAATCGTCCCAGCCGCGCTCGGGGGCCGAAACACCATAACCGGCAAACACCACCGGCACGTCTTGCAGACTGATACGGTCCACCGGACGGTCCGAGGCGACAATGATGTCGCTGGCGCGGTTAAAGGTCACGGTGTGGTCGCCATGACGAGCGCTGAGGGTGGCGGGGCCATCCTGCATGGTGCGGCTGACCTCGGCCACCTGCACCCAGCTGCCATCCTTGCCGCCCGGTTCCAGCCCCAGTGACGAGAACTGCTGGACCAGCCATTCAATGGTGCGATCCTCGCCGACCGTCACCGGCCCGCGCCCCTCGAAATGGTCAGACGCCAGTTCGCGCGTCAGCATGTTCAGGCGCTCCGGATCAATCGTCTGGGCCACTGCGGGGTTCGCCGCCATCAAGGCCGCCAGCAAAGCCATCTGACCGGCACCGAACAAAACCGAACGCAACATTATCATCTCCCTTGGAACCCTGTTCCAAAGGTGTGCGCTTTTTGACGGCCCTGTCGAGCCTTAGACCTGCAAATAATCCTTCACACCTTCGGCCGCGCGCACGCCCGACGCAAAACAGGCCTGAAGCAGATAGCCGCCCGTCGGTGCTTCCCAGTCCAGCATCTCGCCGCAGACAAACACACCCGGCAGCGCCTTTAGCATCAGATCATCATTGATCTGGTCCAGACCGATACCGCCCGCGCTGGATATGGCCTTGTCCAGATCCTGCACGCTGCCTAGGCGCACGGGCACCGCCTTGATGCGGGCCGCCAGAGCCTGCGGGCTGTCTGGCAGGGGGCCCGCCTCGCGCAGCAATGCCGCCGACGCCCCGTCCAGATGCAGGGCCTTGCGCAGATGGTTGCCAAGGCTGTTCTTGCCGCGCGGCTTGGACAGTCGGCGCTCCAGATCGGCCAGCGTCATATCGGGGCGCAGGTCGATAACAATATCGGCATAGCCATCCGTATGGATTGCCTCGCGAAGACCTGACGACAGGGCATAGATGGCACCGCCCTCCAGACCATAGGCGGCGATCATAGCCTCGCCACGCACGTTGTGGCCCTTGTGCGAGAGAGCGATATTTTTCAGCGGATGACCGGCAAAACGCTCGCGCAGCACATTCGACCACGCCACCCCGAAACCCGCATTGGCCGCCTGTAGCGGGCGAACGGCAATGGCATTGTCTTCCATCCAGCGCGCCCAGCCGCCATCCGATCCCAGTCGGGCATAGGAGCCACCGCCCAGCGCCAGAATGACCGCATCCGCCTGAAAGCTTTTTTGCCCCTGCGGCGTCTCAAACAGCCAGTTCTCGCCCTCGCGCCCTGTCCAGTTGTGACGGGTATGGATGACGACACCCAAGTCTTCCAACCGTACCAGCCAGGCCCGCAACAGGGGCGAGGCCTTCATCACCTCGGGAAAGACCCGTCCCGACGATCCGGTAAAGGTTTGCGCCCCCAGTCCATCGGCCCAGCCCTTAAGCGCCTCCGCATCGAACCCGTCCAGCCATGCGGCGACCACATCCTTGGCCGCGCCATAGCGCTCATCAAAAGCGGGGCGCGGCTCCGAATGGGTCAGGTTCAGCCCGCCACGACCGGCCATCAGGAATTTGCGTGCCACAGACGGCATTTTCTCGAACACCTCGACCCTGTGCCCAGCCATTGCAAGCCGCTCGGCGGCCATCAGTCCGGCAGGACCGGCGCCGATAATTAAAACACGGGGTAGGGGGGCAGCAGGCGTATTCATACGGCCTTCCTACCGGAACACGGCCAAACCGCCTATGTTGGACTTATGAGCGTAGCTTTTACCCGTGAAGAAGACCTCGAGGCGACCGCCGCAGATCTGGTGGACCGCCCTGTCTCGACGCACCCGAACTGGGTGACGAAACAAGGTCTGGAACAGATCGAAGCCGAGCTGGCCTCGGCGCGTGCGGCCTATAATGCCGCCCAGACCTCCGGCTCTATCGAGAGCGACCGCACCGCCATGGCCCGCGCCACGCGCGATCTGCGCTACTGGATCGCGCGTCGTGCCACAGCGCAACTGGTGGAGGTAGAGGCCGATGGCCGTGTGCGTTTTGGCGGCACCTTCACCATCGAGCGCGGGGATGGCCGCACCCAGACATGGGCGATTGTCGGCGAGGACGAAGCCGATCCGGCCAAGGGCTCTATCAGCCATGTCTCACCACTTGCCCGTGCCCTGATGGGCAAGCGGGTCGATGACGAGGCCGAGGTTGCCGGTCAGACCGTGGCCGTAACGGCCGTGGACATCTGAAAAAGGCCTCCGGCAAAAACCGGAGGCCTTCATTTATTTCCGTTCCTTAGGCGCTTAGTAGCCGCCTTGACCTTTTTCCTTGGTCACCGGCTGGAAGTCGCGCACAAAACGCTCCAGCAGACGCACCGACCAGCCTGCAGAGCCTGCCGGTTTCACATCATTGCCGCCGCCATAGGCCATATTGGCCATGTCGATATGGGCCCACGGGGTTTCGGGACGCACGAACTCGCCAATGAACTCGGCCCCCAGGCCAGCGCCCGGTCCCGGCTCGCCACCATTGCGATAGTCAGCGATCGGCGACGAGATGCGGCTGCCATAGGCAGGGTTCATCGGCAATTGCCAGACGGTTTCGCCAGAGGCCTTGCCCGCTGCGGTAACCTGATCGGCCAATGCATCGTGACGGCTGAACAGACCGGCATAGTCCGGACCCAGCGCCCCGCCGACCGAGCCCGTCAAGGTCGCCACATCGATAATGGCCGACGGGTTATAGGTGGTGTCGGCCCATGCAATCGCATCGGCCAGAACCAGACGCCCTTCGGCATCGGTCGAACCGATCTCGATGGTCTTGCCAGTCATGGCGGTCAGCACGTCACCGGGGCGGATCGCATTGCCGTCCGGCATGTTCTCGGCCACGGCAGCGACGGCCACCACGTCCACCGGTGCGCCGGACTTGGCCAGTGCCAGAACGGCCCCGACAACGCCCGCCGCGCCCGACATGTCCATCTTCATATTGCCCATATTGGCGCTGGGCTTGATGGAGATACCGCCGGAGTCAAACGTAATACCCTTGCCGACCAGAGCCACCGGCGCATCCGAAGCCACGCCGCGATAACGCACAGCCACGATAGCGGGCGGGCGCACCGAACCGCGACCAACGCCCAGAATGGCCCCCATACCCAGACGTTCCATAGCGGCACCGTCCAGCACCTCGACGGTGACGTTCGGCACACCGGCAAAGGCTTCGCGGGTGCGGGCGGCAAACACGTCCGGATAGACGACATTGGCCGGTTCGTTGGAGATGTTGCGGGTCCATTCCATCGCCGAAACGATATGGGCACCGCGACCGCGATAATGGCCTTGCGCATCGGTGCTGTCGGTTACAACCGTCACGGCACCTGTCTCGGGCCGCGACGCCGTGGTGTTGTAGAAATCAACGCGATACTGGCCCAGACCCAGACCGGTGACGATTTCCGACACCGCGTCATTGTCCAGACCCTTGGCCGCCAGCGTCAGGGTCGCCGGATCGGCCATCAGGGCGCGACCGACCATGGTGCCTGCGGTTTGCAGGTCTGCACCGGTCGCTGTCGAGCTTACGCCCTGCACATAGACACGGTCCCAACCGGCCACGCCGTACAGGCTGATGTTTTTGCGGGCACCATAGGTGAAGCGGGCACCGGTCAGGCCGGTCTTGATGGCATCGACAGTCGCCGCATCCAGACCGCGCGCGGCCAGATCACCTTCACCCGTCACGAACAGGACCAGCGTGCCCGAAGCGCTCGGCATCGTCTGGGCGAAGTTTACATCGCGCACGACGCTATAGCGGGCCTGCGCGCCTGACGGTGTCGCTACGGCCGTACTGGCGGCGGGCGCACGGCGCGATTGGGCTTCAGCTGGCAAGGCAACAGTCAGGCCTGTCGCGACCAGAACGGCCGCGACCGCTAAGGAATATTTTTGAATAGTATGATGCACTGGCCCACGCCCCTCATTTGCAATCTGCCCTTATGGGGTGCTGCGGTGAGAGAGGGCAAGCCTGCGCCTAAGACCTTGTAAAGACGCGGCGTCGTGTCGCGCCCGTAGCGGATTTACCGGTAGCGACAGCGGGTCGGGCCTTGCTGGCGAGCAGGACCGAGATCCAGCCCCATGCGGGTTCCTTATGTGTACGGTGTGCTTCTTCCATGGTTCGATCTCCTTTCAGATACCAATCTATTGGCAAACACGCCGTTTGAGAGCAAACGAGACTCTGTGAGTATTCATAAGGTGTATTTATGGATGACAATCTGTCCCGTATTCCTCTGGATGCCATCCGGGTGTTCGAGGCCACGGCCCGCCTGAACAGTTTTACCCGTGCGGCACAGTCTCTGGGCATGACGCAGGCCGCCGTCAGCTGGCGCATCCGCGATCTTGAACAGCGGCTGGGCGTGACCTTGTTTGTGCGCGAAACGCGACAGGTCTCTCTGACCGCAGAGGGTCAAAGACTGGCCTCGGCGGCCAGCGAGGCGCTGAACCTGCTGCGCCGTGCCGTCAGCGATGTGATGCAACAGGATCAAACCGTTCTGGGCATTACCACCTTGCAGACCATGGCCACCCAGTGGCTGGCGACACGGTTGGGAATGTTCCAGCTGGCCAATCCCGACCTGGCGGTAAAGGTTGATGTCGATAATGCCCTATCCGATTTTTCGGGCCACGGCATGGATGTCGGTCTGCGCTTTGGATCCGGCCAGTGGGCGGGTCTGGAAAGCCGGTTTTTGATCCCCGCCCTGTTCACCCCGCTATGCAGCCCCGAACTTCAGGCCCAGCTGAATATCCGCACCCCTGCCGATCTGAAATCGACCCCTCTGGTGGGCCTGCCACAAGAATGGACGGCATGGTTTGCCCATGTCGGCCTGCCTGACGATAGCAGCCCCCCGCCACCACGCGTCGTCAGCGAAAACCAGGCCATGGAGGTGGCCAGCGCCATTGCCGGGCAGGGGATCGCCCTTGGCAATCCGGTCTTCTATGACCGCGAGATCAGGAACGGCCAGCTGGTGCGTTTGTTTGACAAAAATGTCGCGCTGGGGGGGGGCTATTGGCTCTGCTACCCCAAGGAGCGCCGCAGCGTGCCCAAGATCGTGCGTTTCCGCGACTGGATGCTGGATATGGCCCGCAGCGATCCATCCAATATCGAAGCCTGCCGCCAGAGCGGTCGCGTGGTTGGCTCTCTAGGATAGGCCAAAAAGAAAGGGCGGGACCTTTCGATCCCGCCCTTCAGATAGATCAGCTTGGAGCTGATGAACTTCCTTAGAAGTCCATGCCGCCCATACCGCCCATGCCGCCCATGTCCGGTGCGCCGCCAGCCGAGGCCTTCTTCGGTGCATCGGCAATAGCCGCTTCGGTGGTGATCATGATACCGGCAACCGAGGCCGCCGACTTCAGAGCCGAAAGCACAACCTTGGCCGGATCGATCACGCCCATTTGGACGAGGTCGCCATACTCTTCGGTTTGCGCGTTGAAGCCGAAGTTGACGTCGGTCGAATCCAGAACCTTGCCAACGACGATCGAACCTTCGACGCCCGAGTTTTCCGAGATCTGACGGATCGGAGCTTGCAGGGCACGACGGACGATATTGATGCCAGCCTTCTGGTCGGCATTGATGCCTTCCACGTTAGCCAGAACCTTCGAGGCCTTCAGCAGGGCCACACCACCGCCCGGGACGATACCTTCGTCAGCAGCAGCGCGGGTTGCGTTCAGGGCGTCGTCAACGCGGTCTTTCTTTTCTTTCACTTCGACTTCGGTCTCGCCGCCGACGCGTAGGACAGCTACGCCGCCAGCCAGCTTGGCCAGACGCTCTTGCAGCTTCTCTTTGTCGTAGTCCGAGGAAGTCTCTTCGATCTGGCGCTTGATCTGGCCGACACGGGCTTCGATCTTGTCCTTCTCGCCAACGCCTTCAACGACGGTGGTGTCTTCCTTGGTGATGACGATCTTCTTGGCCTTGCCAAGCATGTCGAGGGTCACCGTTTCCAGCTTGATGCCGAGGTCTTCCGAAATGACTTCGCCGCCCGTCAGGATGGCGATGTCTTCCAGCATGGCCTTGCGGCGGTCGCCGAAGCCCGGAGCCTTGACGGCAGCGACGCGCAGGCCGCCACGCAGCTTGTTGACCACCAGGGTCGCCAGAGCCTCGCCTTCGATGTCTTCAGCGATGATCAGCAGCGGACGGCCCGACTGCACGACAGCTTCCAGGATCGGCAGCATCGGTTGCAGCGAGGTCAGCTTCTTCTCGTGGAGCAGGATCAGCGGCTCTTCGAGAACAGCTTCCATCTTGTCCGGGTTGGTGATGAAGTACGGCGACAGGTAGCCGCGGTCGAACTGCATGCCTTCGACGATGTCGACAGTGGTTTCAGCCGTCTTGGCTTCTTCCACGGTGATGACGCCTTCATTGCCAACCTTGGCCATGGCTTGCGCGATCAGGCCGCCGATTTCTTCGTCGCCATTGGCCGAGATGGTGCCGACCTGAGCGATTTCCGAGTTGTTGGAAACCGGCTTCGAGATGGTCTTCACTTCGTCCAGAACCGCGTCGACAGCCTTGTCGATGCCGCGCTTCAGGTCCATCGGGTTCATGCCGGCAGCAACGGCCTTGAGGCCTTCTTGCACGATGGCTTGAGCCAGAACGGTTGCCGTCGTGGTGCCGTCACCCGCCTTGTCGTTCGCTTTCGAAGCGACTTCGCGGATCATCTGGGCGCCCATGTTCTCGAAGGCGTCTTCCAGCTCGATCTCTTTGGCAACCGATACGCCGTCCTTGGTCGAGCGCGGAGCGCCGAACGACTTCTGGATGACCACGTTGCGGCCCTTCGGACCCAGGGTCACCTTGACAGCATCAGCCAGGATGTTGACGCCGCGCAGCATCTTGTCGCGGGCATCGGTGTTGAACTTTACGATTTTAGCGGCCATGCGGGCTGCTCCTATCTAAATGTTGTTATTCAGGAATTCAGAGACAGCGGGTGTCATTCACCTCGCGAATATCTAAGACCGATCGCTACGCGACCCGGCCCGATTTCGCTTTAGGAGAGCACGCCCAGAATGTCGGATTCCTTCATGATCATCAGGTCTTCGCCTTCGATCTTGATTTCAGTGCCCGACCATTTGCCGAACAGGATGCGGTCGCCGACCTTGACGTCCAGAGCGACAAACTTGCCGTCTTCGTCACGAACGCCCGAACCAACAGCGATCACTTCGCCTTCTTGCGGCTTTTCTTTAGCCGTGTCGGGGATGATGATCCCGCCCTTGGTGGTGGTAGCTTCTTCAACGCGCTTAACCAGCACGCGGTCGCCGAGAGGACGAAACGCCATCTGATGATCTCCGGTATAGATTATCGTGTGAGCCCTTGAGGCAGCAGGCTTAGCAATCTGCCCCCTCGAGTGCCAATGCAGGGCAGTTAGGCAGCCCCCCGTGAAGGGTCAAGGGCGGTACCGCGAATTTTACGTAACGCCCTTCGCACCAGAAGCCCGAAAACACGGGCCGCAACATGAAGCGAATATGAACAAGGGCCGCTGGGCTTGTTCAGATAGCGTCAGATATAACCATCATCAGAGTTCAAACACCGGCCCTGAGAGGAGCCCGCACATGAAGACCCTTTCCAAAATCGGCGTCGCCGCAATCGCCCCGGCTCTTGCCCTGACCCTCATGGCCTCGCCCGCCTCTGCCCAGCGCTATCACGATCGTGACCGCAATGACTCGGGCAAGGATGCGGTGATCGGTGCCGTGGTCGGCGGTCTGGCCGGTGCCATCATCGGTAATGGCGATGGCCGCTATGTCGCCGGTGGTGCCCTTGCCGGTGCCGCTGTCGGTGTCGCCTCGTCCGACAATGACCGCGACTGCAACTATTACCGCGGCGGCCGCTGCTATCGTAACCAGGGTCACTGGGAACGCGAGCACGGCATCAACAGCCGCGATTACCGCTATGGCGATCGCTATGACCGTCGCGACCGTGGCCACTATAATGGCCGTTACGACCGTCGTGACCGCGATTACCGCTACGACCGTCGCTGGTAACCGGTCCCCGCCAAGGCCAGCGATGTTCCCTGAAAGGCCCGACCGCAAGGTCGGGCCTTTTATTTATACCTGTTTATCGGCTCTTCTTATCTGGCCAGATGGTCCAGCAGGGCCTCGGTCGAAGGATCCAGAGCTTCCTTGGTGCCTGACGCTGCCGACATGACCGAACGGGCCACCGACTTGCCCAGTTCAACGCCCCACTGGTCAAAGCTGTTAATGTCCCACAGCACGCCCTCGACAAAGGTTTTGTGCTCGAAAAGCGCAATCAGCGCCCCCAGCGTGTGCGGGGTCACCCGGTCCAGAACAATCGCTGTCGAAGGGCGGTTGCCGGGGAAGGTCTTGTGCGGGGCCAGGCGTTTGGCATCCGCCTCGCTATAGCCCGCCGCCAGCATCTCGGCGCGGGCCGCCTCTTCGGACTGTCCCATCATCAAGGCCCGCGACTGGGCGAGCGCATTGGCCCATAGCTGCTGCTCGGCCCCGTCATCATGGGTCTGGCGCACGATGATGAACTCGGTCGGGACCACCTGTGGTCCCTGATGCAGTTGCTGGAAGAAGGCATGCTGGCCGTTAGAGCCGACCTCGCCGAAAATCACCGGACAGGTCATGCGTTCGATCGGCTCGCCGTTGCGGGTCACGCGCTTGCCGTTGGACTCCATTTCCAGCTGCTGCAAGTAAGCCGGAAAGCGTCGCAGCACATAGGCATAGGGCGCGACCGAGCGTGCCGTCCGGCCCAGCCCGTCAACATTATAAATCTGGGCCAGCGCCATCAGCACCGGCGCATTCTTCTCGAGCGGGGCCGCGACGAAATGCTCGTCCATGGCCTCGGCGCCCGCCAGCAACTGTTCGAACACCTCCCAGCCCAGACCGATGGCACAGGACAGGCTGACCGGCGACCACAGCGAGAAGCGCCCGCCGACCCAGTCACAGAACGAAAAGGTCCGGCTGCACCCGAAGTCTTGCGCCTTTTGCGGGCGTGCCGTTACGCCGACAATCTGGCGGGCAATATCGGCCCCCGTGGGCAACCTGCTCTCCAGCCAGTCGCGAACCGCCTTGGCATTGGCCAAGGTTTCCAGCGTGGTAAAAGTCTTTGAGACAATGATGACCAGCGTGGTCTCGGGGTCCAGCCCCGCCAAAGCTTCCAGGCGGTCGGCCGGATCAATATTGGCGACAAAGCGCACCAGAAAATCGGGTTGGCGTGGTCTCAGGCCCTCCCAGACCACACGCGGGCCAAGGTCCGATCCGCCAATGCCAATATGAACCACCGCATTGAACGACTTGCCCGTTGCGCCGGTGATTGTGCCATTACGCACCCCCGTCGCAAACGCTTTCAGCGCCTCGCGCTGGGCCATAACCCCTTCGGAAATCGGCTCGCCAAGGGCGCTAAAAACTTTGTGCGGGGAGGCCCGAAGCGCCGGATGAAGAACGGCCCGCCCCTCGGTTGTATTGACGGGCAAACCGGCAAACAAAGCCTCGCGGCAGGCTTCCACCTTGCGCGCCCGCGCCAGATCCAGCGCCGCATCCAAGCCTTGCTGTGTCCAGCTTTGTTTAGACAGATCAATATATAAGCCTGCTGCCGTAAGGCTCAGGCGCTCTAAACGGTTCGGGTCAAGTGTGAACTGCTCGGCGATCCGTGCATCCTTGTCGCGCTCGGCAACGGCCCGTAACTGCGCCCATGCGTTATCTGCCACAAGGCTCGTTCCAGCTTCAACCAAAGGTGCCAATCCTCATTAATACAGGCAATATTCAAAACGGACACTATTGGCGGCCCGAAGCTTGCAGACGCTTCTATCGTATTCTCTCGAAGTTTGGATCGAAATTTCAAATGTCCTGCAACCTTGCCGTCGCCGCTGCCCTGTTTTTCGCGTCTGATCCGGTCGCAAGCGCTCTGCCGGAATCCCCCGCCGTTCAAGCGCCTGCCGAGGCTTCAGCCGCGACAGGCGCTTCCGCTTTGGCCTCGGAACCGGCCTTTGCCGCTCTGGTACAGGAAGCCCAAAGGCTGAAAGCCGTGACCGACGGCTGGATTGTGCCCGACATTCTGGGCGATGCGCATTTCGTGCACATGCCCGCCTTCCAGACCTTCAAAACCCAGATCGCAGCACTGGCTGCGGCTGATATGAACGGGCATCTGGAGCTGAAACAGCGCGGCACAGACAGCGACCTGACCTGCATCATGCGCGGCATTGCCGAGGACATGCCCCAGAAGCTGGCACAACTGGAAGAGGCCGCCCCCGGTGCCTCGCGCAAGATGGCTCTGGAAGAGCTGTCCTATCTTCTCAACGACAATGCCGAGGTCATTCTGGCCCCGGCGCTGGCCCACTAAGGCCAAACGCCGAGGCCTGACAGGATTCAGGCTTCGGCCTTGAGCGTCTCGGGATATTTGATGGCGCAACCATAGGGCTGGGCAAAGGTCGTCGCGACCGGACGTCCCGCCTTGTGATCGGCAAGGGCGGCCTTCACATAGTTGGTCGCCCCTTGCAGGTCCTCGACCTTGCTGGTCGGCTTGTCGTCGATACCGCCGACAAAGATCAGGCGGCCATCCGCGTCGATGATGCGCATGTCCGGCGTGGTCTTGGCATCATACAACTTGCCGACCTCGCCTGTGGGATCGAGCAACAGGTGGGTAAAGGCGGCATTATGCTTAGCCTTCCACGCCTTGGCCTCGTCACCCTCGACATAGCCCTGTGTGGTCGGAGCCGACGAGATGATGGTCAGCCACACCACACCATCCGCCGTCGCCTCACGCTGGAGTGCCTGCATGGCACCCGTATAGTGCTTCTTCACATACGGGCAGCCCTCGTTGGTCCATTCCAGAACCACCGTCTTGCCGCGATAATCGGACAGCTTGCGAGACACGCCCTCCGCATCCACCAGTGTGAAGTCAGCGGCCATATCTCCCGGACCGGCCACGACCATCTCGGTTGCAGCCGCCACCGGTTCGGCCGGAGCCGCGGGTTTTTCGGCCTGCTGGCAAGCCGCCAGCGCCAACACCATGGCCGAAGCCATTACCAGTTTACGCATCATCGCCTTCCTCCCTCTCAGTCCTGTTTTGTCGTCTCCGACAAGGCTTTTACGACAAGTCCCTCGGTCAGTAGCTGCGGCAGGATACGCGGCTCGGCCTTGCCTGGCGTATAGAGCAGATAAAGCGGCACACCCGAGCGACCATGGCGCTCCAGTTCGCGTGCGATAGCGTCATCACGATTGGTCCAGTCGCCCACCATATAGACGGCATTCGTATCTACCAGCGCCTTGGCTGTCCCCGACGAGGCCAAGGCGGCCCGCTCGTTGATCTTGCAGGTCACGCACCAGTCGGCGGTAAAGTTCACCAGCACCGGACGTCCCTGCGCCAAGGCCGTCTCGACCGCTTCGCCGGACCACGGCTGTGAGGCCAGTGACTTGCCGTCCGTATTGGCCATGGCCGTCAGGACCGGCGGAGCCTTCATGGCAAAGACAATGGCAGGCCCTGTCACCACCGCCGCTACTATGGCCACGGCCAGTATCAAACGACGCCCGCCCGACTGGTAACGGCCACACAGCCACAGGGTGAACGCCAGCAGCAGGCCCGCCACAAACAGCAGACCCAGCGCATCACCGGTCTGGCGGGCAAACACCCATGCCAGCCACAGGGCCGCGCCATACATCGGGAAGGCCAGCAGGTTGCGGAACGTCTCCATCCACGCCCCGGGCCTAGGCAGGCGCGACAGGATGCGCGGCGAGAAGCTGACCAGCACATAGGGCAGAGCCAGACCCAGACCCAGCATGACAAATACAGCCAGCGCCATCGGCCACGGCATAACCAGCGCCGCCCCCAGAGCCAGCGCCATAAACGGTGCGGTACACGGCGCCGCGACCACCACTGCCAGAACGCCAGTAAAGAAGGCCCCGACAACGCCGCTCTTGCCCTGCGCCAGCCCGCTGCCGATGCCTTGCAGACGCCCCCCAATATGGAACAGGCCCGACATATTCAGCCCCACGGCCAGCATCAGCAGGGCCAGAGCTGCCGTTACTGCCGGTGACTGCAACTGGAAGCCCCAGCCAATGGCCTGACCACCGGCCCGCAATGCCAAGAGCAAACCCGCCAGCGCCACAAAGGTCACCAGCACACCGGCCAGAAAACCGAGACCATCCTTGCGGGCCTCGCGCGGGTCATGAGCCGCACGCCCCAGTGCCGCGGCCTTCATAGCCAGAACCGGAAACACGCACGGCATCAGGTTCAGGATCAACCCACCGACAAGTGCAAACAGCACGGCCTTCAGGAACCCTGTCGATGTGGAGCCGCCCGTTGTCTTTGCGCCCTCGCCGGTTCCCAGCACCGCCTGTCCGCTGGTGCCCGCCGGTATCGCGCCTTCGCTGGCGCGAACCTCCCATGCGCCCAGATCGGTCGCCAGAACGCCTTCTATTCCCTGGTCCAGCCCCTTGGCCTTCAGGCCACGTCCCGCCACCATGGTCAGGCTCAATCCGGCCTCACCGCGCTGCGCCTGTTGCAGGGCCGCATGGTCGATCATGCCGCCTTCAAAAGGGAAGAAGTACGCCCATTTGGGCTGCGTACCCGCCAGAGGACCGCCCGTTGCGCCCAGCGTCAGCACACCGTCCTTCAGACTGGCGTGCGCCGTGATATCGGCAGGACGCGGTGCGTTTTCCAGCACCCGCTGGATCGCCGCGCCATGATCCTTATTGAGAGGGGGCGCACCTTCGCCCACGGGCAGGTCCACGGCCAGTTCCAGCTCATCGGGCACGCACATCTCGTCCGAGCAGACCATGAACAGGACCGAGGCGGCGATCCGTACCGTCTGGCCCGCCTTGGCCGTCGCCGGAACCTCTACCGGCACCGGCAGATAGACCACATCGCTATAGCCATAGTTCATCAGGGTCTGCAGACGCTGGCGCTCCGGCAGGGGCCAGACGATATCGCCCGCGACAAAGCCCTGCGGCAAGACCCATTGGGCCTCGGTCGGACCGCCGCTGTCACCCGGATTGCGCCAATAGGTGTGCCAGCCCGGCTGGATCTTTTGGCGAATGGCGATGATGGCGGTCGAGCCGGGGACGGCCCACTGGCCCATCGGGACCAGTTCGGCCTCTATCCGCTCGGTCGACTGCGGCCCCAATGCGGTTGTAACCGCCTGTGCGCGTACAGGTGCGCCCCACAACAGGGCCAGCACCAGAACCAGAACGGACAGAAATCTTACCAAGGCCATACTCTCGTCAAACGTGCCGGGAGTTTAAACCTAAAGATGCCTGCGTCTACCGCCCGCACCGGTAGGGCGACGGCAGGACGCAGGCTCTTGTGACCCGACAGCGCCTAGCGACGCGGGGCCGAGGCCACCACAACCACTTCGGTACGACGACGCAGCGGCTCGTTGACCGAGCCTGTGCGGGCACCGTCGGAACCTACGGCCGCCATTTCAATGGCAGGTGCCGGCCAGCCCGTCGCGGCCATGGCCTCGCGTACAGACTGGGCGCGTTGTTCGGACAGGTTCTGGTTAGCGGTTGCCGTGCCGGTGGCATCGGCAAGTCCGGTCACCCGCACACTTTCCACATGGCATCCCGCCAGACGGGTAGCCGTCATGGAGATGGCTTCACGCGCCGCATTTGTCAGTCGCGCCTGACCCTGATCGAAATAGACTTCGAAGGTCTGGTTGCTGCAATTGACCGGATCGACCAGCGCATCGCGCGTGGCATAATCCCCCTGCATTGCGCAGCCTGCCAACAGTCCCGCTCCCATCAATGCGACAGCGGTTAAGCCCTTAGACGCATGACCCATTTCCAGCCCTCCTCGCACAGCCCCCTGAAAGAAAAAGGGCGGCCCTCAAGGGGCCACCCTTTGCACTGCCGGTCAACCGGCAATGTGTATCGATGTTATTCGGAGATTAGTTACGGCGCTGGCCGTTATCCCAATAGCATTCGCTTTGGCGGTTATCGTAGCAGTAGTAATAACGGCCCTGATTGTCGCGGTAACGCTGTTGGTTGTTACGGTCTTGCGACGAGCCGCGCATAGCGCCCGCTGCACCACCCAGAACCGCACCGATAGCGGCACCCGTGCCAGCGCTGCCGCTGCCGGTATTATTGCCGATGATTGCACCTGCGACAGCACCCAGTGCTGCGCCGGTTGCGCCCTGACGGACAGCCTGGCTGTTGGTGTTGATGCCACCGCCATAATAGGGGTCGGAAGCACACGCCGAAACCAAAAGACCGGCACCGGCCAGAGCGATAAATGCCTTGTTCATGGGGGAGTCCTCTCCAGATGTCTTAGATATACAGCCCTCTTGCCAAGACCAACGGTCCTGAGGGGCTGTGGTTCCCCTGTGTTATAGGGAACTGCGACGCTAAAGGCCGGAACCTAGACAGAGGATGAACATTTTCTGCCCATGACCGATATTGTTGCCAGCCCGATGGATTCGGTGCCCCCAAACAGCAAACCCGTTACGCCCAAGGTCAAGCTGGGCAATATTATTATGCTGATCAATCCGATGTCGGGGGGCGTCGGCAATGGTGCCGCAGATCAGGCCCGCTCCATTCTGGACGAATACGATATCAATGCCGACATCCGGACGGTGGACGGCGACAGTTTTGACCAGACCATAGACGAGGCCGTCAGGGCCAGGCCCGATGCCCTGCTGGTGCTGGCCGGTGACGGCACAGCCCGCACCATCGCCACATTGGCAGGCCAGAACAATATTCTGGTGGCGACCTTGCCCGGTGGCACCATGAACATGCTGCCCAAAGCCCTTTACGGTACCGGCGACTGGCAAAAAGCCCTGCGCCGCGTTCTCGAAGAGGGCGAACCGCGCGAAGTGGCGGGCGGTGCCATCGGCGACGAATATTTCTACTGTGCCGCCATACTCGGCGCACCAGCCCTGTGGGCCCCCGCCCGCGAGGCGATCCGGTCGGGCAAGATCGGGCAAGCCTTCTCCAAGGCCAGACTGGCGTTCAACCGTGCCTTTTCGGGGCGTATCCGCTTCAGCCTTGATGGCAAGCCTGCCGAAAAGGCCGAGGCACTGGTTCTCATCACGCCTCTGATTTCCAAAGCTTTTCACGAAAGCACGCCCGGGCTTGAAGCCGCCGCCATGAAAACCGCCGATGCCGGACAGGCCCTAAGACTTGCGGCCAATGCCCTGTTCACCGACTGGCGCAACGATCAGGCCGTAGAAACGCGCAAGACCCGCAATGTCGAACTGTGGGGCCGCTCGCATATTCCCGCCGTGATCGACGGAGAAACCGTTCCGGTCGGCAAGTCGGCCAGGGTGCGCTTTGTCCCGCACGCCTTTACCGCACTGGCCCTGTCTTCACTGGCCCTATCTGCCGATGCTTTGGGCGATGCCGACTGATGGGCGTTATTCTACAGTTCTCCGACATCCATTTTGGGTGCGAGCACAAGGCCGCTGTCGACGAGGCCATGGCCTATGCCCATGCCTATAAGGCCGATCTGAACCTTATCACCGGCGACATCACCCAAAGCGGCCTGAAACACGAGTTCGAAGCCGCCGCCGAATGGATCAAGGCCTTGCCCGATCCGGTCTTCGTCACCGTCGGCAACCATGATGTGCCCTATTGGGATGTGCTGGCGCGGTTATTCTGGCCATGGAAGGCGTTCGAGAGCGCCACCGGACACCCCGCCCACGACCATGAACTGAAGGGTGCCGATTTCATGGTGCGTGGCGTCACCACCGCCCGTGGCTGGCAGGCGCGTTTGAACTGGTCAAAGGGCGTGATCGATCTGGACCAGACCGCGCGCGCGGCACAGGCCCTGCGCCAGACCCCGCCCGATACCTTGCGCATTCTGGCCTGCCACCACCCGCTGGTAGAGATGATCGACGCCCCCATGACCGGCGAGGTCAAACGCGGTGATCGCGCGGCCCGTATTTTCGGCGAAGCGGGAGTGGACCTGATAACCACCGGCCATGTGCATGTGCCGTTTGCCTTGCCCATCGATATGAGCGAGCGGCGCTGCTACGCCATAGGCTGTGGCACCTTGTCGATGCGCGAGCGCGACAGCTATCCGCCCAGTTTCAACCGTATCGAATGGGATGCGACCCATATCACCGTCACGGTGGTCCAATGGGACGGCCTCGGGTTTGTGGATGGTGAAAGCTGGACGCTGAAACGCCGTCAGGACACCCGCCACAGCGAAACCGCCCCCGATCCGGCCCATGCCGGACCGCTGGAACACGATACCCTGCCCGAAACGACCCCAAAAGCGCCTTAAATCAAAAGCCGCTTGAGGATACTGTCCAGCACGGGGCGGCCCTCACGGCTGGCACGGATACGACCGTGATCCTGTTGCAGGAAACCTTCGGACAGCATGTCTGCCAGCGGCCCATTGAGCGCACTCAATCCCAGCCGCTCCAGCACGGACAACGCAACGCCCTCGACGGTTCGCAAGCCCAGAAGTACGCGCTCTTCGTCTGCATCCTGCGGCGTCATGGCGACATGCTCTGCCCACGGACGGCCTTGCGCCAAGCCTTCGATATAGTCGGCGATACGGCGCTGGGCGACAGTGGCCATACGACCCTCGACCGTGGTCAGGCGGCCATGCGCCCCCGGTCCGGCACCAATATAGTCGCCGCCACGCCAGACATGCAGGTTGTGGCTGGATCGGGCCGCTACACTGCGGGCATGGTTTGACACCTCATAGGCCTCAAAGCCCGCCCCCTCCAGAACCTCCTGCGTGGTTTCATAAAGGGCGATGGCCAGATCTTCGTCCGGCGGCACCAGTTGCCCTCGCGCAAAGGCACGGCCAAACGCGGTCGTGGATTCAATCGTCAGTTGATAGGGCGAGACGTGCTCGAAACCCAGATCAAAAGCGGTGTTCAGTTCCGCCTTCCAGTCGGCTACCGACTGGTCGGGACGGGCATAGATCAGATCGATCGACAGACGCGGGAAGATACGCGCTGCGCTCTGTGCCGCCCTGCGGGCAGACCCCGCACTGTGGTCGCGCCCCAGAAACCTCAGCGCCGCATCGTCAAAGGACTGGATGCCCATCGACAGGCGCGTCACCCCCGCATCGGCCAGAGCCGCATAGCGGTCCGCCTCGGCATCGGTCGGATTGGCCTCTAGCGACACTTCCATCTTGGCGACGGGCGCAAACAGGCCGCAGGCCGTTTCCAGCACCCGCGCCACCGCCTCGGGAGCCATCAGGGACGGCGTACCGCCCCCGAAAAAGACCGAGGCCAGTTTACGTGGCCCGATCCGCTCGGCCTGCGCTTCGATATCGCGCACAATGGCATCGACCAGCCGTGCCTGTTCCTCGACGCGGCCGCGATCGCGCACGACATTGAAGTCGCAATACGGACAGATGCGCGCGCAATAGGGCCAGTGGACATAGAGGGCGACCAGCCCGTCCGTGTCCGGCACAGCCTCAATCAATCAGAACCGCCTTCAGACGATCAAAGGCCAGAGCGCGGTGACTGATGGCGTCCTTTTCGGCAGGGTCCATCTCGCCAAAGGTTACGTCATAACCGTGCGGCTGGAACATCGGATCATAGCCAAAGCCGCGATCACCGCGCGGCGGATAGACAATCGTGCCATCCACGCGGCCCTCGACCACGACACAGGTGCCATCCGGCCATGCCACAGCCAGTGCCGAGGTGAACCATGCCGAGCGATCTCGGGAGCCTGTCTCTTCGAGACGGTCCTCGACCTTCTGCATCGCCACAGCAAAGTCCTTGGACGGCCCCGCCCAGCGCGCCGAGAAGATACCCGGTGCCCCTTCCAGAGCCGTCACCGACATGCCGCTGTCATCGGCAAGGCAAACCTCGCCGGACAGGGCCGCAGCATGGCGCGCCTTCAGCATGGCATTGCCAACAAAGGTGCTCTCTGTCTCGTCCGGCTCGGGCAGATTCAGCGAGCCCGCCGTGACAATCTCGTAATTTCCGTCCAGCAGCGCTTCGATCTCGCGTGCCTTGCCCGGATTGTGGGTCGCGGCCACCAGCCGCATCCCCTTGATAAGACGCAATTTCATAGAGCGCTTTTAACCTGACTTCGCACCTTGCGAAAGTTTAATATCGTTAAACGATATGTAACGTGCCTCAACCGAGAGGTGGGCGTATGTTTATTTTCAAGAACGAGGGGTCGCAACGTTCCCAACCTTCGCCGCTAACGAAGGATTATTCCAGCGACGCATTAAAAAACAAAATAACACCCTCACGGAGATACCATTATGCAAGCCATGAAAGCGTCCCTGTTTATGGACAAGTTCTGCGCCCTCTTCCTTAACACCGTCCTGCTGGCCGCCATTCCGGCTGCTGCGCTGGCCACCATCCTCCAGGCCTTTTGATTGAAGCAAGGTTTTGACGGACGTGCAGAACGTGAAAAGAATAGCTGCGCCTCGTAACCGACTGTTCGGGCGCAGCCTCTTTCACATCTGCTCAAAACCGATCACACACGTCCCATGGGTTTCAAGCTTTCCGCAAAACGTCTGATGGGCGCACCGCGTCATCCCCCTCTGGTTCCGGCCCCGCTGGTTCCTGCCACGGGTATTTCAGGCTGGAGCCTGCCCGCACGCCTGCTCAGAATCATCATCGACACCGCCTTTATGGCTTCGGTCTGCCTGACCGTGCTGTTCGCCATTGTCTTTGTGGTGGCGATTGTCCTGCCCCTGAACAGTTTCAGCATCACCATCGATAATGGTGCCAATGCCCGCCAGATGCCTCTGACGCGCACACTGGTCCTGTTTGTTCTGGCTGTGGTCACCACCTATTTCGGCGGCACCGCCGCCATCCTGCATTATTTGCGACGCCTGTTCCGCACCCTTTTGGCCGGTGATCCTTTCCAGCCCGCCAATGTTCTGCGCCTGCGCCTGATCGGCGCAGTGCTGGCCTCTGTGACCCTGCTGGGCTGGGGCGCACGGTTTCTGGTTGCCGAGAAACTGGCTGTGGGTGCGATCGAGTCTCCGGGCATTGGCGAGCTGATTACCCCCGCCTTTGCCATCATCATCACCTTCACCCTCGCCGAACTGTTCCGCGAAGGCGCACGCCTGCGCCGCGAAACCGAACTGACGATCTGAAGATTACACGCTAGAAGCATTGAATCATGGCCATCCGCGTTCAACTCGACCGTCTGCTTGCCGAACGGCGTATGTCTCTGACCGAGCTCGCCGATCGGGTCGGTGTGACCGTCGCCAACCTGTCGATCCTCAAGACCGGCAAGGCTCGCGCCGTGCGGTTTTCAACGCTGGAAGCCCTGTGCCGCGAACTGGAATGCCAGCCGGGCGACCTTCTGGCCTTTGAGCCGGGGCCACCCAACACCTACACCGAAGACTGAGACTGTGGCGCGTCGTCCCCCCAGACCCAGCGAGGACGACC
The DNA here is from genome assembly GCF_036659295.1 of Brevundimonas sp. GTDB lineage: Bacteria > Pseudomonadota > Alphaproteobacteria > Caulobacterales > Caulobacteraceae > Brevundimonas. Next base: position 5,537 of record NZ_JAVXCU010000003.1, on the reverse strand, counting down.
GGCGCCTGTGGAAACGGGTGGCGCGCACCGTCACGCCTCAAGCGCCTGTCAAATCGGCCTATGTGGCCAATGACGCGACCGAAGCCGCATTGAACGAGGCCGCACAGGCGGAATTGGCCGAACTTCTGGGCGAGGTCACACCGACCACAAAACCCAGGACCCGCGCTACCAAACGCGCCTCGGCCAAGACCGCATCGGTGGCCACACCCACCGCCGCCTCGGTCGGTCTGAGCATCCAGCCGGTCACACCTGTTACCAAACGCCCCGCCGACAAACCGCCGCCCGAAGAGTTGGAGCCGCGTCGCAAGCGTCGCCTGACGCGCGAACGCGATCCCATCGAGGCCCGTATCGACCTGCACGGCTTTGGCCGTTTCGAAGCCGAGGACCAGCTACGCGCCTTCCTGATGACCAGTCAGGCACGCGGCATGAAAGCGGTTCTGGTCATCACCGGACAGGGCCGCAGGGGCGGGGGCGTGATCCGCGCCTCCATTCAGGAATGGCTGGCCAGTCCGTATTTACGGCTGATCGTGTCCGGCTATTCGGTGGCCCACCAGCGACATGGCGGCGACGGCGCCTTCTACGTCACCTTGCGCCAGCGCTAACTTAAGACTGGGCATTGCGGATGGCCGCCGCGCCCGCAAGCGGCGCAATCACCAGCGCAAACAGCACATAGGCCACCAAAAAGGCGATGGCCGAGCCGATCGGCTGCTCCAGTCCCCGACGCGCCAGAATACCGGCCCCGAAAATCACCGGCGGAATAAACAGCGGCAGCACGATCACCGCGATCAGCACCCCGCCACGCTTGGCCCCCAGTGCCAGAGCCGCACCCAGCGCCCCCGTCAAAGCAAAGCCCAGCCCGCCCAACAGCGCCGTCAGCGTCATCAGGCCGATCGTGTCAGCGGATTGTCCCAGCACCAGCGCCACCAGAGGCACGGTCAGGGCCAGAGGCACACCATTGGCCAGCCACTGGCACAGGGCCTTTAACAGCACCACGCCCTCCATCGGCACCGGTCCCAGCGCCAGTATATCCAGCGAACCATCTTCCAGATCGCGCTCGAACATCCGCTCCAGCGACAAGAGCGAGGCCACGGCCAGTCCCACCCATGTCACGCCTGCCGCCACCGGCGACAGCACACCGGAATCGGCTCCCACAGCCAAGGGCAGGATAACCGCAAAGCAAACCATAAAGCCGCACGCCAATAACGGCCCGCCGCCACCGCCCCATGCCAGTGACAGCTCGCGTTTGAACAGTTCCAGAGCCGCCCTCATGAAAAGGCCCCCAGATCAAACTCTCGCGCCGCAAAGGGCAGGGGATCGTGCACAGCGGCGATAATCATACCGCCCGAGGCCAGATGCGCCTGCATCTGCTCGCCCGCCCGCATCCGCCAGACCGAATCCAGCGGGCTTAGCGGTTCGTCCAGCAACCACAGGGGGCGCGGGGCCGACACCAGCCGCGCCAGAGACAGGCGCCGCCTCTGTCCTGCCGACAGACGCCGCGTCTCCAGATCCAGCAGGGGGCCCAGATGGAACGCCTCGACCGCCTTTTGCATATGGGCGACATCGCCACCCAGATAGCGACACTGGAAGGCCAGTTCCTGTGCCGCCAAGCGGGCAGGCTTCAATCCCTCCAGATGCCCCAGCATATGCAGGCCTGTGCGGCGCGCTTCATCCGTGTCCTGTAGAGCTGAATTGTTGGCGAATTCGATCCGGCCGCCATCGGGCCGGATAAAGCCTGCAATGGCCCGCAACAGACTGGTCTTACCGGCACCATTAGCCCCCGTCAGGGCCACAGCCTCGCCCGCCCGAACATCCAGAAAAAGCTTTTGAAACAGGCGTCTGTCACCCCGCGATACCCCAAGGTCCGCAATATTCAGCGCATCCATCATTTGCGAACCTTTCTCAATATCCACGACGATGATGTGGATACATGGACGTTATGCCCATGCGAGCTTATATGCATTTCCGTCGCAGCAGGCTTTCGCCGCGCGCGCAAGGGACCTGTGAGCCCTTTCGTTCTGCGCGCGAAGGCGCAACCGAATTGTCGGGCGGCGTTTGTCAGAGGACTTCCCTATGCCGTCGATTGACAGCCTCAATACCCGTCAGGACCTCGCGGTCGGACGCAAGAAATACGCCTATTACAGCCTTCCGGCCGCCGAGGAAGCGGGCCTTGCCGGAATTTCGCGCCTGCCGCGCTCGATGAAGGTGCTTCTCGAGAACCTGCTGCGCAACGAAGATGGCGTTTCGGTTACCGAAGCCGACCTCAAGGCCGTAGCTGCGTGGATCGAGAACAAGGGCGCCATCGAGCACGAGATCGCCTTCCGTCCGGCCCGCGTGCTGATGCAGGACTTCACCGGCGTTCCGGCCGTGGTCGACCTTGCCGCTATGCGCGACGCCATGTCCAAGCTGGGCGCCGATGCCGCCAAGATCAACCCGCTGGTGCCGGTTGATCTGGTCATCGACCACTCGGTCATGGTGGACCATTTTGGTAACCCGACCGCTTTCGAGCAAAACGTAAAGCGCGAATACGAGCGCAATATCGAGCGCTACAACTTCCTGCGCTGGGGCTCGTCGGCTTTCAACAATTTCCGCGTTGTGCCCCCCGGCACCGGCATCTGCCACCAGGTCAACCTGGAGCACCTTGCCCAGACCGTCTGGACCGCAGACGAAGGCAAGAAGACCGTCGCCTATCCTGACACCGTCGTCGGCACCGACAGCCACACCACCATGATCAATGGTCTGGCCGTTCTGGGCTGGGGCGTTGGCGGTATCGAGGCCGAAGCTGCCATGTTGGGCCAGCCGATCCCGATGCTGATCCCCGAAGTCATTGGCTTCAAACTGTCGGGCACCATGCCGGAAGGCACGACCGCGACCGATCTGGTTCTGACCGTCACGCAAATGCTGCGTAAGAAGGGCGTCGTCGGCAAGTTCGTCGAGTTCTTCGGTCCGGCCATCGCTGGCATGACCATCGAAGATCAGGCGACCATCGCCAACATGGCACCGGAATACGGCGCCACCTGCGGCTTCTTCCCGGTGTCGCAAGCCACCATCGACTACCTGACCGCCACCGGCCGCGAAAAGGCTCGCGTTGCTCTGGTCGAGGCCTATGCCAAGGCTCAGGGCCTGTGGATCGACGCCGAGTCCGAAGACCCGATCTTCACCGACGTTCTGGAACTGGACATCTCGACGGTCGTATCGTCGCTGGCCGGTCCGAAGCGTCCGCAGGACCGCGTCGAGTTGACCACCGCTGCACCCGAGTTCGAAGGCCACCTGACCGACACCTTCAGCCGTCTGGCCGATGCACCTCGCGTCGAGGTCGAAGGCAAGGACTTCACCGTCGGTGACGGCGATGTGGTTATTGCCGCCATCACCTCGTGCACCAACACCTCGAACCCGTCGGTGCTGATCGCCGCTGGCCTCGTGGCCCGCAAGGCCAAGGCTCTGGGCCTGTCGCCCAAGCCGTGGGTCAAGACATCGCTGGCTCCGGGCTCGCAGGTCGTCACCGACTATCTCAGCGACGCCGGCCTGCAAGCCGACCTCGACGCGATGGGCTTCAACCTTGTCGGTTATGGCTGCACCACCTGCATCGGCAACTCGGGCCCGCTGGATCCGGCGATCTCGAAAGCGATCAACGACAACGGTCTGGTCGCCACCTCGGTGCTGTCGGGCAACCGCAACTTCGAAGGCCGCGTGAACCCTGACGTGCAGGCCAACTATCTGGCCTCGCCGCCGCTGGTTGTCGCCTATGCCATCGCCGGTTCGATGCGTATCGACATCACCAAGGAAGCCATCGGTCAGGACAAGGACGGCAAGGACGTCTTCCTGAAGGATATCTGGCCGACCTCGGAAGAGATCGCCGTCATCCAGAAGAAGTCGGTCACGCCGAAAATGTTCGCCAAACGCTATGCCGACGTCTTCAAGGGCGACGAGCACTGGCAGGCGATCGAGGTTTCGGGCGGTCAGACCTATGAGTGGGACAACAACTCCACCTACGTCCAGAACCCGCCTTACTTCGAAGGCCTGTCGATGCAACCGGCTCCGGTTCAGGACATCGTCGAAGCCCGCATTCTGGGTATCTTCGGTGACTCGATCACGACCGACCACATTTCTCCGGCCGGCGCGATCAAGAAGGCCTCGCCTGCGGGTGCCTATCTGACCGAGCACGGCGTCGATGTGCTGGACTTCAACTCGTACGGCGCCCGTCGCGGCAACCACGAAGTGATGATGCGCGGCACCTTTGCCAATATCCGCATCCGCAACAAGATCACGCCCGACATCGAAGGCGGCGTGACCAAGCACTTCCCGTCGCAAGACACCATGTCGATCTATGACGCTGCCATGCGTTATCAGGCCGAAGGTCGTCCGCTGGTCGTGTTTGCGGGCAAGGAATACGGCACCGGCTCCTCGCGTGACTGGGCAGCCAAGGGTACCCGTCTGCTGGGCGTTCGCGCCGTCATCGCCGAAAGCTTCGAGCGTATCCACCGCTCGAACCTGGTCGGCATGGGCGTCGTTCCGCTCCAGTTCAAGGAAGACGGCTGGCAGAAGCTGAACCTGACCGGCGAAGAGATCGTCACCATCCGTGGCCTGAGCGACGCCAACATCGGCAAGCTGAAGCCACGCCAAGACCTGTGGGTCGAGATGTTCCGCCCGTCAGACGGCAAGATGGCCCGCTTCCCGGTCCGCTGCCGCATCGATAACCAGACCGAGTTGGACTACCTGCTCGCTGATGGTGTCATGCCGTACGTGCTGCGTAATCTGGCCCGCTAAGGTAGAACATCAAGCAAACTCAGGCCGGTGGAAATCCCACCGGCCTTTTTTATTTGCGTCGTGCAACAGGTAGAATTGCCGAGAATTCGTACACGTCGACAATCACATTTGAACTTCTATAATCGATTTAATCCGACACTTTACCGTACGGGCTCTAAAGAAAAACCTGATAGGATTCATGGCGTTAATTATTAATTCACTCGAGGATCTACACGCCATTCGCGAAAGTGAAGAGGTAGAAGCTAAGCTTGCTCGCGGCAGAAATGGCGAAGGAGAAATTCCTAAAGATTTTTGGGAAACTTATAGCGCCTTCGCGAACAGTCGGGGCGGGTACATTATACTTGGCGTAAAAGAAGTAGAGAATGGTAAGTTAACATTACCAGACGACGTTATTAACGTTGAAAAACTCAAAACGGACCTATTCAACCAATTAAACAATAAACAAAAAGTCAGCTCAAATATACTGAAATCTGAGGATGTTCATGTATCAAATATAGATCACAGATCTATATTAATAATTCATATTCGACCCGCCAGCCGGCAACACAAACCCGTTTATATAAATGGAAACCCCATTACAGGCACTTATCATAGACTTCACGATGGAGATCGAAATTGCGATCCAGATACAGTGAAGAGGCTACTAGGCTCAGGACCCATTGATTTGCGGCGTGCGATCTGATTCAGGCTCCTGAGGAGTCTGGATTATGAGCAATCTTTATTGGCTGACGGACGAGCAGATGGCTCGGCTGGAGCCCTATTTCCCTAAGAGC
>NZ_JAVXCU010000002.1:56935-99857 GCF_036659295.1 Brevundimonas sp. | reverse complement strand
CCCATTTCCGCACGTTGCGAGGTCGCAATGGCGAAGATGGCACCGTTATCCTTGGCCGACGAAACCTTCAGGCCCGTGTTCACACGGTTCTGCGTGGTTTCCAGCGACTTGTTGGTGTTGTTCAGGGTTTGCAGCGCAACGAGTGCACCACGGTTGGTGTTGATCGAGTTGGCCATTCTGGCCTCCTTATCTACATAAAATCACTGACATTTTGGCAGCGGGAGCATTTTGCTCCTGGGTTACTTAAAGAGATGATCAGGGTCGGGAGAAGCGCTATCGCGCCCCTCCCTCACCTACGTGTTAGCGGAACAGGCCCAGCAGGATGCTGCTGGACGAGTTAGCAATCGACAGAGCCTGCACACCCAGCTGTTGCTTGGTTTGCAGCGCGGTCAGACGGGCGCTTTCCTTGGCAAGATCGGCATCCACAAGGTTGCCGATGCCGGTTTCAAGCGAGTCCTGCAGTTTGCTGACGAAGGTCGCCTGACGATCCAGCGACTTCGACTTGGTACCGAGATCAGCCAGAACCGTCGTGAAGCCACTAAGTGCGGTATCCACAGCGGTCGCCGTATAGGCCGTGCGCTTGGCCGCAGCGGTACCCGCTGGTGCCCATACGCCAGTCGCCGGCGTGGCTGTGCCCCCAAATGCCAAACCGGTCGCTGCTGCTGCGCCGGCCGCTGCCTTCAGGGTAAATTTCCCACCTGATGTGTTGGTCGAAACCTCGATCAGAGTGCCGGTTTTGAACAGGTTCACACCGTCAAAAGTCGCACCCGCCAACGACGAGTGAACTTCCTTGGCAATGGCATCAAAGTCCGCCATCAGCTTGGTTTCAGTGTCCGATCCAGCAACCGAGTCCTGAATAGCCACAGCAAGACTCTTCAGTTCGGTCAGACCATCAACGACAGTTTCACCAGCAGCCAAAGCCACATCGACGATCGACTGACCGCGTTGCAGAGACTGTTTGACAGCGTCCTGAGCACCCATTTCCGCACGTTGCGAGGTCGCAATGGCGAAGATGGCACCGTTGTCCTTGGCCGACGAAACCTTCAGGCCCGTATTTACGCGGTTCTGAGTGGTTTCCAGTGCCTTATTGGTGGCGTTCAGGGTTTGCAGAGCGACGAGCGCACCACGGTTGGTATTGATCGAATTGGCCATTCTGGCCTCCTACATCCACATTGTGTGTGATCACTGCCGTTTTGGCAGCTTGAGCCTTTTGCTCATGTAAAACGCGACACTGATACTAAACCGGATGAGCCATATGGCCCGAAGGGTGCTTATTCGGACTGAACAAACACCCCTAGCAGGACCTTAACGGAACAGGCTCAGAACGATGGAGCTGGACTGGTTGGCGATTGACAGCGCCTGAACACCCAGTTGTTGCTTGGTTTGCAGCGCGGTCAGACGGGCGCTTTCCTTAGCCAGATCGGCATCCACGAGGTTGCCGATGCCGGTTTCCAGCGAATCCTGAAGCTTGCTGACAAAGGTCAACTGGCGGTCCAGCGACTTCGACTTGGTGCCGAGGTCAGCCAGAACCGTGGTAAAGTTGCTGATAGCGGTATCCACATTTGCCGCAGTACGTTCAGCAACATCGTCAAAGTTGAAACCGGCACCATCGGCTGTTTGTGTCGGGTCAATCGAACCGTCAGCGGCGATCGCGCCCGCAGCCGTACCTGCAGCCGCCTTCAGCTCGAACTTGCCGCCCGAAGTGTTGGTGGTGACTTCGATAGCATCGGCATTGGCCGTGAACAGGTTCACGCTATCAAAGACAGCACCGCCCAGCGAAGAGCGGATTTCCGAAACCATGGCCGTAAAATCGGCGTTCAACTTGTTCGCGGTTTCCGAACCGACGGCTGCGTCCTGAATGGCCACAGCCAGGCTTTTCAGCTCGGTCAGGGCTTCGACGACAGTCTCGCCCGCTGCCAGAGCCACATCGACGATCGACTGGCCGCGTTGAAGCGACTGCTTCACGGCGTCTTGCGCGCCCATTTCGGCGCGCTGCGAGGTAGCAATGGCGAAGATTGCACCGTTGTCCTTGGCCGAGGATACCTTCAGGCCTGTGTTGACACGGTTTTGGGTCGTCTCAAGCGCACGGTTGGTGGCGTTGAGGTTCTGGAGCGCAATAAGCGCACCACGATTGGTGTTAACCGAATTAGCCATTCTGGCGTCCTGTTGTTTCACTTCGTGAAGGTCGTCGCCATTTTGGCAACGAGAGCATTTTGCTCATCACGCATCGAAGCAAGAGTCGCGCCATAAAGCCAGAGGCAATTCGCACGACAAAAACAACAGTATTTCAAGAGGCTGGGACAATGGGGTGGGTAAAAATTACCTACCAATTATAGGCATATTTTACCCAGTCCGGCACTTAGTGCCTAGCTGGAAAGAAAGAGGGGGCGGCGAACCGCCCCCTTTGGCCTAACGCCATCCATGCCTTCTATTGGGCCTATTCCGCGATTAACCGCGGAAGAGGCTGAGCAGGATGGAGCTCGCCTGGTTCGCAATGCCCAGAGCCTGCACACCCAGCTGTTGCTTGGTTTGCAGGGCGGTCAGCTTTGCGCTTTCCTTGGCCATGTCGGCGTCCACCAGATTACCGATGCCGGTCTCCATGGAATCCTGGAGCTTGTCGACAAAGGTCGCCTGACGACCCAGCGACTTCGACTTGGTGCCGATATCCGCCATGGTCGTGGTGAACGAAGTGATCGCCGACTCAACGTTCGCAACCGAATAATCAGCCAATGCCGCAGGCGTAGCGCCCGTTGTATTGGACGCCTTGGCCGCCCATGCACCGGTTGCCGCATCAAACGTGCCTGCCGCGCCGGCTGTGCCTGCGGCACCACCAAATGCCAGACCGTCTGCCGCAGCCGCCGCACCGCCTGCCTTCAGCTCGAACGTATTGTTCGTGCTGCCGGTATTGACGGTAACAGCCAGACCACCAGCCTGACCCAGCTTGAAGACGTTCGCGCCATCAAAGTTCGCACCGGCCAGAGACGTGTGAATCTCTTTCACAATCGCCTCGAAGTCGGCCACGAGCTTCTTGCCGCTTTCACCCATACCGGTGACTGCGCCAGCAGCGTCGTACTCTTTCGGGGCGTCCTGGATCGCCACAGCAAGGCTCTTCAGCTCGGTCAGGGCCTCGATCACGGTTTCACCCGCCGACATGGCAACGTCCAGAATCGACTGGCCGCGCTGGATCGACTGACGAACCGCATCCTGAGCACCCATCTCGGCACGCTGAGAAGTCGCGATGGCGAAAATAGCCCCGTTGTCCTTCGCATTTGACACCTTCAGGCCGGTATTCACGCGGTTTTGCGTGGTTTCCAGATGACGGTTGGTCGCGTTGAGATTTTGCAGCGCAATCAGAGCGCCACGGTTGGTGTTGATCGAGTTGGCCATTTTGGCTGTCCTTGCTCACTTTGTGATGGCCAGCGCCATTTTAGCGCCGGGAGTCTTCTACTCACCCCGTATTGCAGCAATCATCGAGCCAGTTACCCGTGTTATTTAAATGAATTATCCATATGTTTTATATAGATAATTTTACATTCGCGGTCGGCCCTATTTACCCCCTGACGATTTAGGGCAAAACCTGCCCGGCAAGTCTTACCGCCTCGTACTTTCCCTTAGTGCCCGCTCCTGTTTCAAAGTCTCGACAGCCAGAGCGCGGGCTGCATCACAGGCCAGTATCTGTTGGCCGCGCCGCATATAGGCGACCTCCAACGCCGCCAGATCGCCACGCCCCTCGACCATGGCCAAAGCACATGGCCGCTCCACCTCAGGGGGCAGTGCCAGCAAGGCCGGAACAACCGCGTAAGGACGGGGCCTGTTCGCACAGCCGCCGGTCATGCTCGCGCAAACGCTGATGACGATCATCGCCCAGAGGTGTCTTGGCATCACCCTGTCCCCTTGCTTCCCCGACTGATTTTTCAGTGATCGTCGCCACGACCATTGCGTGTTCCTGCAGGTCACGCTGACCTTGCACGATGGCGGCCTGTGCGGCGTGTTCTGCATGGCGCATCTGTGCTTCGGCCCGCCCATGCACCGCCGCCTGCTCGGCCCGATCCAGCCTGCGCGCGCGCCAGCCGAACGGGTCCGACAACAGGGCAAACAGCAGCACCGCCCCCAAGACCACCGCACCCCACATCAGGTTAGGCAACACGCGCGCCCCGATCCCCGTCATGGATAGGCTTTCCGGCACAGCTCGAAATGCGGGCCGTCACGCAGGCGCGGCCAATCACCACCCCAGACCAGCGGCACACCAAGGTCCGCAGCCGCCCGCTTGAAAGCACCCGCAATGCGCGGATAAAGCGGCCAGTCCCAGCGCACCGTCCCGTCCACCCATGCCGCCACATCGACAGCATGTCCGGTCAGATGGCGGCTGTTCAGGATTCGGCTGGCCCCTGCCTTGACCAGTTCGGCCTGTCGCGCCGGTTTTCGCAGGCCTTCGGTGATGGTGAAATCGACGGGGGTGATCGCAATCGCCCCCTCGATCACCCGCACCAGATCGGGATGCAGCCCCGCCATTCGTGTGCACGAACGCGCCGACAGACGAAAGCTCATGCCTCGCCTCGCGCACGACCACGGGCCAAATTGACCACCTGCTGCGCCGACGGTGCCACCAGATAAAGCAGCCCCAACAGGGCCACCAATCCCATCAAACCGTCCGCCAGATAGCGTAACTGTTCGGGCGGCGCGCGCTGCACAACCTCGCGCAGCAAGACCCAAAGCAGCAAGGTGGCCAGATAGACATACATCCGGCGCCAGAACCAGCGACCCTCGGCCAGATCAGCGGGTTTAGGCGTTTGTTCTTTCATCATATTTCATCCCCTTCTTCGGAAAATCCTCCGGTCGTGCTGCGCCAGTCCACGCCGATCTCGTCGAGGCATTCATCGGCGCTCAACCGCTCGGGCGAGGTCCAGATTTCAGCGTCCGGCAACAGGTCGTCCCAGGCCGTGTCCAGTCCATAGTCAGGCTGCATGGCTCACCCCGCAAAGGTCAGGCGCACAAGGCCCGCCGCCCCCGCACCACCGGTGCCGCCAGCACCCGTTCCGGCACCGCCGCCCCCGCCGCCCCCGCCATAAAGACCCGCCGCACCGCCCGCATGGCCTGCGCCACCGGCATTGGCACCGCCTCCACCGCCACCACCGCCAAGCCAACCCAGATTGCCCAGCGACGATGACTGACCGTCCCAGCCGCCATATTGCGAGCCGATACCAGCCACAGCCTGCACACCGCACGGATAGCCAATGCCGCCATCACCACCAAGGCTCGCCGCATTGGCCGCGCTCAAGCCACCGCCTGCCCCGCCCGCGCCCGCGCTATAAGGTTGAGATAATCCACCGGGCTTTCCGGCACTGGCAGGGCCATCCAGCCCTAAGCCGCCCGCACCGCCCGCGTTCAAACCGCCACCGCGACCGCCTTCGGCCAGCGCGATCACATGGCCATAGGTCGCCACCGATGATGCCGCGCCATGACTGCCGGAGCCGCGACCGCCGCCGCCAACCACCACATCCAATTGTCCTAGATGGTCGGCCGGCCATGCGGCGTGGCTGACACCGCCCGCACCACCGCCTCCGCCGCCGTGGCGTACAGCGCCTGCACTGCCGCCCTGACCATCAGCGCCCGCCCCGCCACCACCGACACAGACCGCTTCTACCCAGCGCGCCCATGTCGGCACCGCGACATTGCCCGTCACCGTCAGGATCATGGTTTCGCGCCGCACGGCCCCCGCCGGAAACCACAAACGGCCTGTCGCGCGGTCCACACGCAGTGCATCGTGCCAGTTGTTGCCATCGGGGCTGACCTTGAAGCGAAGATCATCATCCCCCATCAGGCCGATCTCGGCACAGCCCTGCCAGCCGCTCTGGAACAGCACCGAGGCCGAATGACCGGCACCCTGTTTGTTGAACACAAAGCGCAGGTCGCCATCGCCGCCGTCATCATCGGGGCGCGCCGCCCACAGGGCCTTGTTGATGCGGGCACTAAAGGGATTTTCGGCATCCGGTGTCGCGCCCACACCCACGCGCTCCAGCGTCAGCATGCCGCCCAAGGTCTGCGCCAGAGAGGCCCACGTCCCGCCCATGCGAACCAGCGACACGCCTTCATCCAGCACCACCAGACCCATGCCTTGCGTCGGCACCACCGGCACCCAACCGCCCACATCGGCCCGCACCAGATCGCCCTCGGCAAAACCGGCCCAGCCATCTGACGGTGCGGCTCCGATCAGGTAGAGCGCACCAAGAGGGGGTTCTGTCGGCGGCACCGACAGGTTTCGGCTGATCACCGCCGTCTGCACAAGGGCATCCAGACGGGTGAAAGCCTCGTTCACCGTCACATGTTTTTGCAACTGGCCCGACACCACATAGGGCAGGCCCAACCGCGCACTATCATCGCTCATCACGATCTCCGAACTATTGTCGAAGACCAGTCTTGGCCAAACCACAGCCAAGGCTTGCAGACGCGTTTGGATTGCGCCCAATCCCTTATTTTTAAAGGCTTTGAAGTATCCGGTTAGGATGCCTGCTTACGTTCAACCGGCACACTTGGCGTACCCGCCGCTTTCGGATATCGCTGTCGAATGCCGCGCCAACGCTCCCTGATCCGCATCGCTCTGAACCTTCTGGCCATGGCGGTGACGCTGGCCCCGCTGGGGCTGGCCGTGGCGTCATTGATCCAGTCCGATCACCGCTGGCCTGACCTTGCCAACCAGTTCGTCGCGCCTGCCTTCTTGGCCAGCATCGTGTGGTTGGTGTTCCTGCTGGTGCTGCGCCTACGCCCCGCCGCCTTCATGGCCGCATTGACCACTGGCCTGCTGTTCCTAGCCGTCTGGCCCCAGTGGTTCCCGCCTAGTATTGCGCCCGATCCGGCATCGGAAACCATCACCGTCTATTCCGCCAATGTCTGGGCGCGAAACACCGATGTTGCAGCCATGGCTCGCTCGATTGCCGCCGCCAATGCCGACATCATTCTGCTGGTCGAGGTCGGTGATGCCCCCGCCGCCGAACTGGATATCCTGCTACCGGATCACCCGCATCGGGTGGTGTCGATTGTCGGCAATCGTACCGTTGCCCCTGCCCGTGCGCTGGTTGCCAGTCGCTGGCCGCTGAAACCGCTCAAGGAAAATGTCTACGACCAGCTGTTTTCGGCCGCCGCCCGCGTGAAAACCCCGCTTGGCGAAGTCGGCGTCATGTCCGCGCACCTGACCCGTCCTTGGCCCTATCAATATCAATGGGCACAGATCAACCAGACCGCCGACATGGCTGCCGAGCGCAGCAGACTGGGCGACACCGCCATCATTGCCGGTGATTTCAATGCTGTCTCTTCGGGTCGCATCGGGCGTCAGGTCAAGGACAGTATGGGGCTGAACCCCGCCCCTACGCCCCCCTATGCCGGAACATGGCCCGCAAAGCTTCCGGCCTTCCTCGGCATCACCATCGATCAGGTCTGGTACAGCCCAGAACTGGCGCCGGTGGATCGTCGTTTGGGCCTGAAAAACGGTTCGGACCACCGTCCGGTGATTACCCGTTTTCGGAAAGCGACACCTGCGCAATAGCCGCCTGTAGGCGGGCCTCTACGCCATCGCTCGGAAAGTCATCCGCAACCCACGATTTCTCGAACGCTTTCAGAACCTTGCCCGTCATCGGTCCCGGCTTGAATCCCGCCTGTGCCAGATCGCGCCCGCCCACCGGCATGGAGGGAACGGTCCAGTTCAACGCCATCTGACGCAAGGCCTGCATGTTCTGCGGCGCTATTCCGGTCGCCTCGGTGCGATAGGTGCGATCCACAAAGGCCGACAGGCCGTCTTTCCAGATCATGGCGCGCGCTTGCGGCGCACTCATGTCTGCATCCAGCATCACCGCAGAATCCTTCATCCGGTCACGTTGTGCATTGGACAGGCGCAAGCGTTTGGCTTCCTCGGCCAAGCCCTCTGCCGACAACGGCAACAGGGCCAAAAGGCGCAGTATTGGATCAGGCGTAATGGCCACCATGGCGGCAAACGACGTGCGGTCCAGACGCGGCAGGATCACGCGCAAAACGCCCGCCTCGTCCATCGCATCTACGGCCGCCACCGGATCAGGGGCCGCCAGCAGTTTCAGGAACTCCTTGGACACCCGCTCTGCCGACAGTGTTGCGACGCCATCGGCCAGTTTTCGGCATGCGGCATGCCCCTCGGCATCCACCGCGCCGCGCCCGTACCACGCCCAAAAGCGATAGAACCGCAGGATGCGTAGATAGTCCTCACGGATGCGCTGTTCCGGCTCGCCGACAAACACGATGCGGCGCTGATCGGCATCTTCCAGACCATAACCGGTCGGATCAAAAAGCTCGCCACGACTATTGGCATAGAGCGCATTCAGGCGAAAATCGCGTCGTGCAGCGTCCTCAAACCAGTCACGGGTAAAGGCCACCACGGCACGGCGCCCGTCCGTCTCGACATCGCGCCGCAGGCTGGTGATCTCGAACGGCAGGCTGTTTACGATGGCGGTGATGGTGCCATGCTCGATTCCTGTCGGCACAGCGCGGATTTTTGCCGACTTTAGCGCCGCCAGAACCTGTTGCGGTTCCAATTGCGTGGCAATGTCCACATCATCGACCGTTGCCCCCAAAAGGGCATTACGCACACAGCCGCCGACATAGCGTGCACAGTCCGGCCCGCCCGCCGTTTCCAGCGCCGCCATCACGGCCTTGGAGGCAGTGGATTCCAGCCAGGGCTGACCTTTCAGACTAGGGGCGCTCACGCCACCTTGTCCTCATACAGCCGCGCACACAGGCGGCGTAAAATCCCTGCTGTCACGCCCCAGATATAATGTTCGCGATAGGGCATGGCCCAGAACCAGCGACGGGGCTGGCCGTCACGGTCATAATAGTCGCGGCGATGGTTCACCGGATCCATCAGGAACGCCCACGGGGCTTCAAACACCTCGGCCACCTCGGCCGGTGAAGGCTTCAAGGTCGGTTCGGCCTTCAGCCAACCGACAACGGGGGTCACCGCAAAGCCGGTGCCGGTTTCATAACCGTCCCCCACACCAAGAACCTCGACCAGTTCAGGGGCCAGTCCGACCTCTTCCCATGCTTCGCGAAGCGCCGCATCCACAGCCGTCTCGCCCGCATCCAGTCGCCCGCCCGGAAAAGCAATCTGGCCGGTGTGGCTGGCCAATGAATCCGAGCGGCGTGTCATCAGAACGGTCGGCCCATCTTCACGCTCCAGAATAGCAATCAGCACTGCGGCAGGACGCAAGGGGCGATCGGGCCGCTCCATCTGTGCATTCAAATCGAAATCGGAATGCAAAGGCGCTTGATCCAGCCGCCATTCGGACGGTGCCATCAGATGCTGTTTCAGGCGACGTTTCAGGTTCTCGCACTGGGTCGTCACCACAGAGGCGGGCATCACCACATCATCACTCACAGGCCTGCCCCTTCCGGTCCCAGAGGAAAGCTCTTGCTCTGTGATGTCACGGCCAGACGCCCGTCCAGTTCGTGCGCCATCTCGACCAGTTCATAAAAGACGGGCCGTACGATACGCGCCCACAAATCCCCGCGAATATGGATGCGCGGTGCTGGCTCACCTGTCTGCGGATCGGTTTCGACCACCAGTTCATGGTCCGCTCCGGCCACCGCCTCGTCGCCCTGATCGGTCACAAATACCAGCGCCCCGTTTTCTTGACGCATTGAAACCGCCCGAAACGGCAGATCTTCGACATTGATCTTCAGCTTCTCGACCGGCGTCACCAGATGATAGCCATCTGCATCCTTGCGCAGAATGGTCGAGAACAGACGCACCAGTTCGGCACGGCCAATCGGCGTGCCCTCATGCATCCACACCCCGTCGGCGCGGATCAGAATATCGATGTCGCCACAATGCTCCGGATGCCACATATGCACAGGCGGTAAACCCCGTCCGGGGGCCTGTTTGGTGGCTTCGATCACAGATTGCAGTGACGCTGACGTTCTATCCTGATGCGGGGGTGAAATATCCATGTGCTGAATATGGGCGGCATCGCCCTATATTTGAAGCTTGGATTTAAGCGACCGGCTTAACCGCGCCATCCGGCGACACTTCGGTGATAGGCAACCACATGATGCGCTGCTTGCTCACCGGTCCCGAAAACACCGAATCCGGAGCAGGCAAGAAACCGAAACGCTCGAAATACGGGGGATCGCCAATCAGCAAAATCCCGTCCAGTCCCAGCGCCTTGGCCTCGTCGATACACTTCTGGACCAGCAAACCGCCCAAGCCGCTGCTGCGTTTGCTTTTGCGCACCGCGATAGGCCCAAGAAAGGCCCCGCGCGCCGCACCCGATGTGACATTCCACAAGCGCACCGAACCCAAAAGCGCATCGCCGTCATAGACCGTGAAGCCTGCCAGAATAGCCGACTTCTCGCGTACGCGCTCTGCCGTCTTGGCAAAACGACCCGGACCAAAAGCCGCCATAACCAGGGCATCAATCGCCGCCGCGTCAGAAACCTGCTCGCGCTGAATGTCCACCGGAACGGCGGTATGGGTAGAGGGTACGGACGCGAGCACTGATGTCATGTGCGGCGCACTAGAACCAAGCGGCGCACGAATCAATCGGCAATTGATAGCGTGGCAGCGCTAAAACGCTTACTGCCACGCTATCTTGTGGGTTATCGCCCGCCCTAGAAGCTCGGCTTGCGCTTCTGCATGAAGGCCGTGAAGGCTTCAACGGCTTCTGGGCTGCGCATCTGGGCCGAGAAGATTTCGCCTTCGCGCAGCATCAGTTCCCACATGGAGGCCGCATCACGCATCAGGCCCTTGGTGTGGCGAATGGCATTGGGGGCGCGCTCGGCCAGACGTACAGCCAGCTCGACAGCCACGGTATCGACCACACTGGAAGCCACCGCACGGTTGGCCAGACCCCAGTCACAGGCTTGCGAGCCGTCAATCGGCTCGCCCAGCGGGTTCACAACGCGACCCAGCAGACCCTTGCCGACCGGCACGTCCACGATTTCGCCCAGACGGCGTACATCGTCACCTTCGGCGATTTCGGCATCGGTGCCGAAAATCACGATACCGACGTTGTCGCGTTCCAGGTTAAGGGCCATGCCCTTAACGCCGGCCTTGGTGAATTCCACCATTTCACCAGCCTGGACATTGTCCAGACCGTGAACGCGGGCAATGCCGTCACCAACCGACAGCACCTGACCAACGTCAGATACGTCGGCTTCCACGCCGAAATTGGCGATCTGCGACTTAAGGATGGCCGAGATTTCGGCGGCGCGGATATCCATATTGAGCTCTCTGGCTTTCGTCTTCGGTGCGGGTCTTGCGACCCGGCTACGTCTTCGGTTTCGGGCTTAGGCGCGTTTTAGCGCAAAGGTCATCTGGTCGAGTTTGGTCTTCAGCGAGGCATCGAACAGCTTCGAGCCCACCTTGACCTTCAGCCCACCCAGGATCGACGGATCGATACGGGTGGTCAGTTCCGGATCACGTCCCAGTGCGGCACGCAGTTCCGATTGAATCTTTTTCGACTGGGCTGCGGTCAGCTCGACAGCCGAAATAACTTCGGCAGCAACCACACCCGTCTTCTTGGCATACAGCGCGTCAAAGCCGGCGATCACGCCTGGCAGATCGGCTGCACGGCCATTCTTGGCGACCAGACCCAGCAGATTGCGGGTCACAGCATTGAATTTTGCCTTGTCGGCAATCGCCAGCAGGCCAATAGCCTGGTCATCCGCAGTAATGACGGGCGAATTGGCCAGACGGCGCAAATCCGCGCTGTCCGTCCATGCTGTTTTCAGCGACGCCAAATCGGCGCGCACAGCGTCCAGCACGCCCGTTTCTTCTGCGAGGTCGAACAGTGCCTGAGCATACCGTTCGCCGACTTCCGTCGTCCTGAAATCGTCCGCCACTTGTGTTTGGTCCGCATCTTAGCGTTTGCGTCAAAACCGGCCGCAGTTACCCACGCCGATCAAGGGTTTGATATGCTTGTTAAAAGCAATCCGGGGACGCATCTTTCGATACGCCCTTCGTCAAAGCCGCGCGGCCAATACCACGCAAGGCCGAAAGTCGCAACCAATGCGTAAGGAACGTTATCAGCGTCACCGCACTGTGTAGGTATATTGGCCGGCTCGACCTTGGTCGATGCACGTCCCTATGTTGTTAAATACGGGAGGGGTGCGACGACACGGTACGTACAGCCCTCTTGATACGCGTTCACGCTGGCGTTACCGAAAACGCTTCACATAACTTCAGGAACTTCGATGCTCGATAGCATAACCCCCTTGTTGACAGACCCAGCCGCATGGGCGGCCCTCGTGACCCTGGTGGTCATGGAAGTCGTCCTCGGCATCGACAACCTGATCTTCATTTCGATCCTGTCGAACAAGCTGCCCCCCGAACACCGCCAGCGCACCCGCCGTATCGGTATCGCCCTGGCGCTCATCATGCGTCTGGGACTTCTGGCCACTATCGGCTGGATTGTCGGCCTGACCGCACCGGTCTTTGATCTGGGCATTCATGGCGAAAGCTTCGACACGGCCTTCTCGTGGCGCGACCTGATCCTGATCGCAGGTGGTCTGTTCCTGGTGTGGAAAGCCACCAAGGAAATCCACCACGCCGTCGATACGACACCGGCCGATGACCACCTTCTGGAAAAGAACAAGAAGGACGCCGTCATCAACAATGTCGGCTCGGCCATCATCCAGATCATCATGCTGGACCTGGTCTTCTCGATCGACTCGATCCTGACCGCTGTCGGCATGACGGACCATGTGCCGATCATGATGGTTGCTGTTGTGATCGCCGTTATCGCGATGCTGGTCGCCTCGGACCCGCTGGCCAATTTCATCGACAAGAACCCGACCGTTGTCATGCTGGCACTGGGCTTCCTGCTGATGATCGGTGCGGTGCTGATCGCCGATGGCTTCGGCGTTCACGTGCCCAAGGGCTATATCTACGCCGCCATGGCCTTCTCGGCTCTGGTGGAAGGCCTCAACATGATGTCGCGTAATGCCAAGGTGAAGAAAGAGGCCTCCGAGGCCTCTATCGTTAGCCCCCAGATCAACGAAGACTAAGCTTCGTCCGTATCCGGATAATCAGGGCGCTGTGGAAACACAGCGCCCTTTTTTCTATCCCGCTACAGGAAGCTATAAGGATCGACATCCACTGTCAGGCGCACCGAGGCGGGTATCTTCACCCGTCCCAGCCATGCACGCAGGAAGCTCTGCACATTGACGTCGCGGTCGGCCCGCACCAGCAGTCGCTTGCGACGGCGCCCGCGCACCAGTGCCAAGGGCGCATCCGCCGGACCATAGACCTCCAGACGCTCGGCATTGGGAATGGCCGCGGCCAGTTCGCGGGCTGTTTTCTCAAGCGCCTGTGCGTTCTCGCTGGACAGGATCAAGGCTGTCAGTCGGCCATAGGGCGGCAGGCTTCCCAGTTCGCGCTCGGCCATTTCAGCGGCCACAAACGCTTCGCGGTCATTGGCCGCCAAGGCTTCCAGCACAGGATGTTCGGGCGTCCATGTCTGCAAGAAAGCCCGTCCCGGCTTGTCGGCACGGCCTGCACGGCCCGTCGCTTGTGCCAGCAACTGATAGGTGCGTTCGGCAGCGCGCAGGTCACCGCCGCGCAGGCCAAGATCGGCATCCACCACCCCCACCAGTGTCAGGCGCGGGAAGTTGTGGCCTTTGGCCGCCGCCTGTGTGGCCACCAGAATATCGATTTCGCCCTCGGCCATAGACTTGATCAAGGCGCGGGCAGCCTCGGCATCCGGCACCGTATCCGACGAGAACACCGCTGTGCGGGCCTCGGGGAAGAGCTGTCGCACCTCTTCTTCGACGCGCTCGACGCCCGGCCCGACCGAGACCAGCGTGTCCTCGGTGCCGCAGGCTGGACAGGTCTTGGGCTTGGGCATGGAAAAGCCGGTCAGGTGACAGACCAGACGCCCGCTATAGCGGTGCTCGACCAGCCATGAATCCGTGTCGGGCGAGGTCAGTCGGTGACCGCAAGCGCGACACAGCACCACCGGCGCATAGCCACGTCGGTTCAAGAACAGCAGGCTCTGCTCGCCCTTGGCCAGATTGTTTCCGATCTCTTCGCGCAGGGTTTGCGACAGCCATGTTTGCGGATCGGGCGGGTTCTGGCGCAGGTCCACCAGAGCAATATCAGGCAAAACCGCGACACCATGTCGCGTCCGCAACTTCAGCCAGCGATACCGGCCCTGCTGGGCATTCCACAAAGTCTCCAGTGACGGCGTTGCCGAGGCCAGCACCACAGTGGCCCCTTCGATACGCGCCCGTGCCACGGCCAGATCGCGGCCATGATAAACAAGGCCTTCTTCCTGCTTGTACGACCCGTCATGTTCTTCATCGACGACGATCATCGCCAGATCGGGATAGGGCAGGAACAGCGCCGAACGCGCCCCGACCACAATATTACAGCGCCCTGCCCTGACCGCTTCCCAGACCTGACGGCGGCGCGGGGGCGTGACGCCCGAATGCCATTCAGCCGGAGCCGCCCCGAAACGACGGGTGATTCGCTCGATCAGCGCCTGTGTCAGCGCAATCTCGGGCAGCAGGATCAGGACCTGCGCATCGGGTTTTGCCGCCAGAAGTTCAGCGGCCGCTTCCAGATAGGTTTCCGTCTTGCCCGAACCTGTAATCCCGTCCAGCAGGAAGGGCGCAAAGCCGCCCGCCGTGGCCGCGCTCGCCATAGCCTTGGCCGAGGCCGCCTGATCGGCATTGAGCACAACCGGCGCATGGTCGGGGCGCGGTCGATCGAAGGCAGCCATCGCCTCGACCTCGAAAACCTCTAATACGCCCTCATCCACCAGTCCCTTGACCACGCCGGTCGAGACCTGCGCCGCCCGCGCAAGGTCCGCCGCCGTCATGGCGCGGTCCTGCAAGGCCTCCAGCACAGCGGAGCGGGCCGTGGTCGCCCTCTGGGGTTGGCGCATACCGATACGGCGCACGCGGCGCTCGGGTTTGGGACGCGGGGCGCGAAGGCCGCGCAAGGCCCGCGAGGCCATTTCACCCGGCGGGTTCAGCGTCCAGCGTGCCGCCCACTCGACAAAATCGACCGTGCCTTGCGGAAGGGATGGATCATCGGCTTTGCGGGCAACGGACTTAAGCTTGCGGTTCGATCCAGTCGTCTCGAACACATCGGCCACGATCCCGCGCAGAAAACGCGGCCCCAGCGGCACATCCACCTGATCGCCACGCGCCAGCGCCATGCCATCGGGGACGGCATAGTCAAACGCTTCCTGCACCGGCAGGGGGACAAGCACAGATGCGACTTTCACGAATACTCCACCCGCGCTAGGACTTGAGACATGAAAATCTTCCTCGATACCGCCGACGTCAACGTCATCAAGGACATCCTGCCCACCGGTATGGTGGACGGGGTTACCACCAATCCGTCTCTGATTGCCAAATCAGGCCGCAACATCGCAGAGGTCATTGCCGAGATTTGCGCGCTCGTCGAGGGCCCTATTTCAGCAGAGGCCGTCGCCACCGACTATGAGACCATGGTCATGGAAGGCGAAAAGCTGGCGGCCATCCACAAGAATGTGGTCGTCAAGCTGCCGCTAACCTGGGACGGCCTGCGTGCCACGCGCACCTTTACCGACCGTGGCATCAAGACCAATGTCACGCTGTGCTTCTCAGCCGCTCAGGCCATGCTGGCCGCCAAGGCCGGTGCCACCTTTATTTCCCCGTTTGTCGGCCGTCTGGACGATCACGGTGCCGATGGCGGCCTGCTGATCGAAGAGATCCGCGCCCTCTACGACATGCAGGATTTCAAGACCGAAATCCTCGCTGCATCTTTGCGCAACACAGCCCATGTCGAGGCCGCAGCCATCGCCGGTGCCAATGCCGCGACCCTGCCACCAGAGGTTTTAAAGGGTCTGGTAAAGCACCCGTTAACCGACAAGGGGCTTGATGCCTTCCTTGCGGACTGGGGCAAGACCGGCCAGTCCATCCTGTAACGCCATTTGGAGTGGTCCTGTCTTGTCTCACACTCTGGATCACTCCGACCTAGGTAAGCCCGCTATGACTGCCGAACCTCAAACCGATCTGCATTGGCCCGAGGTTCGGCAATGGCTTGAAGACCATGGCCAACATCTGCAGCAGGACCGCGAACTGCTGGAACTTCTGAGTCTGAAGGCCAGCGAGGCCAATGTCGTCGATTTTGGCCGTGCTGCCGTCAGCAAGATGGAAGCCAGTGCCCAGCGCGAGGCCGGTGCGCGCCGCCTGATCGAAGAAATCTCGCGCACCAATTTTGCCGCCCAGACCCAGACCCATGTGGCCGCCCTCGATCTGATGGAGGCTACCAGCCTGATCGAATTGTCGCGCCAACTGGACATGTCCACACAGGCGCGTTTCGGACTGGCAGGCGCTGCCGTGGCAATTGAGAAACCCGGTGCGATCCCGTTTGGCTGGAAAGCGCTGGAGGCCGGTCGCGTTGACGCCCTGCTGGGCGAGGACGGTCGTAACTGGCTGGGTCCGAACTTTACCGGACTGGATCTGTTTGGTCCCGCCGAGGGCGAGGTTCAGTCTGTAGCGCTGGTGCGTATGAATCTGCGCTTCCCCGATCAGGACGAGCCGCGCCCTGCCCTCTGCGCCTTTGGCTCGGTCGAGGAAGAAGGTTTTACCCCCGCCATGGGTGGTGAGCTGATCGCCTTTGTCGCGCGCGTATTTGAACGGATGGCCGGACGATGGCCGCTTCAGGAAACCTGAACGCCGAGCAGTTGCTGATGGCATGGCTGGGTCATCTGGCCCATGAACGCCGCCTGTCGGAGCGCACGCTGGAAGCCTATGGCCACATTGGCCGTCTCTATATCGGTTTCATGGAACGCCATCGCGGCGAGACACTGTACCTGTCCGCCATGGGCACGATCACCGCTGCCGAGCTACGCGCCCATCTGGCCGAGCGGCGCAGCGGCGACAGGCCGCTGAATGCGCGGTCGCTGGCGCAAACGCTGGCGGCCATTCGCAGTTTTCACCGCTATCTGGACCGTCGCTGCGGCGTCGATGCGCCGCAACTGGCGCTGGTACGCGGACCGCGCGTCAAACCGTCCTTACCGCGCCCTGTGACCGAAGATCAGGCCATCGGCCTGCTGCAAGAACCCGAAGCCGATCCTGACATGGAACCGTGGGAGGCTGCGCGCGACCGTGCGGTCCTGACCCTGCTATACGGCTGTGGTCTACGGATTTCCGAAGGACTATCGCTCAAACGCAGTGATGCGCCGCTGGGTGACAGCCTGCGCATCACCGGCAAGGGGGCCAAGACCCGTATTGTTCCGGTGCTACCACAGGTGATCGAGGCCGTGGACGACTATGTGCGCCTTTGCCCGTGGCCGCTGGCACCCGAGCAGGCCCTGTTCAGAGCGAAACGCGGCGGGCCCTTATCGCCCCGTCAGGTTCAGGCCACCGTCCAGCGGCTGCGCGGAAGGCTAGGCCTACCGGCCTCCGCCACACCCCATGCCCTGCGCCACAGTTTTGCGACCCACCTTCTGGGGGCGGGGGCTGATCTGCGCTCCATTCAGGAGCTTTTGGGCCATGCGAGCCTGTCCACGACGCAAAAATACACGCAGGTCGATGCCGCCGCTCTGCTCAAGGCCTATGAAGCGGCTCATCCGCGCCGCTAAGGCAACGGAACCGTCCAGCAAATAACATCGTTCAGCTTGTGGTGATTTCTCTCGAGAGAGGCCCGCCGCCATGACTGAGCCCTATGGACCCACCGCCATATCCCGCCGCACCTGTCTGGCCGGTATGGGCGGATTTGTGGGTCTGGGGGCAGTGCAAACCGCACCGGAAGTTGGGCCAGAAGTCTTGCCCGAGATTCCTCTGGCCTTGAACCTGTTCACCCGCCTTGCTGCTCGCGTCCAGCTGGAACCGCGCCGTGTCAGCCTGTTTGTGCTGGATACAGGGGCACAGGCCACGTCGCTTTCGGACCGTCTTGTTGCGGAGATGGGGCTTGCAAGCGGGCCAGACCTGCTGGTTCATAGTGTCACCGCCTCCAGTCTGGTGCCCAGCGCCATCCTGCCTCGACTAAAGTTACAGGGCGAAAGCTTCGATCATGTCATCGCCCCTGTGTTTCCTTTTTCCCAGTTGGGGGCCGAGGGGCTTCTGGGCCTCAACCATCTTCAGGCCTTCAACCTGCTGCTGGATATTCGTCGCCAGCAGGCCACCCTGACCCCTTCGCAAACACGCAGCGTCAGTTTCAACTTTGGCGGCACTGTAAATGCCACGCGCATTCCGCGCAGAATGACCTCCGTGCCCAGTCTGCGTAAGGACGGTCTGCTCCTGATGGCCGTCAGGGTCGGGCCGGTGGAGGCTGTCGCCTTTCTTGATACAGGGGCCAGTATTCGGTGGCCAATCTGAAACTGTTTCAGGCCCTCGGCTATAGTCTGGGGCACACTCAGGAACGTACGGTCTATGGCGTCAATGGCCCGCCCATGTCGGTGCGCGTAGGTCCTGCGCCCACGCTCGAACTGGGAAGCAAACGCTTAGCGCAAACGCCCTTGCTGTTCGGGGATATGCACATCTTTGGCGTGCTGGATCTGTTATCGCGGCCCGCTCTGATGATTGGCGCAGACATATTGGGCCGCTTTGATCGCGTCGGTATCGACTACCACACCAACCGTATCACTCTGGGCGATGTCATGCGCCGGACGACACCGCGCGCCTAGACCGCCCCGCTGGACGATTAGGCCGCCTGCAAAAGCGACAGGTCCCAAAGGAAGGACAATATGGCCTGTGTCACGATCAAAGGCTGTTCCTGCTGTACCCAGTGACCTGCTCCCGGCACCACAGTGACGGCATGTAGATCGGTCAGCCACTCGCCCTGCTCGCTTTCGAAATGTCCGGTATAGTTGCGGACGGGATCCCGCTCGCCCACCAGAAAGGCGGCAGGGACCGTAATCTTGCAGCCTTGAAGCCAGCGTGTACGCGCCCAGTTGGCATCGATCTTTCGGTACCAGTGTATCGCGCGCTCAAACCCTGTCTGGCGAAACGCCGCGACATACTGGTCGAAATGATCCTGTGCCATCCACGGTGGCAGGGACGCGCGGTCAGAGATCAAGGCAAGCATATCGCGCCCTGCGGGAATACGGCCCGTGGCCTGATCTTCCGTCGGCGTCGCGCCATCAAAGGCCCAGAACATCTTGCGAAGCGCCGTTTGCGGGTCAGCATCCATAGCCAGATGCGCATCCGGTGCGGCAAAGGCTGCCAGATAAAGCGGATCCTCGCCATTTTTAGCCGCCAGATAGTTCATGACCGCTGTGGGCGGACCTTGCTTGCGACGGGGCTGGAACGGCACAGACATCCCCATCACCGCATGGAACATGTCGGGGCGCAGCAAGGCACAGTGCCACGCCACGGCCGAGCCCCAGTCATGGCCCACCACGACGGCCTGCCGATAGCCCAGCGCCTCGACCAGAGCGACCAGATCACCCACCAACGAGAATATTGAATAGGCTTCGGCCTGTGGTGGTCCGCCCGTACCGCCATAGCCGCGCATGTCGGGCGCGACGGCATAATAGCCCGCTTGCGCCAGTCCTTCGATCTGGTGGTGCCATCCCAGTGACAGATCAGGGAAGCCGTGGAGCAGCAAAACCAGTGGCCCGTCACCCGCGCATCGAATCTGTATCGGCAGGTCCCCGGTCACGACCGTTTTCACTTCCACCGCGCACTCCACCATGAAGAAAGACAACTCAGAGTAGACAAAAAGCTATATTTTTCTCCAAGGCAACGCCAACATATCAATGTTACACAAATTTAGCCGCCGTTTAGCGAGGTGTTTCCTTTTCGTTTCGGTCACAGGTTGACTATGTTTAGGGCGTGACCACCGCCAACGCCCCCTCTTCCACCACTGTCGAGCTGAAAATCGACCTGCCGCCCGCCTTGGCTACGCCGCCGGGTGCCGGTGCTGTTTGCGATGACGAGGGTGCGCGCAAGATCGGGCGCGGTGCCGCCGAGGGGCTGTTGCTGGGTGGTCCGGTTATTATCGCCCATGCCAGCATCACAGCGCGCCGACTGGGTCTGGAAGGCCCGCCGCGCTCCATCGATATTCTGGATGCGCTGGAGCTGTTTGCCTTTGTGCGACCGGCTCGTTTTTGTGCCCCCTCGCCGACAGGCTTGGCGCTGGCATTGGGCCGCGTCGAGCCAAAGGGGGCCGAGGCACAGGCCATGGCCTTGCGCGAAACCGTCGCCGAACTGCTGCAAGAACTTGCGGCCCCTGCCTATCCCAATCGCGAAGAGGCCTATGGTCTGGCCATGACGCTGGATCGCGCCGGTTGGAGCTGGGGCGGGCGCGTCATCAATGCGCTGGAAGCTGGCGGCATCCGTCAGCGCACCTCGCGCGGCTCGGGACTGGATGTGTGGGCACGCCTGCCCGAATGGGAAGACGAGGCCCCGCGCGGCGAGGCGGGCTCTGCGCCCGTCGATAGCGAAAGCGCCCGTATCCGGCTGGAAAAACTGCTGCGCGCTTCAGGCCTAGACGAAACACGCCCCGCCCAGTCCGACTATGCGGCCGAAGCCGCCTATGCCTTTTCGCCCCGCAGCGAAGAGGGCCGACCGCGTATGCTGCTGGCCGAAGCGGGCACCGGCACCGGCAAGACCATGGGTTATCTGGCCCCTGCCTCCTTGTGGGCCGAGCGCAATCACGGCGCGGCGTGGATTTCCACCTATACCCGCGCGTTGCAGCGCCAGATCGACCGCGAGAGCAAGGCGCTGTGGCCCGACGAGGCCGAGCGTCGCCGCAAGACGGTCGTGCGCAAAGGGCGCGAAAACTATCTGTGCCTTTTGAACCTTCAGGACATGGTGCAGGCCGCCCAACTGGGCAATGGCGATCTGATCGGTATGGCGCTGGCCACCCGCTGGGCCGCCCATAGCCGCGATGGCGATATGACCGGCGGCGACTATCCCGGTTGGCTGTCGGGTCTGTTCACGGTGGCCCACGCCCATCAAGCCAGCCCTGCCAATCTGGTGGACCGTCGTGGCGAGTGCGTGCATGCCGCCTGTCCGCACTATCGCCTGTGCTTTGTCGAAAAGACCATTCGCGCCAGCCGCCGTGCCGATCTGGTCGTGGCCAACCATGCACTGGTAATGACACAGGCCGCCTTTGACGGATCGCGCACCGCACGCGGCCTGAAACAGGATGGCGAAACGGCGGCTCTGAAACGCATCGTCTTTGACGAGGGCCACCATCTGTTCGATGCCGCAGACAGTGCTTTTTCGGCCAGTCTGTCGGGGCAGGAAGCCGCCGAGTTGCGGCGCTGGGTTCGTGGCCCCGAAGGGCGCGGGCGTCGCGGGCGCGGACTGGAACTGCGCCTTGGTGACCTGTGCGCCGACAACGAGGCCGCCCGTAAATCCCTGACCGATGCACTGGCCGCCGCCGCCCAGCTTCCGGGCGAAGGCGTATCGGGCCGCATCGCGCCCGCATCCGGCGAAGTGAATCCCATCGGGCCGATCGAGCGGTTTTTAGCCGCCGCCCTCGAACAGCTTCGCGCCCGTGCATCGGAGAATGGCGGCACCGAGTTCGGGCTGGAATGCGCCCTTCGCCCCGTCACAGAATCCGTAATCGAAACGGCGCGTGCCGCGGCCAAGGCGCTGGCCGATATCGAAGCGCCTCTATTGGCCTTGGCCCGCCATCTCGAAGACATTCTGGACGAGGAAGCCGCCGAACTAGACCCGTCCGCCCGCGCCCGTATCGAAGGGGCCTTGCGCGGTCTGGACCGTCGGGCGCGCATGACCCTGCCCGGCTGGCGTTCCATGCTGTCGGCACTGGACGAAGCCGGTAGCGAGCCGGACCCCGACTATGTGGACTGGCTGTCGGCAGAAGCTGCATTCGGTCGCATCCACGAGGTGGCTCTGCGTCGGCACTGGATCGATCCGACTATTCCACTGGAAGCGGCCGTCATCATGCCGTCCCATGGCGTATTGGTGACCAGTGCAACCCTGTCCGATCCGTCGGCCAGCGATCCGTTCGATATGGCCCGTATGCGCTCGGGCGCGGCGCGCCTGATTGAGCCGGCCCGCACGCTGAAGGTCGAAAGCCCGTTCGATTATGCCAATCACAGCCGCATCATTGTGGTCAACGACCTGACCAAGGACGATCCGCGCCAGACCGCTGCGGCCATGCGCGAACTGTTTCTGGCGGCGGGCGGCGGCGGAGTTGGCCTGTTTACCGCCATCCGGCGCCTGAAATCCGTCTATGAGCGACTGGGTCCGGAACTGGCCCGTGCGGGCATCCCGCTCTATGCCCAGCATGTTGATCCGCTCGAGGTCGGCGCGCTGGTCGATGTGTTCAGGGCCGAGAACGATTCCTGTCTTCTGGGCACCGATGCCGTGCGTGACGGGGTGGACGTCCCTGGGCGGTCCTTGCGGATACTGGCCTTTGACCGTGTGCCGTGGCCGCGTCCCGACCTGTTGCACAAGGCCCGACGCGAACGCTTTGGCACCGGCCATGGCGGACGCAGCTATGACGACGCCCTTGCGCGTGGTCGTATCGCGCAGGCCTTTGGCCGTCTGATCCGTCGCGGGGACGACAAGGGTGTGTTTGTGATGCTGGACGCGGCCTGTCCGACACGGCTGTTCTCGGCCCTGCCCGAAGGCACCGAGGTCATGCGCATGGGTCTGGCCGATGCCGTCGATCTAACCCGAGAATTCCTGAAGGTCGAATAGAATGGCCAAGACCACCCCCGCCACACTGGCATTGACCAAGGCCGGAGTGGCGTTTGATCTATTCCCCTATGACTATGATCCGGATGCCCCGCGTGTCGGGCTTCAGGCGGCGCAGGCCTTGGGCATAGCGCCCGAGCAGGTGTTCAAAAGCCTGATGGTACTGGTGGACGAGCGGCCCGCCTGTGTTGTCCTGCCGTCCGATTGCGAGGTCAGCATGAAGAAGCTGGCCGCCTGCCTCGGTGGAAAATCGGCCCACATGATGAAGCCCGCCGATGCCGAGCGCCTGACCGGATACAAGGTCGGCGGGGTCAGCCCCTTTGGACAACGCAAGGCCGTCCCCACCGTCATGGACGAAACCGCGCAACTGTTTGATGCCATACTGATCAATGGCGGCCAGCGGGGTTTGCTGCTGGGTTTATCGCCCGATGACGCGCGGGGCGCCGCGGGCGCGATCTGGGCCGACATCACGGCCTGATAAGGACACAAGACGTTCGCAAATGCCTGATCTATAAGCGCCCCATGACCACGCAATCCCATACGGCTTCCGACCCCGCGCCACGACACAGCCGCCGCGCCCTGTTCGTGCCCTTCATTATTTTCGGCATTGTTCTGGCCGTATGGACCGTCTGGTGGTTCTGGATGGCCTTCGAGGTCAAAAGCCAGCTTCACACACGCTTGGAGCGGCTGGAGAAAGCGGGCTGGAGCATCGCGTACAGCAAGACTTCCACGCGCGGCTGGCCCCTGCATACGCGCATCGGCCTGCATGATGTGAATGTGCTGGCCCCGTCGGGCCACGGTTTGCGGGCTCCCGAAATTCTGGCCGAGGCCAATAGCTATAACCCGCTGCGCTGGGTGGTGGCTGCACCGGACGGCCTGACACTGGTCCGTGCCGAAAAGGGCGAGACACTGGTTCAGGCCGAAACTATCCGGATGAGCCTGTCGGGCCTTAGACAGCGCTGGCCCAATCTGGCTTTCGAGGCGGTTAAACCTCGCTTTACCGCCATCGGAGAGGCTGCACCCTTCCCTCTGGCCGATGCCGCCCTGATCCAGCTCTATATGCGCCCGCACATCACCGCCCGCACCGAGGCCGGTGACGATGTCGATATTCTGGTGCGTCTGATCGAGGCCAAGGGTCGCGAGGGTGGTCCGGTTCAGGGTTTTACCCAGAATGACCAACTGACCCTTCAGGTCGAGGCCGTTGTCGAAAAAGCCTCGGCCCTGCGCCAGCCCTCTACGCCTGCGGGTCTTCTATCGGCATGGACGGCCGCCGGTGGACGTTTCACCGACATCAAGGGCGAGATGAAGGCGGGCGAAACCCATGCGCTTTTAACCAGTCCTCTGCTGACGGCCGACGACAAGGGACAGCTTGAAGGCGAGGTCGCGTTCAAGGCTGAAAAACCTCTGGCGGCTCTGGTCGGACTGGCGGGCAGCCATCAGGGCACGCCCGCTGACCGCGCCGCCGCCGCCCGCGCTGCCGCCACAACGCCGCAAGGGGCCGAGGAGGATGGCGAGCAAAAGGTAGAACTGAGCGTCATGTTCCGTAATGGCCGCACCTATCTGGGTCCGTTTGCACTCGCACCGGCTCCACGGCTGTTCTGATGCTCGAAGCCCCCGCCGAAGACCCGCACCGCCTGTCCCTGGATCAGGCCATCGCCAAGGCCGTCCTTGAGCGTCAGGCCGCAGGCGCGCGGATACGCCCCGATGCCGATGCCCTTGCCCTGCGTCAGGTCCTCAAGGACCTGCATCCGACGCAAAGGTCGGCTGTGCGGGCCGTACTGGGGCGTATGGAAGCCGGTCTGGGGCGTGCGGTCATGGCCTGCGGCGGCGTTTCGCAACTGCTGGCCGCTGACCGGTGGGGCCCCTTTGCCCGCCCGCTGGCCGAACCGGAACAGGCCATAGAGGCGGCACGGTCCGGCGCGCGTGTTCTGGTCGATATCGGAACGCGCCCGTGGTGGGCAAAGCTGTTGGCGACACCCGATGTACGCGTCATCGCCGCCCTGCCCGACGATGCCCGTGCTCGGCCACGCAGCCTGATAATTTCAAACGAAACCAGCGGCCCGACCGGTGACGACCGAACCTTCTGGATCACCGACAGCCCTATGGCCGAGGCGGCCATTATCCAGAGTCTGTCGAACAATGGTCTGGCTGCCGAAGCTTTGGCACAGTCAGGTGCCTTGAAGCTGTTCGCTCTAAGCGGTTATGTGCAGGCAGAAGACGGGAGGCTTCAGGGCGCTCCCGGCCAATTGAGCGGCATCATCGGTGCGGCCCCCATATTCTAGACTATCGAGGAAGCGTCCATGACTGAAGCCCGTCACTCCGCCCCGAGCCCCAAACCGGGTATTCTCGATATTGCCCCCTATGTCGGTGGCAAGGGGGCTCTGGCCGGTGTGGCCGAGCCGATGAAGCTGTCCTCGAATGAAAACCCGCTGGGGGCTGGTCCCAAGGCCCGCGAGGCCTTTGCCTCGGTGCTGGACAAGATCCATGTCTATCCGGATGGCCGCGCCGACAAGCTGCGTGCGGCCGTTGCCGAGTTGCACGGCATCGAGGAAGAGCGTCTGATTTTCGGCAATGGCTCGGACGAGGTGTTTGCCCTGTTGAACCAGACCTATCTGAGTGCAGGCAACAATATCGTCACGGGCGAATACGGCTTCCTCGCCTATCGCATCTCGGCACTGGGTTGCGAGGCACAGGTCAAGCTGGCCCCCGAGCCGGGCTATAAGGCCGAGGTGGATGATTTATTGGCGCAGGTCGATGCGCGCACCAAGATTGTCTATCTCTCCAACCCGTCCAACCCGACCGGA
Source organism: Brevundimonas sp. (assembly GCF_036659295.1). Lineage (GTDB taxonomy): Bacteria > Pseudomonadota > Alphaproteobacteria > Caulobacterales > Caulobacteraceae > Brevundimonas. The sequence goes on along the minus strand of NZ_JAVXCU010000002.1, from coordinate 74,424 downwards.
AGCTGGCACAGCGCTGAAGAAATCCGCCGCCTGCATGCGGGCCTGCCCGCCCACATCATTTTGGTCGTGGACGAGGCCTATGCCGAATATGTCGTGGAGCCAGAATGGGAAAGCGCCATTGATCTGGCGCATACGGCCGAGAACATTGTTGTCACCCGCACCTTCTCCAAGATCCACGGTCTGGGCGGCCTGCGCATCGGTTATGGCTATATGCCCAAGGCGATGGCCGAGGCGATGGACCGTATCCGCCTGCCGTTCAACGTATCGGTGCCGGGAATTGCCGCCGCCATCGCCGCTGTCGGTGATGTAGACCACCAGAAAGCCTCGCGTGATCTGGTGCTGGAATGGCGTCCGCGCCTGACACAGGCGATCAAGGGCTTTGGTTATGATGTGCTGCCGTCGGTCGGCAATTTCGTGCTGGTAATGTTCAAGGACCCCGCCGAGGCCAATGCCGCCAGCGACTATCTGAACCAGAAGGGTATCATTGTGCGCGGTGTCGGCGGCTATGGCCTGCCGCAAGGCCTGCGGATCACCATAGGTACGACCGACCAGAACCGCGCCGTCTGCGATGCTCTCAGCGAGTTTGCCGCCCGCTAATCTGCGTACCCTACAAAATCGCCGCGCTCCTTTCGGGGCGCGGCGATTGTCATTTTCAGCTTGGCCTACATGCCGTTGAAGCGGGCCACCCCGATGATACCGGCACGCCAGATGTGGGACTCTTCCAGCAACGGGCTGTTACGTGCATCGCCCATATATTCTTCGTAGTTCACAAAGGCCCCGACGCCGTAGCGCGGTCCGACCGGTACAGCCAGCAAGGCCGAAACCCCCAGCCCCGACAAACCGCCATCACCTTCGAATGCGCGATAGCCGCTGGATATGGCCTCGTCAGGCGTCACACCGAAATAGCGGTTCAACCGGTCGGAATCTCCGCCACGCCCATAGGCCATGACCTGCAACAGTCCGACTGGCGTAATCCGCTGATGGCCGATCTGGGCATTCCAGGTCATACCCGCATCATCGTCGGTAACATCCTGCGAGATACGGCCACCGACGACCACATTCCCCGGCAGGCGTTTGAACGCATAAAGCGTGGCATCGGCCCCTAGATCGGGACGGTTATCAAAGCCATCCAGATCACCCGCCGCAAAGCGCGGGCGCAGTTGCACACCGGCACGGAAATCATCGCGCTTGATGGCATTCCAGCCGATCCCGTCCAGACCGTTGGCATAGACGACATCCTTGTAGGAAGCCGAACCCCAGAAAGTCCAGTTTACATCCTTGCTGTCATTGCCCGTGGCGCTGAAGCCGCGCACAAAGCCGCCGCCAACATCGACCTTCCAGGTCTTGGCAACCTCGACCTCTTCATAAGGCTGGGACTGGGCGACAGCCTGTCCCGCCAAAAGCGAAACGGCCGAGAATGCAAGCATAGCCAGAGTGCGTGACACATGAAGCTCCTGTGGGGAGAAGCCACAACGCGCATGCGTCATGGACTGTTGCTTCAGTGCAAAGACGAATTTTAAGGCGTCAAAAGGGCAATCGATGCTGTTTCAATTCGTTCCTGCATCAGCTTCATCATCTCGCCGCGCTTCAGGCCCGCGGGGATGGGCGGCAGGAATTCGAAGACGACCGTACCCGGTTTGAAGCCCAGCACGCCCTTGGCCGGCCAGTGCTGGCCCGAATTGGTCGCGATCAGGTGGCAAGCACTGTCCACGTCACGATAGATGGCCGCCACACCCGGCTTGTACTCGCCCGCCACGCCCGGCTGGGTGCGGGTGCCTTCAGGGAAGATCATGATCTGGCGGTTTTCGGCCAGACGGGCGCTTGTATGCTGCACCATATCCTTGAGTGCCTTGGCATGGGCCGCGCGATCCACCGGGATCATCTTGGTTTTCCATGCGAACCAGCCAAAGAACGGCAGAGACATCAGCTCTTTCTTCAGCACAAAGCACGGGTCATTCAAGAAGGTGAAGGGGATCACCACATCCAGCATGCTTTGGTGTTTGCCGGCAACCAGCGTGCCCCCTGTCGGCCGGTATTCCAGACCGCGCAGTTCGACCTTGATACCGGCAATCCAGCGCAGCCCAAACAGCACCATCCGCGCCCAGAGCTTGATAACGCCCATCGCGTAGCGGTGCGGTAGAAACAGCGCTGGCGACATGCCCACAGCGCACACCAGGATCGTCAGATACAGCCACAGCGAAAACAGTACGGAGCGGATCGTATTCATAAAAGGTCAGGCCTTGTCAGCTTTGGTGCCCGCTGCAGGCAGCACCATTTCGGCGGGGCGTTCAGGGTGGAAACCGCGCAATCTGTGCCACGCTTCACGGCCCAGTACCGCCAAATATTTCATGTATTCAAGCGTCATGCGACGCGCCGATTGCTCGTGTCGCCACCAGTCAGGGCGGTCCAGCGTTGGCGTTCCTACGGCATAGGGTACCATCACCACCCCCGGCAGGGCGCTGCGGACCTCTAATAGGCTGCGCGGCATATGATAGTCGGATGTGACAACGATCAGTTTGCGATAGCTGTTACGACGCGCCCATTCGGCGATCTCGCTGGCATTTCCAACCGTGTTTTCAGCCTCGAAACCCAGATCGACACAGCAGTTGAAAAGCTTACTGGAGCCGGGCGTCAGGGCGCGAAGCTCCTTGCGGCGCACCTCGCGATTCACACCCGAAATCAGCAACCGGTCACCCTTGTCCTGCTCCAGAAGCCGGATAGCCGCATTGACCCGCTCGGCCGCCGGACCAGTCAGGGCCACAATCGCATCCGCGCGTTCGGGTTCTGTGGCGGGCGTGAAGTCCTGAACGCGTCCGGCAAAGACGAGCAGGCCTACCAGCCACATCAGGACAACCGCAGCAATGAGGGTGATGAATCTCATTGCCCTCTACTACCTACGACCTGACAGCTTCGCCAGTGCTGTAAAACGTGCCGCAAGCACAGCCGTTACCGCAGCTAGAACCGGACAGACAATAATCGCCACCAGATCATGGAAACGTACCGGAAGGGCTGGCGTCAGTCCCGCCTCGCCCCCCAGCAATCGCAACAGAGCCATGGCCAGACCGGCCAGCACCGCGCCTGCCACACCTGCGGTCAGGGCCAGCTTGCCGAACTGCCCCTGATAGAGCCCGGCCACATGACGGTCCGAAGCCCCGTTCAGGCTCAGGGTTTCGATAATATCGGCCTGTGCCGTCATGCCCGATCGCGTGGCATAGGCAATCACTGCGGCGGTCGCGCCCGCTATCAGCACAAAGGCAGAAATCGCCAGCACCGTCACAATGCCCGCCGCGCGTTCCACTTCGCCGCGCCACAGGCTGTGGTCGTCCACCGAGGCATCCAGTCCGGCCTCGGCCAGAGCACGGCTAAGGGTCGGGGCGCTGGCGGGGCGTTTCTCGTCCAGTCGCACGACCACCAGATGCGGCAAAGGCAGATCGGGCAGCACGGCCTCGCCCACCCAAGGGGCCAAAAGACGCTCCGACGCCTTGCGGTCCAGTGCGTAGGCTTCATCAACGCCCGCAACCGCAGCAAGGGTTTCGGCCGCGCGGGCCGCTGCCGCAGGGCCGGTTTCGTCTACTCGCGGTCGCACCTGTACAGTGGCCTCTCCGCGCAGTTCACGCGCCCAGCCATGCGCTGCACGATCCGCCGCCAAGGCTCCGATAGCCGAAAGCGTCGCAAGGAAGCACAGCACGGCAATCACCGCCGCCAGCCATCGCTCGCCCGACCGTTCGCGCGGCAGCAGGGTGCCCGGCACCGGCAGGGGTTTACGGATCACCGAAGGGTTGGCGCTCACAGGGCACCTCCGGCTTGGTGTGGCTGGGACTCTGTAGGCTGAGACTCTGGGGGGCGTTGTGGCGGCACCATCTGGCGCAGATAGCCGTCCTCCAGTCGCAGCAGGCCTGCGCCATAGCGTTCGGCCATGTCCTCGTCATGGGTCGCAATCAGGATGGTCGCGCCCAGCTTGTTCAGGGACAGGAACAAGCGCATCAGTTTTTCGCCCATGGCGCGGTCGACACTGCCGGTCGGCTCGTCGGCCAGAATCAGGCGCGGGCGGGTGATCACAGCACGGGCTATTGCCAGACGTTGTTTTTCTCCGCCCGACAGCGACGGCGGCAAGGCATCAAAGCGACCGCCCAGCCCCACCCAGCGCAGCATCTCGGCCACATCCTGCACATAGTCGCGCGGACGCTCGCCATTCAGACGCAAGGGCAAGGCCACATTGTCGAAGGCCGACAAATGGTCCAGCAGCCGGAACTCCTGAAACACGACGCCCATTTTTTGGCGCATCGAAGGAATGGCCGAACGAGGAATATGGGTCACATCCTGTCCGAACAGGCTGATCCGGCCTGTATGCGCCCGCTCGCTCAGGGTCATGAGGCGCAAAAGCGTAGACTTTCCTGCTCCGGACGGTCCGGTAAGGAAATGGAAAGAGCCATGGGGCAAGATAAGGTTAACATCGCGCAGAACCGAAGGCCGGTCAGCATAACCGAACCCTAGGCCTCTGAGGCGGACGACATCGATATCTTTGTTGGGTGCCGTAGGGCGACGTTCTTGGATTGGCATAGGGTGTTTTCGTTTTGGACCGGGGCGCAGTCGCCCTCGACAGGAGGGGGCGTAACGCCTCTTAGCCGCCGCCTATGATACTGACCTGCCCCGCTTGCGCCACCAGCTATTTTGTTTCCGATGCGGCAATCGGCCCTTCGGGCCGTCGCGTGCGCTGCAAAGCCTGCGGCAATGATTGGCGTGCCCTGCCCGAAGATGCCCCGCTGGAACTGGATGAAGGGGTTGCGCAAAGTCCTGCCCCCAGCCCTTCCAAGCCTGCCGCCGCCATCGAGGAGACCACCGATGATGACGTCACCACGGCCCCGCTGACACAGGCCTTCCGTGCCCGTGCCGAGCAAAAGCGCCGGACCCGTCAGGCTGTTCGTCAGGGACTGGCCTGGGGCTTGATGATTGTTCTGATGCTGCTGGGCTTCCTGGCCGCCTATGTCTGGCGCGATGCTATCGTTGCCCGCGTGCCCAAGCTGGCCAGCGCCTATCAACTGGTCGGTATCGAAACCAACCCTGTCGGGCTGGACTTCGAGGCCATTACCACCGGTTTTGCCCGTAACGATATCAGCCAGATCTATGTCTCCGGCGCGTTGCGCAATCTGCGAGACCGCGAGATTGTCGCCCCGCCTATCCGGATTGCCCTGCTGGACCGCACGGGTCGCGAATACGATCATCACATCCTGCGCCTTGAGGGGGCCCCTGTGCTTCCGGGCGGCGTACGCGGATTTGCCGTGATCCTGCCCAATGCCGATGGCCGTTTTGCCGAAACCAGACTGCGTCTGGTTGCCGACGAGGCGAGCGAAAAGCCGCCGGCACGTCCCGCCGCAGCGCCCGCCCGCAAGACCGCCCCTGAAAAAGCCGCAGCCGAATCCCCTACCTCTATTCCTGCAGGAAAGACCGCAGCGGCAGCCGATACGGACGGCTTGCGACGAATCAGCCAATTGGCACCTTCGTCGGCAATTGGACGATCTGATCTCGACATCGGCCCGTTTGAAGGGGTATCGGCTGGGAATGGCTGATACCTTCCCCCTCGCGCCGACCGTCCTGCTCGCCCAGAGCGAAATCAACCGTATCAATGCCGATCTGGCCCGCCAGATTGCGCCGCTGATCGATGATGACACTGTGGCAGCTGTGTTGTTGACCGGAGGATTGTGGTTCGGGTCCGACCTGACCCGCGCGCTGTACCGCGAAGGCCGCAACGTCAAGTTCGATGCCGTGTGGATGTCGTCCTATGGCGATGACAAGCAAAGCCGCGGCAAGGTGACCGTCCGTGCGCCCTTCCAGCGCTCGATGGAAGGCAAGACCGTTCTGCTGATCGACGATGTTCTGGACACCGGCCTGTCGCTGGTCGAGGCCATCCGGATCACCAAGGAAGCCGGTGCCGCCCGTGTCCTGACCTGTGTGTTTGCCCGCAAGCCTTGCGAGCACGAACGCATGACGCCGGACTTTGTCGGCTGGGAAGCTCCGGCGCGCTTCCTCGTCGGTTACGGGCTGGACCATCAGGGTGGCATGCGTGGCCTGCCCGATATCTGCGCCCTCGACTAAGACAAAAGGCCCCTCGAACGAGGGGCCTTTTCTTTAGAGCCAGTCCGCGATGGGTTCGCGAGCGAACATTTCGTCATAGGTCGGGCGCGGGCGGATGATGGCCCATTTGTCGCCGTCCACCAGAACCTCGGCGGCCAGAGGGCGGGTATTGTATTCGCCGCTCATGACTGCGCCATAGGCCCCGGCCGACATGAAGGCGACCAGATCGCCCGCTTGCAAGGGGGCCAGATTGCGGTCGCGGGCAAAGGTATCACCCGTCTCGCAGACAGGTCCGACCACATCGTGGGGGATGGCCTCGCCGCCCTTGGGACGGACAGGCTTGATGTCGTGGAAGGCGTCATAGAGGGCCGGACGCATCAGATCGTTCATGGCCGCATCCAGAACAAGGAAGCGACGACCGTCGGTGCGCTCGTTCATATGTACCACGCGGCTGAGCAGGATACCGGCATTGGCGGCCATCAGTCGGCCCGGCTCGAAAGCCGCCTCGACGCCAAGGCCCTCCAGCACACCGGCCACCATGGCGATATAGTCAGCGGGTGGCGGAGTATTGGTCTCGCCGTAATAGGGCACGCCCAAGCCGCCGCCCAGATCAAGGCGGGTCACCGACATGCCTTGAGCCCGCAGGGTCTCGGTCATCTGGCGCAGCACCTTGAAGGCGTTTTCCAGCGGGGTCAGGTCAGTGATCTGGCTGCCGATATGGCAGGCCAGACCGACGGGGTTCACATGGTCCGAAGCCGAGGCCACGGCATAGAGGTCCATCGCCTCTTCGACCGGCACGCCGAACTTGTCGCCCGCGCCACCCGTGGTGATCTTGGCATGACCGCCCGCACCGATTTTCGGGTTTACGCGAATGGCGATGTCAGGCTTGGCGGCCATAGAGGCCGCAACGGCGATCAGGCGCTGAAGCTCGGTCGAGCTTTCAACATTGATCTGGCGAACGCCCTCCCCGATGGCGAAGGCCAGTTCCGCATCGGTCTTGCCTACGCCCGAGAAGATGATCTTGGAGGCTGGAATACCCGCCTTGAGTGCCCGACGGATTTCGCCCTCGGATACCGTATCGGCCCCGCAACCCAACTGGCCCAGCACTTTCAGCACCGACAGGTTGGAGTTGGCCTTTACCGCAAAGGCGATCAGCGCATCGCCCAGTGCGCCCTTATGGGCGTCACAGGCTTCGCGCATCAGGCCATAGTGGCGGCGCAAGGTTGCAGCCGAATAGACATAGGTGGGCGTACCCGCCTGCTCGGCGACGGTTTCCAGATTGACGCCCTCGGCATGGAGGACGCCGTCTTTCAGATCAAAATAATGCACGGGGCCTACAGGGAAGGAAATTGGGGCTTAGAAGTCGGGACGACGGCCCGTCGGATCAGCCGCACCACCGTCGATGGGGTTGTTGCTGGACGGGGAAAGGACCGTAGCCGGTTCGCGGTTGCGCTCGGTCCATTTGGAGTTCGAGCGGGCGCTGGGCGCTTCCAGATCGGCCATCTTGCCACAGGCCGAAAGGGTCACAGCCGAGGCCAGAACCATGGACAGGATCAGGGTCTTTTTCATAGGGTTTCCTTGGATCACAGGCGTTGTCTCCAGTCTGCGATACGGGCGCGGACCTGATCGGGGGCCGTACCGCCAAAGGACTGGCGGCTGGCGCACGAGGCCTGCGGGGTCAGGACAGCATAGACGCCGTCATGGATACGCTCGTCCAGCGCCTTCAGTTCGGCGATAGGCAGTTGGCCAAGGTCGAGGCCCAGTTGCTCGGCGCGCTTTACGGCGGCACCGGTGACATGGTGGGCCTGACGGAATGGCAGGTTCAGTTCGCGCACCAGCCAGTCGGCAAGGTCGGTTGCGGTCGAGAATCCGGCACCGGCAGCGGCGGCCATTTTCTCGAGGTTCGGACGGAAGGCCGCGATCATGGCGGTCATCGAGCTGAGCGCGAGGTTCAGCGCATCGAAGGCCTCGAACACCGGCGGCTTGTCTTCCTGCATGTCCTTGGAATAGGCCAGCGGCAGACCCTTCATGACCGTGGTCAGGGCGATGAAGGCCCCGTTGATGCGGCCCGTCTTGGCGCGCACCAGTTCAGCAGCATCGGGGTTGCGCTTTTGCGGCATGATGGACGAGCCGGTCGTCAGATCGTCCGGCAGGGTGATGAAGCCGAACATCGGCGCCATCCACACCACGATCTCTTCGGCCAGACGCGACAGGTGGCCCGCAGCGATGGACGCATCGGCCAGACATTCCAGCGCAAAGTCGCGGTCGGAAACGGCGTCGAGGCTGTTGCCCATCGGGCGGTCAAAACCGAGCGCCTGTGCGGTCGCATGGCGGTCGATCGGGAACGGCGATCCGGCCAGAGCCGCAGCGCCCAGCGGGTTTTCGTTCATACGCGCACGGGCATCGGCAAAGCGGCTGGCATCGCGGCCGAACATTTCGACATAGGCCATCAGGTGGTGGCCCAGCGTCACCGGCTGTGCGGTTTGCAGGTGGGTGAAGCCCGGCATCAGGTCGCCCGCATGCTGTTCGGCGCGGTCCAGAAGCGCGCGTTGCAGGTCTTGCAGTTGTTCGACGGTGCGGTCAGCGGCATCGCGAACCCACAGGCGGAAATCGGTGGCCACCTGATCGTTGCGCGAACGGGCGGTGTGCAGACGGCCCGACGGTTCGCCGATCAGTTCCGACAGGCGCATTTCCACGTTCATGTGGATGTCTTCATAGGCATCGCGGAACGGGAAGGTGCCGTCCTTGATCTCGCCCTCGATCACATCCAGCCCGCCCAGAATGGCGTCGGCGTCAGCCTGCTGGATGATGCCCTGCTTGGCCAGCATGCGGCAATGTGCCCGCGATCCGGCCAAGTCCTGTGTCCACAGGCGTTTATCAACGCCGATAGAGACGTTAATGGCCTGCATGATATCTGCGGGCTTGGCGCTGAAGCGGCCACCCCATAGAGACTGACCCTGAGGGGTTTTCGAAGGCGTATCGGACATGAGCGGCTCTAAACGGACTAAGGCGATCGGCATAGGCGTGGTTGCAGCGGTGGCGGCAATCGGCGCAGCGGCCCTGCTATACGTCAATCAGGACGGCGGGGGCAAAGGTTCTGATGCCGCTTCGACGAATAGCGGTGCTTTTGCCGCCCATGCCAAGGGGCCGCTGGCGCGATTGCAGTCGCCCGAACCGTTCCTTGCGCCCGATTATGCGTTTCAGGATGCGGACGGGAATGCGGTTACCTTTGCCGATTTCAAGGGCAAGGTGACGGTGGTGAATCTGTGGGCGACGTGGTGTGCGCCGTGCAAGATCGAGATGCCGACCTTGGCGGCACTGGCCCAGCGTTATGAGGGTCGCGAGGACTTTGCGGTGGCGGTTATCAGCATGGATACCGACCGTGCGCAGGAGGCGGCCAAGGCCTTTATCGCCGAGAATGCGCCGCTGAAATATTATGCCGATCCGAAATTCCAGCTGGCCTTCGAGTTCCCCGGCAAGGGGGCCATGCCGCAGACCATGATCCTTGATCGCGAGGGCAAGGTGGTGGCTGTGATGGTCGGCGAAGCCGACTGGAACGGCGAGGCCGCCGTCGCTCTGCTCGAAGACGTGCTTGAAGAAAAATAGCCCACGTCGGGTCGGGAGGTCCCGAAGGGCCGACGAACGCGGGCCACTTTAAAAAGCTCCCCTAACGCTCGCCGCACGGCGGCTTGCTGCTTGAGGGGAGCAGCCCGCGCAAGACGCAAGCGCGGGCCACTTTAAAAATTAATGTTTTTCGAGTTTGGCGCGGGCTTCGGCGGCAGCTTTTTCAGTCGCGGCAGCGGCGTCGGCGGCACCGTCCTTGATGGCTTCGCCAGCCTTGTCGGCAGCTTGACCGGTGGCGGCAGCGGCATCGGTGGCGACGGTGGCGGTGGCGTCTGCAGCATTGTCTACGGCCGTGGCAGCAGCATCACCGGCGCGCTCGGCAGCGGCGGTCGCATCGGCAGCGGCGGCATGGGCGTCAGCCTCGGCCTTGTTTTGCTCGGCTTGGGTGCAGGCAGCAGCGCCCAGAGCCAGAACAGCGGCAGCAGCGATGGAAAGCGAACGAATACGCATGGGATCAACCCCCTCGTGGTTCTTGAAAACGGCCAACGCCAAGCTGGCCATTGCGCATAACGCTGTCGTGAGATTCTGGTTGCGAGAATGTGATCAGGAAATCGGGAACCACGATTTTTACCGCCCTGCGCATGCGCGGGCGGTAATAGGAAGGCTTGGCGAGGCACCGGATCATCGTCCGGAATAGATTTAGTATTACCGTTTCGGCTTTTTGACTGGGCCACGGTCGTCGGCCCTGCGGGACCTCCCGACCCGACGCGGCCTAGTGACTGACGCCCCGCGCGGGAAGTTGTTCGCGAGCTTGGAGCAGGCACCGTTATTAGTGGTTACCTCCAGCGCCCGTGGCGGGCAGCTTTCGCAGACGACGAAAGCTGGAACGGTCCGGGTATCCACCCCGACCCTTGCCGGAGCCTCTTCGTGCGCACGAGGTGCGTCACAGGCTCCACCGGCGTCATGCGTGTGCATGACCCCCGCTCTTCTCGCTCCCGCCGCCGCATCGGATCGCCGGCCGAGCGAGCCCTCCCCTGCGACGGGACGAAGGGATTATGTGTGAGGGTTCGGGTCGGGCGCGCTGATGCGGGCCAATGGGTCTGGGGGCGTTGATTTTATAAGGGATATCAGAGCGGGGTGTGCTGGCTGCGGCCTTATTCTGTGCGGGTTTTCCGAGATGTGCGCCCTGCTCTGCTTGCTGGAAACGGTGTGATGGCCGAGGGTTGCGTAAAACAGGAGGCCATTATGAGTGCCGACTATCTGGCTATCTTCACCAGCGACAAGACCGGCCCCAAATGGCGGGCATGGCGGGCGATGAGCGAGGCCCAGCAGGCCGAAACGGCGCGTGTGGGGGTGGCCGCCGTTGCGGCATGGGAAGAGGCGCATCGCGACGTCATCGTGTATCGGGGCGGCCCACTCGGCCCGACCAAGCGCATCGGGGACGACGGGGTTGTAAGCGATGTGGTCAACCTGCTGACCGTTTTTATGGTGGTGCGGGCCGACAGCTTTGATGCGGCGGCAAGGCTGTTCGAGGATCACCCGCATATGGATCCCTTCCCCTGCGACGGGGTGGAGGTGATGCCGGTGCTGGGGTGAGGCTGGCGAGCCTATCGCGCTGGCGCGCGCCGCTGGGTCCCCCGATCAAGTCGGGGGATGACCGCAGGGGTGTCGGGGGTGACGAAAGAAAAGAAAAAGGGCGGCCTGTGGGGCCGCCCTTTTCTGTTAGTGGACTTGGGGTTTGCCGATGACGAGGCCGTCTGCGCCGGCGGTGACGTGGACGACACTGCCATCCTCGAACTCGCCTTGCAGGAGTTTACGGGCCATGGGGTCGACCAGTTGTTTCTGGATGACCCGCTTCAGGGGGCGGGCACCATAGACGGGGTCGTAACCCTTGTCGGCGAGCCATGCGAGGGCGCTGTCGTCGAGGTCCAGAGACAGGCGGCGTTCAGCCATGAGGGCTTCGAGGCGCTTGAGCTGGATGCGGACAATACCGCCCATCTGTTCGCGGCCGAGGCGTTTGAACAGGATGATCTCGTCGATGCGGTTCAGGAACTCGGGACGGAAGTGGCTGCGGACAGAGCCCATGACCAGTTCGCGCACATTCTCGACATCGTCGCCCTCGCCCTGATTGGCGAGGAATTCGGACCCCATATTGGAGGTCATGATGATGAGGGTGTTCTTGAAGTCGATCGTGCGGCCCTGACCGTCGGTCAGGCGACCGTCGTCCAGAACTTGCAGCAGGATGTTGAACACATCGGGGTGGGCCTTTTCGACCTCGTCGAACAGGATGACCTGATACGGGCGACGGCGGACGGCCTCGGTGAGGGCACCGCCTTCATCGTAGCCGACATAGCCCGGAGGCGCGCCGATCAGGCGGCTGACCGAGTGTTTTTCCATATATTCGGACATGTCGATGCGCGTGATGGCGCTGTCGTCATCGAACAGGAACTCGGCCAGAGCCTTGGTCAACTCGGTCTTGCCCACGCCCGTCGGGCCAAGGAACAGGAAGGAGCCGATCGGCTTGTTCGGGTCGTTCAGGCCCGCACGGGCACGGCGCACGGCGTCGGACACGGCTTGTAGAGCCGGTTCCTGACCCACGACGCGACCGCGAAGGGCGTCTTCCATGACGAGCAGTTTTTCACGCTCGCCTTCCAGCATCTTGTCGACAGGCACGCCGGTCCAGCGCGACACCACCGCCGCGATCTGTTCGGCATCGACGACCTCGGCAGCCAGGGCCGAGGCTTTTTCTTCCTCGTTGGCCTGCGCCTCTTCGAGCTGGCGTTCCAGTTGCGGGATCTGGCCGTAGGCGATCTCGGACGCACGGCCGAGGTCACCCGAACGCTGGGCGTTGGTCAGTTCCAGACGCAGGCGGTCCAGCGTCTCGCGCAGTTGAGCGGACTGGCCGACCTTGTCCTTGGCGGCGCGCCACTGGGCGGTCATGTCGTCGGACTGGGCCTCGAGATCGATGATCTCGTCTTCAAGCTTTTCGAGGCGATGGCGCGAGGCGTCGTCGTCCTCTTTTTTGAGGGCTTCGCGCTCGATCTTGAGCTGGACGAGGCGGCGGTCGATTTCATCCAGAGCCTCGGGCTTGGAATCCACGGCCATACGCACACGCGAGGCCGCTTCGTCGACGAGGTCGATCGCCTTATCGGGCAAGAAGCGGTCGGTGATGTAGCGGTTCGACAAGGTGGCGGCAGCCACGATGGCGCTGTCGGAAATACGCACGCCGTGGTGGACTTCGTATTTCTCTTTCAGGCCGCGCAGGATCGAAACCGTGTCCTCGACCGTCGGTTCATTGACCATGACGGGCTGGAAGCGACGGGCAAGGGCCGCGTCTTTTTCAACGTGCTTGCGGTACTCATCGAGCGTGGTGGCACCGACGCAGTGAAGCTCACCACGCGCCAGAGCAGGCTTGAGCAGGTTGGACGCATCCATCGCGCCGTCACCCTTGCCCGCACCGACCAGCGTGTGCATTTCGTCGATGAAGAGGATGATCTGGCCTTCGGCCGCACCGACTTCGTTGAGGACCGCTTTCAGGCGCTCCTCGAACTCGCCACGGTATTTGGCACCGGCGATCAGCGCGCCCATGTCGAGAGACAGGACACGTTTCTCCTTCAGGCTTTCGGGCACATCGCCATTGACGATGCGCTGGGCCAGACCTTCGACAATGGCGGTCTTGCCCACGCCCGGTTCACCGATCAGGACGGGGTTGTTCTTGGTACGACGCGCCAAGACTTGGATCGTACGACGGATTTCTTCGTCGCGGCCAATGACCGGATCGACCTTGCCGTCAGAGGCGGCCAGAGTCAGGTCGCGGGCATAGCGATTGAGGGCGTCATAGCCGTCTTCGGCGGAGGCGCTGTCAGCGGTTTGGCCCTTGCGGATTTCGGCAATGGCAGCGTCCATCTTGGCGGGGGTGACGCCCACGCCCTTCAGGACAGCGGCAGCCACACCGCCTTCGCGGGCCAGGGCGGCAAGGATACGTTCGGTGGTGACGAAGGCGTCACCGGCGGCCTTGGCGTCGTCCTCGGCCTTGGCGAAGACGCGGGCGGTGTCGCCGTCCATGTAAAGCTGGCCGGAGCCGCCCGATACCTGTGCGCGCTTCTTCAGCGCCGTCTCGGTGTCGGTCACGGCCTTGGCGGGGTCACCACCGGCCTGGGTAATCAGATTGCGGGCAAGGCCGTCACGCTCTTCCAGCAACACCTTGAGGATGTGCTCGGGAGCGAATTGCTGATGTCGGCGGGCCAGTGCCAGAGACTGGGCCGACTGGATGGCCTGTTTGGCGCGGTCGGAATAGAGTTCAATATTCATATGGGCATCCCCTTAGAGGCGGATTTGGGGGTCGCGCCCTTCAGTTGAAGCAGCGCAACCCCGATACCGATCAGTTGGGAATGCCGACGTTACCCCGCAAGGGGAAACATCAACGAAATCAGCCTATGGTTAGCTTCCGGTTGGGCCAGAAGAGAAGTCGAACTGTTCCGGCTGACGGCGTGGGCTGGAGCCCAGCTGCCAGCTGAGGCCGATATAGAAGGCACGCAGGTTGATCTTCTGCTCGTTCAGTTCGCGGAAGGCGGGGGTGTCGTAGCGCACCGTATTGTCGAACGAGTTGAACAGGTCGCGGCCCGTGACGTTCAGCGACAGCTTGTCGGTCAGTTTGCGGCGGTAGCCGAGATTGACCATGCCGCCCGCCTCGCGGGTGCCTTGGGCCAGCAGGCTCTCGCCCTGCCAGAAGCCGGTGAGCTGGATGAAGTCCTTGTCGTTCGGCTGCCAGTTCAGGCTGAGACGGCCACTGACCATGGTGCCTTCGCGGTCGCGTCCGCCAGCAATACCGGCAGCGTCGATCTTTTGCTGGAAGACATTGGCACTGGCCCCGTAGCGCAGGGTCGGCAGCAGACGGCCATTGGCGCTGACTTCCAGACCCAGATCACTGCGCGAGCCGAGATTTTCGGGACGGGTCAGGATGATGCCGTTGCCGATGTCGCTGGCGACGTCGGTGAAGGCCTTGTTGGTGTCACGATAATAGGCGGTTGCCTGATAGAAGGACTGGCCTTTGCGCAGTTGCCACATGGCCTCGAAGGCGTCGGTTTCCTGCGGCTCCAGATCGGGATTACCCGAGGTGCGGCGCATGGGGTCCTGATAGGATACGAACGGGTTCAGCTGGGCCAGTTGCGGGCGCTGGATGCGGCGCGAATAGCTGGCGCGCAGGGTCTGGGTCTCGGTCAGCTGATATTGCAGGTGGCCGGTCGGATAGGCGCGGAAATAGTCCTGCGAGGCGGACAGGCCGCCGGTCAGGTCATTAATTTCGATCTCGGCCTGTTCCAGACGCAAGCCTGCCTGTGCGGACAGTTTGGGGGTCAGGGCGCGCTCGTAGGTCGAGTAGAGGGCGTGAACCGTCTGTTCGCCTTCGAAGCGGTTGCTGAGGCCGGGAACGAGCGCAAGGCTGGCCTCGGACAGACCGCGACGGAACTGTGTGTCCTGATCCGGAGAGGTATAGGTCAGCTCGTAGCCGAGGCGCAGTTTCTCGCCTTCGGCCATCGGGCGCACATAGGCGCTGGTGAAACCAACAGTCTTGGTATCGACCGTGGTGTTCATGCGCTCATAGGTGTCGGGGTTTACCGGCTGGGCAAAACGGGTGTGCAGCAGGAACGCGTTATCATTGCCCTGCTTGTCATAGCGCACTTCATTGGACCATTCGTGGCCCTCGGTGTTGAAGCGGTGCAGGACGCGGGCGGTCGCGCCGATATTGTCGATGGTGATATTGCCGCCGGTCGACAGGGTATAGGCGCTGGTCAGATTGCCATTGGCATCGCGGGTTTCATAAAGACCCGCATTTTGCGGATCGATATCGAATACCATGGCGCGGACCTCACCGGTCAGCTGGGTGCGGTCGGTCAGTTTATATTCGGCCGAGAAGCGGCCAAAGCCACCCGTTTGTTCGGTGTCCGAGGTCTGGTTGACCGTGGTGGTGCTGGTCACATTACCCGCTGCGTCTAGCAGTTCGCGGCGCGAGGGGAAGGTGAACTCATTGGCATCGGAGCGGTAGCTGAGATCGCCCGACAGGGTCAGCTTGTCTTTCTGGTACGAGCTGCTGATGCCGGTATTCCAGCGGCCGTTATCGCCGACATTGAGACGCACCGAGCCGGTGGTCTGCACACCCGGTCGCGGCGCTGTGGGTTTGGTGATCAGGTTGATGACGCCGCCACCGCCCTCGGGGCTGTAGGCCGCCGAAGGATTGGTCATCACCTCGATACGGGCATACTGGTCGGCGGGGAGTTGCTGGATGGCCTGCGCACGACCTTCGCCGCTGAGGATACCGGACGGGCGGCCATCGACCAGAATGGTGACGCTGGAATTACCGCGCAACGAGACATTGCCCTGCGGGTCGACATCGACCGAGGGGACATTGCGAAGGGCGTCGGCCAGAGAACCGGTCGTGGCCTGCAGGTCGTTGGCGAGGCTGTAGCTGATGGAATCGATAGAGGTGCGGATGCCGCCGCTCTGGGCGCTGACCACCACCTCTTCGACCTTGGCCGGTTCTTCCTGCGGGGTCTCGGCCGGTTTGGCCTGAGGCGTTTGAGCAGGTTGCTGTTCGGCCTGTGCCGGACGCTGGGGGGCGGACTGGGGGGAATTCGGGGGGGACTTCTGGGGGGCTGTTTGAGCCAGGGCCGGTGTGCCGATAGCGGCGATGGCCGCACCCGTCAGCAGCGTAATTTTCAGGCGGTTCATGGTCGGTCTCGATTGCAGCGGTCTGTAAAGCACGCTTTACCGCACGAGGCATTCCCGCAAAAGTTACATCGCCGCAATCTTATTTGGTTTCAAAACCTTACACGGATTTAATCTTTCGTTCTCGCCTTCTAAAGGCTTGAATCCATGCTGCGTTTTCAGTGCGACACCGCATCGCTGAACCGCTTTACATACCCGCGCGATACCGAAAGTCGGGAACCGTGACACAAAAAAGCCGTTACCTGTTCATGCTTGCATCCATCAATGCCCGCACCTTTTGGGGTGCGAGTGCGATCATTGGCGTTTTGCTCATGGTCACACTCATCATTCCGGACACTGCTGCCAGCGTGTTCGGATCGGCCCAGAATTGGACCATCGAAAATTTTGGCTGGTTTTATGTGACGGCAGTGGCCGTCTTTTTTGTTTTATTGCTGGTTATCGCCTTTGGCCCCATGGGCCGTTTGAAACTGGGTCCGGATGATTCCGAACCGGATTTCCCGTTCCTGTCATGGGTGGCCATGCTGTTCGCGGCGGGCATGGGTATCGGCCTGATGTATTTCGGCGTCGCCGAGCCCGTACAGCACTATGTTACTCCGCCCGATGTCGCGCCCGAAACCATGGAAGCCGCGCGCGAGGCCATGGCCATCACCTATACCCATTGGGGCCTGCATGGCTGGGCCATCTATGGTCTGGTGGGATTGGCACTGGGCTATTTTGCGCACCGCAAGGGTTTGCCGCTTGCCATGCGCTCGGCCTTCCATCCGCTGATCGGGGACCGCATCTATGGTCCCATCGGTGATCTTATCGACATCTTTGCGATTTGCGGCACCCTGTTCGGGATTGCCACCTCGCTGGGACTGGGTGTCAGCCAGATTGTCAGCGGATTGAATGCCGTGTTCGGCCTGCCCGCAACGCCGTGGATGCAGGTGATCCTGATTGTTTTCGTCGTCGGACTGGCCACGATTTCGGTTCTGTCGGGCGTCGGCAAGGGGGTTCGCCGCCTGTCGGAACTGAATCTGGTTATCGCCGTCTGCCTGATGCTGTTCATCATGCTGGCGGGGCCGACCCTGTTTCTGATCCGCGCCTATGTGCAGAATTTCGGCCTGTATCTGGATCACTTCATCGTCCGC
>NZ_JAVXCU010000002.1:3500-56925 GCF_036659295.1 Brevundimonas sp. | reverse complement strand
GTATGCCTATGAGCCGAGGGCCTGGCTGGCCGACTGGACGCTGTTCTACTGGTCGTGGTGGATCGCGTGGTCGCCGTTTGTCGGCATGTTTATCGCCCGCATTTCACGCGGCCGCTCGGTGCGCGAATTTGTCATCAGCGTGCTGACCGTGCCGACCGCCTTTACGTTCTTGTGGATGACGGTGTTTGGCAACTCGGCCATGTCGCTGGATATGGGGATTGCGCAAGGCGCGATTTCGGACGCGGTACGGGCCGACCTTTCGACCGCCCTGTTCGAGTTTCTGGACTATTTCCCGCTGCCGACACTAACCTCCATCCTCGCCATTGCGCTGGTAATGGTGTTCTTCGTGACCTCGGCAGATTCCGGTGCGCTGATCCTGGCCAACCTGTCCTCGGCCCATAATGACGAGGATGCGCCCGGCTGGATGCGGATCTACTGGGCGGTTCTGCTGGCTCTGGTCTCGTCGTCCCTGTTGCTGGCGGGCGGGCTTTCGGCCTTGCAGACCGCGACACTGGTGGCCGCCCTGCCCTTTGGCATCATCCTGTTGCTGATGGGGGCCGGTCTGGTGCGCCAGATGAATGCCGACCTGCGCGGCGAAGTGATCGAACAAGCCGCACCGCATCTGGGGGCCCGTCTGCGCTTTATCTTTGCGCCCGCCAGTCGCGAGCAGATTATCCGCCAGATCAACCAGACCGCCTGTCCGGCGCTGGAAGAGGTCTATGTCGCGCTCAGTGCCAATGCGGAGTTCGCACAACTGGACCGGCAGGAGGACGAGATCACCCTGATCATCGATAATGAAAAGGGCACCTCCTTCTATTATCGCGTCTCTCCCCGTTCGAGGCCGCGCCCTGCCCTGACCGCGTCCGAAGCACGCCAGAACCGTCGCCTGAACGAATGGCGCATGGTCGTCAACAGCAGTGACGGCAAGCGCGCCCGCGACATTACCGGCTTTACCCGAGAACAGATTGTCTCGGATGTGCTGGAGCATCTGCAAAGGTGGCGGGCGGCGCTGTAACGACGGCCCAACCGTCGTTGCGATGCTGGCGCGGCGTCGGGAAGCAAGATAGCGTGGCCGTCGAGATTATACCGGAGCTGCCATGTCCCTTCGTCTTTCCCGCCGCGCTGCACTGCTGAGCGGTAGTGCCGCCGCGCTGGCGGCTCGTCCTGCCTTTGCCTTTCAGGCGGCCAATGACGATGCCTCGCTGGTCGAGGCATTCGATGCCTATGTGAAACGCTGTCTGGCGGCATGGCCGGAGCAGCCGGCTGTGTCGGTGGCACTGGTCAAGGACGGCCAGACCCTTCTGGCCAAGGGCTATGGCACGCGCATCAAGGGCCAGAATGCGCCCGCCGGTGACCAGACCCTGTTTGCTATCGCTTCCAACTCCAAGAACGTCACCGCGGCCTGTCTGGGTATGTTGGTGGACGAGGGCAAGGTGAAGTGGGACGAGCCGGTTAAAACCTATCTGCCGGAGTTCACCCTGTCCGATCCGGTGATCGCCGAGCGTATTACCGTGCGTGATACCCTGTCACACCGTGCCGGTTTTGGCCTCGGGGCGGGTGATCTGTTGTTCTGGCCCAATAGCGACCGCTCGCGTGCCGATGTGCTGCGTCAGGCCGCCTTTGTGCCGATCGAGGACGGGTTCCGCGCCAACTATCATTACTGCAACCTGATGTTTGTGGTGGCCGGTGCCGTGATCGAGCGCGTGTCGGGTATGACCTGGGAAGACTTTGTCCAGACCCGCGTGTTCGACAAGCTGGGCATGGCCGACAGTGTGCCGCTGGCGCGTCTGGCGGACCCTGCCAAGTCCGCCCTGCCCCATGGCCGCGTGGGTCCGCCGCTGCGCTATCAGGGTGAGATGACCCAGATTGCCCAATCCATCGCCGAGGTGTGGAACTGGGACAATGCTGCTGCGGCCGGTGGCATCTGTGCCAGTGCGCGTGACTGGGCCAAGTGGATGGCGCTGCGTTTGAACAACGGGGCACTACCCGATGGGGCCCGTCTGTTCTCCGAGGCGGTGGCCCGCGAGATGTATCGCCCCAACATCATCGTCTCCTCGTCCGAGGGGCCGACCGCGGCCATGCCGAACCGTTCGATTGCCAATACCTATGCCATGGGCTTGCAGGTTCAGGACTATCGCGGCGAACGGATGGCCACCCATGGCGGCGGATCGCCGGGCGGTATCTCCTCGACCATCCTGCTGACGGCGCGCAAGATCGGCATTTCGGTGTTTACCAATGCCGAGGAAAGCTTCCTGCTGCGGGCGCTGCGTTCGGGTCTGACCGATCTGGCCATGGGCAAGGTGGATGTGGACTGGATCGCCGATTCCAAGCGCATCGAGGCCGAAGGCATCGAGAAGTCACTGAAAGCCGCAGCCGAGATCGACGCTAAACAGGCCGCCGGTGCGCCGACGCCTCTGGCGCTGTCGGCCTATGCCGGAACCTGGCAGGACCCGTGGTATGGCGACATCGTCATCTCGGAGCGCACCGAAGGTCGGGGCAGTCGCCGCAAGTCGGGACTGTGGGTCAGCTTTACCCATACGCCGGCGCTGAAGGGTTGGCTGGAACCGTATGACGGCAATACCTTGCGCACCCGTTTTAGCGACAAGCGCGAGGAAGACGCCTTCTTTGCTTTCGAGGTCGAGAATGGCCAACCGGTGCGGGCGACTCTGAAGGGTGTCTCGCCCGATATCGACTTCTCGTACGACTATCAGAACCTGCGCCTGACGAAGGCGGGTTAAGGTCGTAGTGGCATTAAAGAAAAAGGGCCGGATCAGATGATCCGGCCCTTTTATTATTCGGGACGCTTGCCTGCTTCGAGGATGGGCATGCCCGCCTCGGTGGGGATGTAGATGGTCTGGCGACCTTCCTTGCCCGCCGTTTCCTGCAGCATGTTGATATAGGACCAGCGCAGATAGTTTTCCGCACCGCCGAGGGCCTCGGCCATGATGCGGTTGGCCTCGTTGGCCCCCTTGGCGCGTTCGATCTCGGCCAGTGCGGTCAGCTTGGCGGAATCAAGGGCGGCCTGTGCTTCCAGCACGCGGATGCGGCGATTTTGCACGGCTTCTTCGTAGGCGGCGCGGCCCTGCATCTGTTTGGAATAGACGTTGTAGGTGGGCAGGCCCACCAGCACGATCGCTAGAACGGCTACAGCCGCTACAATCGTCCAGATCGTAGCCTTTACCCCGTATTGTGCCTTGGTCATCGTGCCCTCCCTCTAAAAACAGTGTCGTCAAATTCCGGCAAAGAGGGCCGACTGACAAGCCCTATTCGGGGACCAGTTCCATCACATCCAGATTGGATTCATTCTGCGGCCATGGCGTGACAAGGCGCCAGCGTTGCGGGCCGATGCGTTCCAGCACGGCCAGGGTGTCGCGGTCGGGGCGCGCGCCATAGGCCGGTGCGCGGTTCTCGTTCGACAGGGCCATAGCGCCCAGCATGACCATCTGTTTGGCGTTTTCGGGATAGAGCAGGCCCTGCACCCGTTGCGAGCCGGTCAGCTTGGTCAGCAGCAGGCCCTGATCGGTGGCCTCGATGCGGCAGCGGAACCAGCCATAGACGACATAGCCCAGACCGTCATACTCGGCCTGACTGCCCAGTTTTACCGTACGGCAGCGATAGTGGCCGCTGGGCATGGCCGGATCCGGCAGGCTGGCCGTCGGATCAACCAGAGCGCCCAGAGCTTCGAGATTGCCGCTTCCGCCCAGACGGCGGGCCTGTTCCAGTGCCACCTTCCACGCCGCGTCGCGACGATCCAAACGGTCACGGTCAAACGGTGAGATCACACCGCGCCAGTCGACCAGAACCGCGCCACCCGGCGGCGGCGGCGGGGGCGGCACGAGGACGTCGACGGTACCCGAACCGCTATTTACCGACGCGCACCCTGCCAGTACCGACAGGACCATGCCCGTCATTACTGTGGTACCCATCCATTTACGCAGTTCCGGACGCCAACAAGCCACGCGGCTCTCCATGTTTCAGGCACATACCCCACCTTGCGCTATTCGACGGCCTTAGAGCCGGTGCGTCAAGGGCGACGAGGGTGGTATCGGTCCTGTTTGGGAGACAACGGGGGCTGATGCGGTTCATTTACCGCTTTGGCATGGCCGGTCCGGTGTGCGGGGCCACGGCAAAGGTCGGGGGAGAACAACAGTTCGACGACCACGCCCTCGCCCTCGAACACCGACATCAGTTGCTGGCCGCCCAGCCGGATCACGTCCTGTTCCAGATGGCCAAGCAGGCGAAAACGGTTGCAGCCCTGCCACCAGCGCACATCCTGTCCGGTTACGCCGCTGCTGTCCGAAATGCTGAAACGCAGTCCTCGTTCATCATGGTGCAGGTCGCAGATGACCGCGCCGTGGCGGCCCGAGGCAATGATGGCCGCCCGCGCCAGGTCGGTCAGCACAGCGGTCAGTACCACCTCGTCCACACACAAGAGCGGCACATCCCAGCGATAACGCCGCATAATATCGACGCGATGGAAGAAGGCCTCGTCGCCCAGACCGGAGACAACCCGTCGCAAGGTTTTTTGCGGACAGAAGGCGGGCGCAGCGACAGCCCCTCCATGCGGGCGGGGCTGTCGCGCGGTAGCCGGTAAACGCATCAGGGCCGTCAGTCGCGAGACATGGCCAAGAAGATCGTTCAGGTGACGGGTAAAGCCGGGGGAAGCCATGACATCATCTCTGTAATCATGGGCAGTCTTGGCTTTGAAACGAAAGTTTCAGTTACCAGACAGGCAAGCAAAAACCCGCAGTATGCAAATACTGCGGGCTTTCGAAGTCTGTAGATTTCGGAAAAACTAGTCTTCCGAAGTGGTTTCCTCGACCTTGCGGCGCGGGGCGCGACGGCGCGGAGCCGGAGCGGCTTCGGCCACGTCGTCCAGTGCGACCGGACGGGTCACAAAGCCCGGCAGGCTGGCAGCATCGCGCGAGGTTTCTTCGCCGGCTTCGGCAACCGGCTGCGGAGCCGCTTCCGTGCGCGGGCGGCGGCCACGCGGAGCACGCGGTGCCGGTTCGGCCTGTTCAACCTCGACAGCAGCGACCTGCGGTTGGCTGGTTTCAGCGGTGGCGGTGTCGTCGGCAGGCTTGTCATTCTGGGCTTCGTCGCCCGTCGCTTCGCTACCGTTTTCAAAGCGGCGGCTGCGGTCATCGCGACGACGCTCCCAACGCTCGCGGCGGCTTTCGCGACGGCCACCTTCGCGGTCATCGCGATCGGTGTCCTGTTCGCTACGTTCGCTACGTTCGCTACGCTCACCGCGATCGTTACGGTCATTACGGTCGTTACGTTCGCCGCGTTCAGCGCGCTCGGCGCGATCACGTTCACGCTGGGCCTCGCGTTCGGCGCGGTCAGCCTGACGGCGGGCCTCGTCTTCGGCGCGGCGCTCTTCGGCCTGCTGGGCGGCGATAATGGCGGCAGCCTGTGCGCCGGATTCGTCTTCGAAATCGATATCGAAGCCTTGGCCAGCCAGTTCGCGCTGGGCAATCTCGCTGACCGAGCGCAGCGGCTGGAGGGCGCGCAGGACACGGAAATAGTGTTCGGCGTGCTGGGTATAGTTTTCGGCCAGAACGCGGTCACCGGCAGCGCCTGCATCGCGCGCCAGTTGCATATAGCGTTCATAAACCGTCTGGGCATTGCCGCGAACCTTGATGTTCTCGGGACCTTGCGAGTCCCACGAACGGTTCGGGTTGGTTGCATTGACGTTGTTGCCACCGCTCGGCTTGCGATTGCGGCCGCGCTGACGCTTCATGCCCTTGAAATCTCTCATCGAGGTTACCGTGCTGGTGTGGGTCTGGCTGTCGTTTGACAGTCTGGGCCCAAGTCCTGGTTCCGCGCTTTCGGGGCCAATCCCCGTTGCGATTTGTTCGGAAAAACAATTGTCGCCCTGTGGTCCGCCGCGCCCTTTCAGGCCCGACCGTCACATGCCCCGGACACGCTGATGAAGGCTATAGGCAGCCGCATCCGCTGTGTTTGGGTGGAGACAAGGTGGACTTAGCGCGTGATTAAGCCCTTTGCCAAGACCTATTATGTAAAAAGCGGCGACAGGATTTTACACCTGCCGCCGCTTTTTGTTGTTCGGGGACGACCTGAACCTTAAGTCTTGGGACGGGGTGCGACCAGCGGGTCCGGACCATTGGTGACCACGCGGTCGCGCTGTCCCAGATCCTTGACCACCTTCACATCGGCAAAGCCTTCGGCCTCGAACAGGGCCTTGACCTGCGGGCCCTGATCCCAGCCGATCTCGACGGCAAAAATGCCGTCCGGGCGCAGCAGGCGTTTAATCTCGGGGGCCAGAATGCGGTACGGTTCCAGACCGTCGCTGCCGCCGTCCAGTGCCAGATGCGGATCGTGCTCGCGCACCTCCGGATCAAGACCGGCAATATCGCCCGTCGGAATATAGGGCGGGTTGGACACCACCAGATCATAGCTGTGATCGGCAAGGCCATGGGCCCAGTCGCCGTGCGCGAAGGTGCAGCGGTTCGACAGATCCAGCGTGGCGGCATTCTCGCGCGCCACCTCTAGGGCGGCATTGGAGATATCGACACCGACGCCGCGCGCCGCCGCACGTTCGGCCAAGGTGGCCAGCAGGATCGCGCCCGAGCCCGTGCCCAGATCGGCCATTTCGAAAGCCTGATCCTCGGCAAAGGCCAGGGTGATAATATCGACAAGCACCTCGGTATCGGCACGCGGGCTGAGCACGTCGGGGGTGACGTTCAGCATGATTTTCCAGAAGCCCTTCTTGCCGAGAATTTTGGAAACCGGCTCACGCGAAAGGCGGCGCGCCACCATGGCCTCGAAAGCGGCCAGTGGTTCAGAGGTGACGACGCGATAGGGATCGGTCAGGATATCGACGCGGCTCGCCCCTGTTGCCGCTTCCAGCAGGATGCGGGCATCAATAGAGGGGCTGTCGAGACCGGCGGCCTTGAAACGGGCCTGGGCATCCTTCCACAAGGCGAGAAGGGTTGTACCGGATGCGGGAGTGTTGGAGGTCGCGTTCATGCGGATTGATTGGGGACTCATGTCAAAAAATTCAAGACGGAACAGGTCACAGGCAGGATCGTTCTGAACCGCCATGGGCAGAAATAAATCCACCGCAAAACGGTCGGCCGCTTCGCGTACGCTTTTAAACCGCGTTTCGGCACTACTGACACCCCCTCGGTCCAAAGGGCAAAGCAAGGGTCGCACGCCGGTCTGGCTGCGCTATCTGGGGGCGGCCGGAGGCGGTCTGGCAGCGGGCGCTACGGCGGCGCACCTGCTTTATACGCAAGGACACAGGGTCGGGCTGGACCTGCGCCAGTATCGCCCCGAGGCGGTGGCCGACGACGAAAGTCCCGAAAGCTATGATCGCGCCGAGCCCGGTCGCGGGCGGCTGGCGACCTCTCCGCTGCAAATCCCGTTCAAGGGCTGGGTCGATATCCTGTGGCGCACGGGCGTCGGCTTTTTTGGCGACCGCGTATCCTTTGTAGCGGGCGGGATTACCTTCTTCATGCTGCTGGCCCTGTTTCCGGCCATCGGTGCCTTTGTCACCATCTATGGGTTGTTCGCCAATCCGGCCGATGCGTGGGGGCGGCTGGATTTCATCTATGAACTGCTGCCCGCCAATGTGGCCGAGTTTCTGGGAAACGAGATGGCGCGGCTGGCCAGCGGCTCGACCGGCCAGCTGACCTTCACCCTGATCTGGACGCTGTTGCTGTCGCTATGGGCGGCCAATGGCGGGGTGAAGACCCTGTTTTACGGGTTGAACCTTGCCTATCACGAGGTCGAAAAGCGCCACATCGTCAAATACAACCTGCTGTGCATGGCCTGCACCGTCTCGGCCCTGTTGGCCGTCATGCTGACATCGTTGCTGGTGGTGGGTGTGCCGGTGGTGATCGCCCTGTTCGGGCTTCAGGAGGAATGGGCCTTCCTGTCACCGCTGCGGTGGCCGGTACTGCTTGTGCTGTATGTGGGTTTCCTCAATCTGGTTTACCGGATTGGCCCCAGCCGGACCTCGCCGCGCTGGCGCTGGCTGACGCCGGGGGCGACGGTGGCGGCCATACTGGGCCTGCTGGTATCGTTGCTGTTCAGCTGGTTCCTGACCAATTTTGTCCGCACGGACTCCTATGGTCCGCTGTCGGCGGCCATGGGTTTCCTGCTGTGGACGTGGATTTCACTACAGGTCGTGCTGATGGGGGCCCGTCTGAATGCCGAGATCGAGCATCAGACCGCCATGGACACCACGGTCGGCCCCGACAAGCCTATCGGCGAGCGCGGGGCCGTGATGGCCGACAGCGTGGGCGCACGTCGGGGCAATCCCGCCGCGCTGGCCTTTACGTTGAAATATGCCGAGAGCATCGGATCAAAGGTGATCCGTCGCAAGAAGCGGCGCGTTTAGCCGAACTCGGCCTCGAGGTCTGCGAGGCGGGCGGCCTGATCTTCGGCGATCAGGGCGTTCAGCATCGGATCAAGGTCGCCTTCGAGGATTTGCGGCAAGCTATGCAGGGTCAGGCCGATACGGTGATCGGTCACGCGCCCTTGCGGGAAGTTGTAGGTGCGGATGCGTTCCGAGCGGTCACCCGAGCCGACCTGTGACTTGCGCGCGTCGGAGCGGGCATTGTCCTTGGCCTGACGCTGCTGGTCATACAGGCGGATACGCAGGTTCTTCATCGCCTTGTCGCGGTTGACGTGCTGGGACTTCTCCGAGGACGTCACCACAATGCCGGTCGGCAAGTGGGTGATGCGGACAGCCGAGTCCGTCTTGTTGACGTGCTGGCCGCCTGCGCCCGACGAGCGATAGGTGTCGATGCGGATATCCTTGTCGTGGATTTCGATTTCCACGTCCTCGACTTCCGGCAGGACTGCGACGGTGGCGGCCGAGGTGTGGATACGGCCACCCGCCTCGGTCGTTGGCACGCGCTGGACGCGGTGGACGCCGGATTCAAATTTGAGGCGGCCAAACACGCCGTCGCCGGTGATGGTGGCGATGATTTCCTTATAGCCGCCCGCCTCGCCTTCGGTGGCGCTGTCGATCTCGACGCGCCAGCCGATGCTGGAGGCATAGCGCGAATACATGCGGAACAGGTCGCCCGCGAACAGGGCCGCCTCGTCGCCGCCGGTACCGGCGCGCACTTCCAGAACCGCCGAGGCTTTTTCGTCGGCATCGCGCGGGGCGAGTAGCAGCGCGACCTCGCGCTCCAGATCCGGCAGGCGTTCTTTCAGGCTATCGATTTCCTCGGCGACCATTTCGGCCATGTCCGGATCGGAGGCCATGGCTTCCAGATCGGTCATTTCCTGACGGGCGCGGGCCAGAGCCTGTACCGCGTCGGCGACGGGTTTCAGTTCGGCATGTTCTTTGGACAGGCGCACGATCTCGGCCCCGTCGGTAGCTGCGCCCATGCGCGCTTCCACCTGATGGAAACGGTCAAGAACCTGATCGAGGCGAGCCTGGGGAAGACGCAAGGGATACTCCTGGATTGAAGCGGCCTGAATACGCTGACGGCCTGCCCCAAGTCTATGCCGGATCATGTATCGGTGCGTGTGATCGCGGCCTTTGAAGTCTCATCACGCGCTCATGGACAGATTGTGATGCGCCGTCACAAGCGCGTCAAAGGCGTTTTCACGGGGGCTTGTACTCCCTAGTTTTAGCGGTGCCGGACGTGGTTCGCCTCTCCTCCCGAGGGCTTGAGTATGGCCAGTGGCCGGCATTGCGTAACAGGGGACCGGGCAAAATGACCAACACCAAAGACCGTCCGGACCTTCGGGTCGATCCGGACGTAGAGCGGCTTTGTGCGCTCTATGACAGCCATATGGACCATGACGAGCCACTGAGCGCCGCCGCCGATGCCGAGTTGAGGGCACTGGCGCGGATATTCGATCTGGCCTCGGACGGGCCGTCGCGAAATCTATGGCCGATGATCCGCAGCCTGTTGCTGAAACAGGTGCCAAGTCGGCCTGCCCTGTTCGCTAACCCTGCCCTGCCCAACCCTGTCCTGAACAAAACTGTCGAGGAGGCTGATATGCCACGCGAGGCCCTGAATGTGCTGCTGGTCGAGGACGATGCAGAAACGGCGGCGACGCTGACCGAAATGCTGGACGAGGCCGGTCACCGCGTTATCGGCCCCTTCCACAGCGCCGAGGCGGCAGAGGCCGCAACCGCTCTGCACACGATCCATCTGGCGCTGCTGGACATAAATCTTTCGGGTCAGGCCACAGGAATTGATCTGGCGCGTAGCCTCAAGAGCAGCTGGGGTGTTCCTGTGATCTTTCTGTCAGGGGATGTTTCGCAAGCGGCACGCCATGCCGACATGGCCGCCGCCATGATTATCAAACCCTATTCAACCGCCGATGTTCTGAACGCCATCAACCGTCTCGAGATTGCGAACTGAACCCCGACGCCGTTACTAACGTTGTTAGCTGCCGGACCTGAGCCGCGCTGTCCGCCTGTTGCAGGCGCATGATCTAGGGAATGCCGATTGGATACCTTTCTGTTGTTTCTGTTGGTCGGCGTTCTGGCACAGGCCGTCGATGGCGCTCTGGGCATGGCCTATGGCGTGATTTCGACCTCGGTGCTGCTGGCGCTGGGTGTGCCGCCCGCGACGGCCTCGGCCAGTACCCATGCGGCCGAGGTGTTCACCACGGCCGCCTCGGCCACCAGCCACGTCGTGCACAAAAATATCGAGTGGCGGCTTTTTGTGCCGCTGGTGATCGCAGGCGTGATTGGCGGTACACTGGGGGCCTATGTGCTGACCGGTATCGACAGCAACATCATCAAGCCCTTTATCGTCGCCTATCTGGCCCTGATCGGTGCCTGGATATTGTGGCGGGCCGGGCATGACATCCATCCGCGCAAGCTGCCGCGCTGGGTGGCGGCGCCGTTTGGTCTGATCGGCGGGTTTCTGGATGCCATTGGCGGCGGCGGTTGGGGGCCGACTGTGACCTCGTCCATGATCGGCTCGGGACAGGAGCCGCGCAAGGCCATCGGCACGGTCAATACGGCCGAGTTTTTTTTAACTGTCGCGGTGTCGGCCACCTTTGTCTGGGCGCTGGTCAGCGGTCACTGGGCCGAGGCCGAGGGGCTGAAAAACCATGCCGCCGCCGTGTCCGGACTGGTGGTCGGGGGGCTGATTGCCGCGCCGTTTGCCGGACTGATCGTCAAGAAGGTGCCGCGCAAGGTGCTGACCTATGCGGTGGGTATTTTGCTGATCGGTCTGGCCATCTTCCAGGGCGTGAACCTGATCCTGAAATAATACCGGATGCTGAATTAAAAAAGGGAGCGTGTGCCGCTCCCTTTTTCTGTTCTTATTGCGGGAAGGTCGCTTTGAAGCTTTCGCGCGTTTCCATCGCCGACTGGAAGGCCACCAGCTTGGGGCGGCCTGTCTTCCAGTCATAGTCGGGGTGGCGGAAACCGATCCAGGTCAGCGCGATCGCCGCCGTGATCGAGCCAAGGTCGATACGGTCAGCCGACAGGTCTTCGGCTTCGAGAGCATCGAGGGCGCGGCCCATATTGGTCGTCCAGCGCTCGATCCACATGGCCGAACGCTCGTTCTCGGGACGGCGCTTTTCCAGCACCAGTTTGACGCCCATTTCCAGCGCCTGATTGCCGAGCGTTTCAAGCCGTTTGACGCGCAGCCAATCAGCCGAGCCGGATGGCGGAAGCAGGTCGTCACCGCCGCCAAGGCGATCTAGATATTCGCAGATGACCGGACTGTCGTTCAGCGGCAGGCCGTCCTTGGCGATCAGGGTCGGTACCTGCACCACCGGATTGGTTTGCAGCAGTTGCGGCGCATTGCCATAGGGATCGACCACCACCTGCTCGATCTGTTCGGACAGACCCTTCTCCAAAGCAACGATGCGGACCTTGCGGGCGAAGGGCGAAGGGGTGGTGATGTAGAGTTTCATGTTCTGAACCTATGTCGGCGCAACGCAGCGGTTATCTCGGAATAGCGCCCATTCCTCGCATTGGCGACCGTCATTGAAGACGCATACGCCATATTCACCGCCGCCCGTACGGGTACGGATATCGAGGCGGCCGCCAGCCTTCTCACAATGAACAGAGGCCGGATTAGGCATACCAATCCGTGGAGGCACAGGCTGCGACGGGACGTCTTGCTTTGCCCCAGGCGCACAGGCCCCGAGCAATATAAAAGGCGCAACGGTTACAAGCAGAACAACAGATATGCGCATCGGTTATCTCTCTAAAGCTTAGGCTTCGGCAGCCTCTGCGGCCAAGCGGGCAGCGTCCAGTTCGGCGGCCTTTTCCTCGACCAGTTCGACGATGTGGTCGATCATGCCGTCATTGGCCTGTTTGTGGGCGATCTTGCCGTTCAGATAGATCATGCCCGAGCCCTTGCCGCCGCCGGTAAAGCCGATATCGGTATAGAGGGCCTCGCCCGGACCATTCACCACACAGCCGATGACCGACAGGCTCATGGGCGTGGAGATATGGGCCAGTTTCTCTTCGAGGATGGCCACTGTCTCGATGACATTGAAGCCCTGACGGGCACATGACGGACAGGCGATGATGTTGACGCCGCGGTGGCGCAGGCCCAGCGATTTGAGGATATCAAAGCCGACCTTGATCTCTTCGACCGGATCGGCGGCCAGAGACACGCGGATCGTGTCGCCGATACCGGCCCACAGCATATTGCCCATGCCGATGGCCGATTTGATCGTGCCCGCACGCAAAGGGCCAGCCTCGGTCACACCAAGGTGCAGCGGGCAGTCGATGGCGTCGGCCAGTTGCTGGTAGGCGGCAACCGTCAGGAACGGATCGGATGCCTTGACCGAGATTTTGAACTCGTGGAAGTCGTTGTCCTGAAGGATGCGGGCATGGTTGAGCGCGCTTTCCACCATCGCTTCGGGGCAGGGCTCGCCGTATTTTTCCAGCAGCTCTTTTTCCAGCGATCCGGCATTGACGCCGATCCGCATGGAACAGCCATTATCGCGCGCCGCCTTGATGACTTCGCGCACACGGTCCGCCGAACCGATATTGCCAGGGTTGATGCGCAGACACGCCGCGCCCGCCTCGGCCGCTTCGATACCGCGTTTGTAATGGAAGTGGATATCGGCCACGAGCGGCACCTTGGCCGCCTTGGCGATGGTCCTGAAGGCCGCCGTGGACTCTTCGTCGGGGCAGGAGACGCGGACAATATCGGCCCCCGCCTCTTCCAGCTGCCGGATCTGGCCGATCGTGGCATTGGCATCCGTGGTCGGGGTATTGGTCATCGACTGGACGCTGATCGGGGCATCGCCACCGACAAGGACATTGCCGACGCGGATCTGGCGGCTCTTGCGGCGCTCGATATGGCGCCACGGACGGACGTGGGTATGGTCTGACATGACAGCCGTTACATAGGACGGGGCGCACCCGATGGCCACGCTCCCGAAGACAAAGTTTATGTGTCGGACCCTATTGGGGCACAACAGGGGCAGGCGCGGCGGGAACAGGTGCGGCAGACGGGGTTGCGCGCGCCAGATCGGCCGCGGCCTGTTCGGCAAGGGCGTTACGCGCCCTCACCTCGGCCTCGGCAGCAGCGGCCGCGCGGCTTTCGGCCTGACGGGCCAGCGCACCGGCCTGAGTATTCAGGCGCGACAGCGGGGTCTGGTTCGCGACCAGCGGCGCGGTCAGCTCACCGTTCATATAGACCGCCACCACCGCCGGATCGGACATATCGACAACGGCCTGAACATTGAGCGGTGCGCGCCAGCTGTCCCCCGCCGCCAATTGGCGGGCGAACAGGACACGGCCATCGCCCTGACGCACAACCAGTGTGACGGGCTTGATGGCCTGCAAGGTGATGATGGAGTTATTGGCTGGCGCACCATACAGCGCGCCGCGCGGGTTAAAGGCGGCCTGAACGGGCGGGGCCGGTGCTGTTGCCGTGGCGACGGCACCCGGATCATCGCCCAGAATCTGGGCCTCGATCCCCGGTGTCAGATAAAGCGGAGGCGTGGTCTGGTCCGGTGGCGCAGCTTGCGGCCCACCCAGCACCAGAGCCGTTTGCGGCACCTTGTCGGCGTCCTTGGCCCAGACTGCCGGAATGGCTGTCAGGTCGGATGGATGCGGCGGCTCGATGCGGTTCAGGCGCTGGAAAATGTTCCAGCACAGGAAGGCCAGACCCACCGTCGCCATAATGGCCAAGATAGCGGATGAACGGCGGCGGACTTCCTGGAAGGCGGCACCGGTCGGGGCCTGTAGCGTCGCTCCTGCCTCGGGGAATTCGGCCTTGTACTGTTCGACCGCTTCCAGTTCGTCCAGACCCAGAACCTGGGCGTAGATACGCACATAGCCCATGGTGAAAATCCGCGACGGCAAGAGCGACTGGTCGCCCTGTTCAATGGCCTTGAGGAAGCGGGTATTGACGCGGGTCTTGGTGGACAGTTCGACAAAGGACAGGCCCGAGGCCACGCGGGCCGCGCGCAGACGTCCGCCCAGCGTTGTCGGCTCCGGCGACAGGGCGTCGGGAGTCATGTTTTCAGCGTCATCTGCAGTCTGGCCGTCGCTATCGGGCGACACGGGCCGATCCTGATCCATCCGTCGGGGTATCCATTGCCATAGCGGCAGGTCTTGATGTTCCCCGCTTAAACGAGGCGGCGATCCGGTTCAACGCCGGTTCAACTTACGGGGCCGGTCAGATCGCAAGGTTGAGTTTGCGCGCCAGCGATTCCAGCTCACCGCGCACGCTGCTGGCCGAAGATGCCAGAAGCGGCTCCATGCCGCGACGGGCCGCCTTGAGATCGGCCGACAGGATCATCCGTTTTACGGGTCCGACCCCGCTGGCAGGCGCGGACAGACGATCAAACCCCAGCGCGATCAGGGCGAAGGCTTCGAGCGGTTTGCCCGCCAGTTCGCCGCAGATGGACACCGGCGTATTGGTGTCGGTGCATTTCTCGCGGATTTCCAGCAGCGCCCGCAGCGCCGGTGGCGATAGCGGATCATAGCGGTCGGCCACGCGCGGATTGGTGCGGTCGGCGGCAAACATATACTGCATCAGGTCATTGGTGCCGATGGAGACAAAGTCTGTCAGCGGCAACAGGGCGTCGAGGTGCCACAGCAGGCTGGGGCATTCGATCATGGCCCCGACCCGCGTCAGGCGCGGCAGGGTGCGGCCACGGCGGCGTGCCCACTCCATTTCACGGTCGACCATTTCACGCGCGCGGCGGAATTCCTCGACCGTGGCGATCATCGGGAACATGACCCGCAGCTCGCGACCGGCGGCGGCGGCCAAAAGCGCCCGCAGCTGCATCCGCAACAGGGCAGGACGGTCCAGGCCCAGACGAATAGCGCGGCGGCCCATGGCGGGGTTTTCTTCGCGTTCCGGTTCCAGATAGGGCAGGATTTTATCGCCGCCGATATCCAGTGTACGGAAGGTCACAGGGCGGTTGCCCGCCGCATCCAGCACCAGCTTATAAAGCGCGGTCTGGGCCGTCAGTTTCGGTAGCTCGTCGGCGACCATGAACTGGAACTCGGTGCGGAACAGGCCGATGCCCTCGGCCCCCGTCATGTCCAGATTTTCCAGATCGACCGCCAGACCCGCATTGGTCAGCACCATGATGCGGGTACCGTCCAGTGTGATGGCAGGCGTATCGCGCAACTGGTCGAACTCGGCGCGGCGTTGTTCGCGCACCTCCATCCGGCTTTGAACGGCCACCAGCATGTCCTGACGCGGACGCAGGAAGGCTTCGCCCGTCTCGCCATCGACAATCACAGGATCGCCTTCGGACAGGCGGTCGCGCAGACCGGTCAGACGCCCCACGCAGGGGATTTGCAGCGCGCGGGCCACAATCGCGGCGTGACCGGCAGGCGAGCCTTCTTCGAGCAGCAGGCCTTTCAGCTTGGAGCGCGGATATTCCAGCAGGTCGGCAGGGCCGAGATTACGCGCCACCAGAATGGCATCGTCAGGCAGGTGACGGTCGCCCGGCTTGTCGCCCATCAGCAGGCGCAGCAGGCGGTTGGCCAGATCTTCGAAATCGTGCAGCCGCTCGCGGATATAGGGGTCGCGGGCGCTGGCAAAACGGGCGCGGTGTTCGTTGCGGACACGGTCCACCGCCGCCTCGGCCGTCAGGCCCGAGCGTACCGCCTCTTCGAGAGAGCGGTTCCAGCCACGGTCGTCGGCGAACATGCGATAGGTTTCCAGCACCTCGTAAGGGGTGCCGCCCAGCTTGGCCTGACCGCCTTCGAGCAGCAGGTCGATACTGGACTTCAGGTCCGACAGACCATCCTGAAGACGGCGTTCCTCGCTGACCGGATCATCGGCCAGCAGCTTTTCGGGTGGAACGGGGGCTTCGTGCAGGACGGCACGGCCTACGGCCAGACCTTCGGAGAATTTCTGGCCGGACAGGCGTTCGGGGCGGTGTGGCGACAGTTCGACATCGCGCAGTTCGGCATCGGCCAGAAGGCCGCCCGAGGCCACCGTTTCCGACAGCACCATGGCGATGTTCTGGATGTCTTCCAGTTCGTCCTCGTCATAGACGCGGGCGGCGCGGTTCTGGACGACCAGAACGCCGATGGCGCGACCACCGCGCAGCAGCGGTGCGCCAAGGAAGGCATTGAACGGGTCCTCGCCCGTTTCCGGACGATAGGAGAAGTTCGGGTGTTCCTGCGCATTGGACAGACTGATCGGCTGGGCCAGACGGGCGACCTCGCCCACCAGACCCTCGCCGGGGCGCAGGCGTGTATTGTGGACAGCCGCGGGATTCAGGCCCTCGGTGGCGAACAGTTCAAGCTCGCCCGAGCCGCGTCGCAGATAGATCGAGCAAACCTCGGCCACCATGGAGCGGGCAATAATGCCCACCACCATGTCCAGCCTCTGCTGGGCACCGGCCACTGCAACACCACTGGAACCGCCCGTGCCATAGCCACCGGCCAAGGCCTCGCGGATTTGGCGCAGCAGGTTCCGTGGTCCCCGTGTCGTCAATCCCGCATTCTTGACCATGACAGCTCCCGTTCTGCTGACTGGTGTCCAGTGTGCCAGCAAGCGGCACGGCTGTCTCTATCTGTGATGACCCTGATCGCCTTTAAAGCGTGTCCAGGCCGTAGGCTGCGTGCAGGGCACGGACAGCCAGCTCGGCATAGGCAGATTCAATCAGGACGCTGATCTTGATTTCCGAGGTCGAGATGGCCTGGAATTTGATGCCTTTGTCCGCAAGGGCGCGGAACATCATCTGGGCCACACCGGCGTGCGAGCGCATGCCCACACCGATGACCGAAACCTTGGCCACGTCGTCATCAACGCGGATTTCCTCAAAGCCGATTTCCGACTTGAGCGAGCTCATCAGCTCGGACGCACGTGCCGCGTCGCGGCGGCCTGTGGTGAAGGTCAGGTTGACCGTGCCGGGGGTACGGGCGGGTGACTGGACAATCATGTCCACGTTCACACTGGCCTCGGCCAGACGTGTGAACACGTCGGCCGGAGCGTCGGTACGGTCCGACAGACCCAGCAAGCTGACCCGGGCTTCGTCCCGGCTCATGGTCACGCCCGAAACGATGCGCTTTTCCACGATTTCATCCTCGTCGCAAATCAGGGTGCCGGCATCTTCCGGCAGTTTTCCGTTTTCATCGGGTTCGATGAAGCTCGACAACACGCGCACAGGCACGCGCTTGTGCATGGCCAGTTCGACCGAGCGGGTCTGAAGCACCTTGGCGCCCAAGGACGCCATTTCGAGCATTTCTTCATAAGAGACGCGGGCCAGACGGCGCGCGCGGCTCTCGATACGCGGATCGGTCGTATAGACCCCGTCCACGTCGGTATAGATGTCGCAAGGGGCATTCAGGGCCGCCGCCACGGCGACCGCCGAAGTGTCGGAACCGCCACGCCCCAGCGTGGTGATGCGACCTGCACGCGATACGCCCTGGAAGCCCGGGATGATGGCGATCTCGCCGGCATCCATCGACGCGCCCAGCACATCGCCCGGTACATCCTCGATACGCGCACGACCGTGGGCGTCATCGGTGATGATGGGAATTTGCCAGCCCATCCAGCTACGGGCTTTCAGGCCCATATTGCGAAGGGTCAGGGCCAGAAGGCCCGATGTAACCTGTTCGCCCGAGGCCACGACGACATCGTATTCGTCATCGGACATCGTGCCTTGCGGATACAGACCGGCAGCGGGTGCGCCCGCGCCATCGGTCCATGCCACCAGCTCATTGGTTTTGCCCGCCATGGCCGATACGACCACAGCGACCTTTTTACCTTTAGCCGCCTCGGCGGCGACAATGCGCGCCGCACGGCGAATTCGCTCCAGATCAGCCATCGAAGTTCCACCGAACTTCATGACCAGACGGCTGCGATCCGTCTCTTGGCTTGCGCCTGTCATCCTTATCCCCGGTTACCGGTGCCCTAAATCAGGGGCGTCTTGTCACTTGCTTCGGAATGAAAGGCAGTCCATCCCTTGGCTCATGTCCGCTTCTAACGACAGCAGCCTTGAGCGCAATCCCCAATCCGCGCAGGATTTTTCCGACATTCCGCATGACGGATCAATGGAACGTGCCGAAGGCCCCAGTATCGACCCTGCCGATGTGGCACGATTTTCCGCGCAAGCTGCCGAATGGTGGGACCCAAAGGGTCCGTTTGCGCCGCTTCACCGCTTTAATCCGGCGCGTCTGAGATTTGTTCGCGACCGTGTGGCGGACCATTACGGCCTGAATGCGAATACGCGTGCGCCGTTTAAGGGTCTGAGCCTGATCGACATCGGCTGCGGCGGTGGCCTGCTGGCCGAGCCTATGTGCCGGATGGGTTTCGAGGTGACGGCACTGGATGCCTCGTCGGAAAATATCGGCACGGCGCGCGCCCATGCGCAGCAGGTCGGTCTGGATATCCGCTATAAGGCGTCCACCGTCGAGCAACTGGTCGAGGCAGGTGAAGGCCCGTTCGATGTGGTGCTGACCATGGAGGTCATCGAGCACGTTGCGGACCCTGAAGCCTTTGTGCGCACCTGCTCCAAGCTGGTAAAGCCCGGCGGGATCATGATTGTTGCCACGCTGAACCGCACGCTGAAAGGCCTGTTGCTGGGCAAGTTTGCGGCTGAATATGTGCTGCGCTGGGTGCCTGCGGGCACGCACAACTGGAAACAGTTCCTCAAGCCCGAGGAAATCCGCGAAATGCTCAAGGACGAACCGTTGAGCGTCAGCGGCCCGTTCGGCCTCAGCTATAACCCTCTCAACGACAAGTGGAGCGAGGGCGATGCCGACATCAACTATATGATGGTGGCCATCCGCAAATGATCCGGCCTGTCCGGCGCATCGTGCTCACAGGCGGCCCCGGATCGGGCAAGACCTGTTTGCTGGATGCCTTGGAAAAGACCGGACACACCACCTCGCCTGAGGCTGGACGCCAAATTATCCGTCATCAGCAGGTGATCGGGGGACAGGCCCTGCCGTGGGAAAACCGCGCCCTGTTTGCCGAACTGATGCTGGAATACGAACTGGCCGCCTATACCCGAGCCGAGGCTCTGGCTACAGACAAAGACAATATGGTCCTGTTCGATCGCGGCATACCGGATGTGGCGGGTTATCTGAACCTGTGCGCCCTGCCCGTACCGCCCTATGTCAAACGGGCGGCGCAGATGTTCAGATACGACCTCGTCTTTATCGCGCCCTTCTGGCCCGAGATTTTCACTCAGGACGATGAACGCAAGCAGGATTTGGACGAAGCCCGACGAACCTGTCACGCCATGGCCAGCATCTATCACCAGCTAGGCTACACACCGGTCGAGTTGCCCAAGGTATCCGTCAAAGACCGTGTCGCCTTTGTGCAGAACGAACTGCGAAGACACTTCAGCCGTTAGTGCTTGGTCACGCGCAGCATGGACAGGTCGTAGCCGAGCTCTTCGGTGCGGCTCCACAGGCGTTCGCGTAACGCCGCTGATGGCTCGGCTTCGCGGCTGAGGAGCCACAGATAGCGACCGGAGCCTTCGCCAACGATGGCCCAGCTATAGTCGTCGGCATGGTCAAGCACCCAGTAGTTGCCGACATAGAAGGGGCCGAAGAAGGACACTTTCAGCTTGGCATTGCCGCTGTCCGCTACGACCTTGGCGCGGGCCTCGGCGCGTTTGACCGGTCCGTTCACATCGCCTTCGTGGCAGGTATTGACC
Organism: Brevundimonas sp.; assembly: GCF_036659295.1. Taxonomy (GTDB): domain Bacteria; phylum Pseudomonadota; class Alphaproteobacteria; order Caulobacterales; family Caulobacteraceae; genus Brevundimonas. Next base: position 36,861 of record NZ_JAVXCU010000002.1, on the reverse strand, counting down.
ACACGGATCAGGCCGTCGTCGCGCAGGCTGTAATCGGCAGTCACGGCTTCGCAGTCTTTCTGAAAGCCTTGCTCATAGCGGGCCAGTTCGTACCAGCGGCCCAGATAGCGGTCGAGCTCTACGGTTTTAGCCGGTTCGGGGACGCGCGCATTACCGGACGGACCTTGCTGCAAGGTCGCACAGGCCCCCAGCGCCAAGAGCGCGGCACCGGTCAACAGCAAGACGGGCAGACGGTTTTTAAGATTTGCCATGTTGGTAAAACCGTCTGCGCGCGTCAGTCGTTCCCGCCTTAGACCAGCGGGCGTTCCATATATCGGGCGTCGTCGCCATAGCTGGCCAGCTTGGCTTCGATGCCTTCGGGAGTTTGCACCGTAAAGCCGTTACGGTTCCAAAAGCCGGTGGCGTTGTTGACGGCCACCAGAGAAATGCGCGGCCAGCCAGCGGCCTTGACCTGCTCGGCCAGTTTTTCGATCACGGTACGGGTATGGCCACCGCCGCGCACTTCGGGATCCATGGCCAGATCATGCAGGTAATAGCTGTCGGCTTCGTCGGGGATGGCGTCGATCAGCACATTCAGGGCCGGTGCCATGTTCCGCATCCACGGATAGGACACCAGATAGCCTTTTACGGTGTTGCGGTCGTCGGCCAGCACGAAACAGCCGTTCGGGTTCAGGTCCAGACGGTTGGCAAAACAGGCGCGTTCTTCGGGGTGGTCGGGGAAGGATTTCTGGGCCACCACGACCACGCCGTCCAGATCGGCCTCGGTCATCGGGCGCCAGTTCAGCGCGGGCATCGGCTGTTCAGCTCGGCTTTGTTGAAGGTCCATTCCATACTCCGGTTCTCGTCGTCATCTGCGCCCTCGATGCGGGCCACAAGTTGATCTCCACGACGCTGATAAATGATCCGGTGAGGAAAATCGTTCTCCGGATTAGAAAATACAATGGCTTGGGCATCATGTCGCAGAAGCCGGAACACGGTGGGCGGGGCACCGGACGGCTGGGCCACATAGGCCACGACGCCATCGGTCTGCGGGCGGATATGGGCGAACTCGAAGCGGCTGCGTCCGTTGCGGGTGGTGACGGTGTGACCGGCCATCAGGCCTTGGCGCGGGTCGCTCCATGTTTCGGAGGCTTCGCGGCCGCCCGTGCAATCCAGCCAGTATCCGGCCATCCATGACAGGTCGGGGGCCTCGGCGGACGGTGTGGCCGCCAGCAGGGAAAGTGTTGCCATCAAGGGAAGCATTACCGTTTACGCCTCTCGTCGTTCAGTTGGCCTTTTTGGGGTCGGGCGGCAGGTCGGGCAGCGGCACGCAGGGCACGCCGTCATCCTTTAGTTTTTTGATGTCGGCGGGTGTGGCCTCGCCGTAAATTTCGCGCTTCTCGCTGCGGCCTTCATGGATGTCGCGGGCCTCGCGGGCGAAGGTATCGCCGACATAGTCGAAATTTTCCTCGACGTGGGAGCGCACCTCGCGGGCAGCCTCCATCATCATCGACTGCATGGTTTGCAAGGCGTCGGGCTTGGTCGCCGACGTTTTTTTGGTGCCGGAGACGGCGGGGGCCATGATCTGTTTTCGCACCGTGCGCGAGGCGCAGAAGGGGCACTCGACCAGCCCGCGTTCGGCCTGATCGTCATAATCGGCGGACGAGGCAAACCATGCCTCGAAGCCGTGGTCGTGATCGCAGAGAAGCGCGTAACGGATCATTGGTCAGATACGAATTGGCGGTCGTGGGTCAGGGCCGGAATGGCACGGCGGGCCGCCTCGACCAGAGACAGGTCCAGCGTGGCGTGCAGGATGGCAGGCTGGTCATGGTCCAGCTTGGCGATGACCTCGCCCCACGGGGTGATGACCATGGAACGGCCCCATGTCTTGCGGCCATCCTCGTGGGTGCCGCCTTGCGCGGGAGCCAGAACAAAGCTGCCGGTTTCGATCGCGCGGGCGCGCAGCAGGACTTCCCAATGAGCCTCGCCGGTCGGGCGGGTAAAGGCGGCGGGCACCGTTAAAATAGAGGCTCCGCCCTGCGCCAGCGCGCGGTGCAGATAGGCAAAGCGCACATCATAGCAGATGGTCAGACCTAAGCCGCCCCACGGGGTGTCGGCCACCACAGCTTGCGATCCCGGGCGGATGACGGCGCTTTCGCGCCAGCGTTCGCCGGTGTCCAGATCGACATCAAAGACGTGCATCTTGTCATAGCGGGCGACGATGCGGCCTTGCGGGTCGATCAGCAGGCTGCGGTTGGCGGCGCGGTCATCGCCCTCGATGCCGGAGCGCACGATCACCGAGCCGACCAGCAGCCAGATGTTCAACTCGGCGGCCAAGGCTTGCAGGCCGGTCACGGCGACATCGGATGCTTCGTCAGACAGGGCGTCCTCGCGCAGACCTTTGCGCTGTTCGAGGAAGTTGCTGCCTTCGGGGGTAAGGATGAACTCGGCACCGTCGGCCGCGGCCTGACGGATCAGGGGCGCGATATGGGCAAGGCCCGCACGGCTTGTGGCCGGTGTGCAGGTCTGGATCAGGGCCGTTTTGACCATGATGCTCATATCACGCTCCTGAAAAGCTCTTAAGCGGCCAGCAGCGGGTCGAGGCCGCCCTTCGCGTCCAGCGCGTGCAGTTGGTCGCAACCGCCGATGTGTTGGTCGTTGATGAAGATTTGCGGGAAGGTGGCCGCACCATTCGAGCGGGCAACCATCTCGGCCTTCTTTTCCGGATCATTCGAAGCGACGATCTCGGTATAGGCGGCACCCTTGCGGTCCAGCAGCGACTTGGCGCGGATGCAATAGGGGCAGCCCGGCTTGGTATAGATTACGACTTCGGCCATGGGGTCTCCTTAACGGGGGATATCAACACTTACCCCCTATCTAGGGGTTTCGCGCGCGCCGCGCACCCCCGCAATCACAGCCAGATCGACGCGCACGGCACCGGCCGCCAGCAAGGCCTTGGCGCAGGCATTGGCGGTGGCCCCTGTGGTCAGCACATCATCGACCAGCAAAATTCGTCGACCCTGTATCTGTCTGGCCCCTGCGGTCGTCACGCGAAAGGCACCGCGCACATTGGTTTTGCGACCGCCAAGGGATTTTCCGCCCTGGCTCTGGGTTGGGCGAATGCGTTTGAGGCTATCGGGCAGATATGTCAGGCCGCGAAGGGCGGCTAGCGGGCGGGCGATCTCGGCGCTCTGGTTGAAGCGGCGCTGCAGGAGGCGCGAGGGATGCAGCGGCACCGGCACCACCGCATCGCATTCTAGGATGAGCGGATCAGCGGCGCGGCTGAGCCAGCGGGCGAACAGCTTGGCATGGGCCTGTTGGTCGCCGTGTTTGAGGCCAAGGATCAGGCCGCGCGAGTGCTCGTCATAGATGCAGGCGGCGCGGGCGCGAGAAAACACAAAGGGTGTGCTCTGACAGGAGATGCAGCGCCCGCCCCCTGCGGACAGTTCGTATTCGAACGCCAGACCGCAGCCGTCACAGACGGGGTCTTCCAGAAAGGTGATGCGGCTGAAGGCCAAGGCGCTGAGCCCGCCAAGACTGCCCTCCAACCCGTCCAGACTGGCGGGCGGCAGGACAATATCGACCAAGGCCCGACCATAATCGCGCAGGCGAATGGCCCACGGGGCTTTTATTCCCGATCGCGAACCGCCATTTAATCCCGCCATGAGTGCCTCATCGAACGGTCCCCCGAACATTTTCGACGCCAGCCGTCGTGTGCATCGCCTTGCCCGCGCGCAGCGCCTGTTCCCGCAGGCGGATTTTCTGCATCGTCGGGCTGCCGAAGATGCCGCCCATACCCTGTCGGCCATCCTGCGCGAGTTTCCGCGCGGCGTCGATCTGTCTCCGCATGGCGGGTTGGTGGCGCAGGCGCTGCAAGGCATGCCCGCGGCCCAGCGTGTCGGTGGAATAGAGTCTGTAGGGTCTGTTCAGGAACGGGCGGCCCCCGGGGCGGCCCCCCTGCCCGTCGCCGAGCAGTCGGCGGACCTGATAATCAACCTGTTTGGCCTGCACTGGGCCAATGATCTGCCGGGGGCACTGGCGCAGATCAGGCGCGCCTTGCGACCCGATGGCCTGTTTATCGGCAGCCTGTTCGGGGCGGCGACGCTGAAAGAACTGCGCGGGGTTCTGACCGAGGCGGAGCTGGAGGTTCGCGGCGGGGCGCAGGCGCGGATATCGCCCTTTGCCGACGGTTTTGATGGCGCAGGCCTGTTGCAGCGGGCCGGATTTGCCCTGCCGGTTTCGGATGTGGATCGGGTGACGGTGCGCTATCGCGATCCGTTTTCGCTGATGCGCGACCTTCGGGCCATGGGCGAGACCAATGTGCTGGCCGGTCAGATCAAGCCGCTAAGCCGCGATATTCTGGCGCGGGCGGCGGCGCTGTATGTCGAGCGCCATGCCGAGGCCGATGGCCGGATTCCGGCAACCTTCGAAATGGTGCATCTGGCAGGCTGGGCCCCGCACGAGAGCCAGCAAAAACCCGCCAAACGCGGCTCGGCCAAGATGCGGTTGGCCGAGGCTCTGGGTGTTAACGAACAGACGGGTGAAGAAGGCTGATCAGCCGCCTTCACCACCCTCGCCGCCTTCGCCGCCATTACCGCTGAGGGCGGCGGAGACGCGCTTCATCACCAGATCCCATTTGGCCATGACGCCGTCACCTGTGGCCGACAAAGCCACCAGAATGACCATGGCGATCAGAGAGGCGATCAGGCCATATTCGATGGCCGTGGCGCCGCGAGTGTCGCTTGCAAAAGCTTTGACTGTCGTGCGCATAGGCCACCCTTTCCGGACGTGCCGGTTCAAATCAAATCCCTGAGCCAGGCCACCAGAGGCTCGTCCGCAGGCGGCATGGGATAGTCCCGAAGCTTGTCCGGTTTGACCCACGCCAGAGCCGTATGTTCCTTGGCCACAACCGTGCCGGACCACCTACGGCAAAGGTATAGTGGCATCAGTAAGTGAAATTTTTCGTAAGCATGACTGGTAAACACGAAGGGGGAGAGGCACGCCTCCTTGACGTCGATACCCAGTTCTTCTTGCAGTTCGCGGATCAGGGCCTGTTCGGGACGCTCTCCGGCCTCGACCTTGCCGCCGGGGAATTCCCACAGCCCTGCCAGTTGTTTGCCCTCGGGACGCTGGGCGATCAGGATGCGGCCATCCGGATCGATCAGCGCAACAGCGACGACGAGGACGGTCGGAACCGCGGCATCGGTCATGAACGATAGTCCCCGTTGATCTCGATATAGCGTTTGGTCAGATCACAGGTCCAGACCGTGGCCGAGGCGCGTCCTGAAGCGACGTGGACCGTGATGTCGATCTCGTCATTCTTCATATAGGCGCTCATCACCTCTTCATTATAGTCGGTGGCCGGTGCGCCCTCGATGGCCGCCGTGTGCGGGCCAAAGAAGATGGCCAGACGGTCGCGGTCCACGGCCTCGTCGGTCTTGCCGACGGCCATGACGATGCGGCCCCAGTTGGCGTCTTCACCGGCAATGGCGGTTTTCACCAGCGGGCTGTCGGCAATCGACTTGGCCAGCTTGCGGGCCGAGGCCGGAGAGGCCGCCCCTTCGACGGTGATCTTGACGAACTTGGTCGCGCCTTCGCCGTCTTTCACCAACTGGTGGGCCAGATCGAGCATGACCTGTTCCAGAGCGCGCGAGAAATCTTTCAGGCGGCGGTCACCGACGCGGCCGATGCGCGGCGCGCCCGAGGTGCCGGTGGCAAAGATCAACGCCGTGTCATTGGTCGAGGTGTCGCCATCGACCGTCACCGAGTTGAAGGTGGTGCGTACATGCAGGTTCAGCAGCGCCTTGAGCACCGGCGGGGCAATATCGGCATCGGTGACGATGAAGGCCAGCATGGTCGCCATGTCCGGCGCAATCATGCCCGAGCCCTTGGCAATGCCCGAAATGCGGACCTTCACACCCTCGATCTCGCACTCGGCGGTCGAGCCCTTGGGGAAGGTGTCGGTGGTCATGATGCCCGAACCGGCCTTGGCCCAGTTGTCAGGCGACAGACCCGCTTCGATATCGGGCAGGCGCGCGGTGATCTTGGCGTCGTCCAGCACCACACCGATCACGCCGGTCGAGGCCAGCATGACGTCGCGCTGGCGGCAGCCAAAACGCTTGGCCGCTTCGGCCGCGGTGCGGCGGGCGGCATCGGCCCCCAGCTTGCCGGTAAAGGCATTGGCGCAACCGGCATTGATGACCATCAGGCGCACGCCCTCGCCGCCCTTTTCGACGTCCAGTTGCTTCTTGCACCAGTCCACCGGTGCCGAGCCGACCTTGTGGCGGGTGAACACGCCCGCACACGAAGCGCCGTCGGGGAAGTGGAACACCACCAGATCGTCCCGCTCGTGCTTATAGAAGCCCGCGCGGGCCGTGGCGATTTCGACGCCGCCGATCACCGGCAACTCCGGGAAGGGCACGGCCAGCGGCGAGATCATCAGGCCCGGCTTGCCCGCAGCAGGGGCCGGTTTGGCCGCAGGCTGGGTCGCCCGTTTGATCACCGAGGTCAAAGGATCGAGCGCCTTTTCGATGACGGATTCAATCTTGTTTCCGGTCGAGGAAGGTTTGGCAGGGGGATGGCTCATCAGGCGGATCCAGTCGGAGACTTGGTAGAAGTAACGGGGGTAGAAGTAACGGAGGTAGAAGCTGCGGGAGCAGATGCCGGAGCCGCAGCCGTCGAAACAGCAGGTGGCGTTTGCGGCGCAGAACGCGGCGGGTCAATCTCGAATTCGACTTTGGCCTTGCCGCGAAGTTGTTCCAGCAATTGGCGCACGCCCTCATAGGTCAGATAGCGAACGATGACCGGACGGGCCTGTTCCAGTGTCGGCGGGATTTCGGCGCGGCGGTCCTCGACGCGCAGGATGGCCCAGCGGCCACCGGCCTCTACTGGCCCGACGACACTGCCCGCTGTCTGGTCCGTAATGGCGGTCGCATAGACCGGCGGCAGCAGGTCCGGCGTGGCATAGCCCAGATCACCGCCAAGGGCGCGAGACGCCTCGTCGACGGAGCGCTGGGCGGCAACCGCCTCGAAACTGGCCCCTTGCCCCAACAGCGCCAGCACCGCGTCGGCCTCGGCGCGGCTGTCGCTGAGGATCAGGCGCAGACGCACTTCTTCGGAGCGTTTGGCGCGGCGTTGTTGCTCGGCATAAAGACGCTGGACCGCCTCGTCGGACACGGCCTTGTCGACCGCAGATTCCACCAGCATGTCGCCGAGGATACGCTGGCGCACAGCCTCCAGCCGGCGCTGGGCTGCGGCGCTGTTATCAAGGCCGCGACGTTCGGCTTCGTTGGCCAAAAGCGTCTGGTCGATCACCTCGTCCAGCACCCGGCGGAACAGTTCGGATGTTACATCCAGCGGTTCGGCGTCGCCGATCAGGCCCTGTGCCACCGCTTCGCGGCGGACATCCGAGGCCCAGATTTCATGTTTCTCGACGCGGGCCACCACACGGTCACCGGCATCGGGATGCCCCTTGTCGGGATTGTCGCCGCAAGCCGCCACAGAGACGGCCAGCAGCACAGCCACAAGGCCGCCCAGACGCGCAGGCCGGTTTTTAGTCTTCCGGAAATTGTGATCGGTATGGATCTGCGGGCGCGACAATCGCATCAAACACTCCCGTTCGGGGCGGACAACAGCTGCGTGAATCTGTGGTTTTAAGACACAGATAGCCCTACCAAAACACTGCTCGCGTTGACAGGCCACAGGTCGGTGCTTAAGTCCCGCTTGCGCCCAAGTCGAGGGATTTTCGATTGAATGCGCAAGGATGGAGCCGTCTGTAGGACAGGCACCGGAAATCCTTGCGTTTTCAGTGTCTCGATGCGGGCGAGAGCTGTCTTTTCTCTGAGCCTTCAGCCGCTCGACCGTTTCGGATCACCCATGCTCGGCATCGCCAAGAAATTCTTTGGTTCCTCGAACGACCGTAAAGTTAAATCCTTTATGGCCGAGGTTCAGAAGATAAACGCCCTCGAACCCAAGTTCGAAGCGCTTTCGGACGACGAACTGCGCATGATGACGCAGACCTTCCGCGACCGGATCGAGGGCGGTGAAAGCCTCAAGAAAATCCTGCCCGAAGCCTTTGCGGTATCGCGCGAGGCCTCCAAGCGTGTGCTGGGCCAGCGCCAGTATGACGTACAGCTGACCGGCGGTATGATCCTGCATGAAGGCGGCATCGCCGAAATGCGCACCGGTGAAGGCAAGACCCTGGTGGCTGTGGCTCCGGTGTATCTGAACGCACTGGCCGGCAAGGGCGTGCACGTCATTACCGTGAACGACTATCTGGCCCGCCGCGACGCCGAGCAGATGGGTCGTGTTTACAGCTTCCTGGGTCTGCAGGTCGGCGTGATCGTCAATGGTCTGTCGCAAGGCCAGCGCCAGATGGCCTATCAGGCCGACATTACCTACGGCACCAATAACGAATTCGGCTTCGACTATCTGCGCGACAATCTGGTCTATGACCGTCGCGAGATGGTTCAGCGCAGCCACCACTTTGCCATCGTCGATGAAGTTGACTCGATCCTGATCGACGAAGCGCGCACCCCGCTGATCATTTCCGGCCCGACCGAGGACCGCTCGGACCTCTACAAGATCGTCGATGTTCTGGTGAAGGAACTGGTCAAGGACAAGGAAACCTATGACCTCGACGAGAAGCAGCGTCAGGCGCTGCTGAGCGAGCTGGGTTCCGAGCGCGTCGAAGAGATGCTCAAGGAAGGTGGCCATCTGGCTGATGGCACCGAGGATCTGTATGATCCGCTGAACGTCTCGCTGGTCCACCATGTGAACCAGGCCCTGCGCGCCAACACCCTGTATCATCGCGACAAGGACTACATCATCAAGGGCGACGAGATCGTTCTGATCGATGAATATACCGGTCGTATGATGACGGGTCGCCGCCTGTCCGAAGGTCTTCACCAGGCGCTGGAAGCCAAGGAAAACGTCAAGGTCCAGCCCGAGAACCAGACCCTGGCCTCGGTAACGATCCAGAACTATTTCCGTCTCTATGAAAAGCTGTCCGGCATGACCGGCACGGCCGCCACCGAGGCGCAGGAATTCCTCGACATCTACAAGATGGATGTCCTCGAAGTGCCGACCAACCGTCCGATCCAGCGCAAGGATTATGACGACGAGGTCTATCGCACCTTCAAGGAAAAGAACGACGCCATCGCCGCCCAGATCGCCGACTGCCATGTCCGTGGCCAGCCGATCCTGGTGGGTACGGTGTCGATCGAGAAGTCCGAAGAGCTGGCTGAAATCCTCAAGACCTATGAGTACAAGGTCGAGACGGGTCGCACGCTCAAGGCCGAATATGCCGGTCGTGAAAAAGAGGCCCAGAAGGTCGGCGACGATGCCTATGACATCACCTATGCCACCGGCAAGAGCATCCCGCACAACGTCCTGAACGCGCGCCAGCACGAACAGGAAGCCTATATTGTTGCCGATGCCGGTCTGCCCGGTGCGGTGACCATCGCCACCAACATGGCCGGTCGCGGTACCGACATTCAGGTCGGCGGCAACCTTGAAATGCGCGTCGAGCGCTGGCGTCAGGAACAGCGCAACCTCGCCATCGAGGTGACGCCCGAGCAACTGACCGCCAAGGAAGCCGAGTTCAAGGCCGAGATTGCCGTTGCCAAGGAAAAGGGTCTCGCCGCAGGCGGCCTGTTCGTTCTGGGCACCGAGCGTCACGAAAGCCGTCGTATCGATAACCAGCTGCGTGGCCGTACCGGCCGTCAGGGTGACCCCGGTACGTCGAAATTCTATCTGTCGTGCGAAGACGATCTGCTGCGCATTTTTGCCGGCGACCGTCTGGATGCCATCATGCAGCGCTTTGGCGTGGCCGAGGGCGAAGCGATCAGCCACCCGTGGCTGAACCGCGCCGTCGAGACCGCCCAGAAGCGCGTCGAGGCCCGCAACTACGACATGCGTAAAAACGTGCTGAAGTATGACGACGTCGTCAACGACCAGCGCAAGGCCGTATTCGAGCAGCGTCAGGAGTTCATGGACTCCGAAGACCTGTCCGAACTGGTCACCGACTTCCGTCAGGACACCATCTCCGATCTGGTCGAACGCTTCATGCCGCCCAAGGCCTATGCCGAGCAGTGGGACATCGATGGTCTGGACGAGAAGGTGAGGAACATTCTCGGTCTGGAACTGCCGCTGCACGAGTGGGCTGCCGAAGAAGGCGTGTCGAACGAAGAGTTCGAAGAGCGCCTGAACGAGGCCGCCGATGCGCGCGCTGCCGAGCGTCTGGAAATGGTCGGGGTCGAGCAGACCCGCAATCTCGAAAAGCAGTTCATGCTGCAAATGATCGACATGCAGTGGCGCGAGCACCTTGTGCACCTCGACCACCTGCGTGGCGTCATCGGTCTGCGTGGCTATGGCCAGCGCGATCCGCTGAACGAGTACAAGACCGAGGCTTTCAACCTGTTTGAAAACCTGCTGCACGATCTGCGCCAGAACGTGACCCGCTGGCTGATGACGGTCGAGTTCCGCTTCCAGCCGCCGCCCGAACTGCAAATGCCGGAGTTCCAGGAAATCCACCTGAATCCGGGCACGGGCGAGAACGAAATGGCCAATCCGATGGCCCAGAACCCCGAAGGTATGCTGACCGGCGATGATCGCTCCAAGCTGCCGGTCGAGGCTCTGCCGGTCGGATGGGAACGCACCAACCGCAATGGCGACTGCCCTTGCCACTCGGGCCGCAAGTTCAAGCATTGCCACGGTAGTTTGATCTAACAGGCCGCGTCGGGTCGAAAAGGCGCAGCCTTTTGACCGCGGCCCCAGCATAAAGTGAGGGCGGGCTTTGCCCGCCGCCGCTAACGCGACCGACGCGGTCGGTCGCTGCTTGAGCGGTAGAAATCACTGTGAATTTAAGGGCGGGGACTTCGGTTTCCGCCCTTTTCAGTTGGTCGCATCGTGTATCACGCTAAGGTGCGTGTATGCTGAAACACCGTTTTACCCGCGCCCTGTCCCTGTCGCCCGAGCGTCTGCATTTTGCGGCTCACAGTCACCATCTGTGGCCGGATGCCTCCTATGAGGCGCAAGGGCTGGCCTGGGATGACGCCAACCGCCATGCCGACCGCAAATGGGACCTGATTTTTGGCGAGGTCATTCCTGCCGCTCAGGGACATGTGGCACGACTGCTGGGTCTGCCGGACACCAACAGCATCGTCTTTGCGCCCAATACCCATGACCTGTTGCTGCGCATCGTGTCGGCGGTCGAAAAGCCGACCGTCCGTATACTGACGACCGATGCCGAGTTTCATTCGTTCCGCCGCCAGAGCCAGCGCTGGGAAGAAACCGGTGCCGTCGAACTGACCACCGTGCCGATCGAGCCGTTCGACAGTTTCGAGGCCCGTTTTCTGGCCGAGGCCCAAAAGGGCGGCCATGATCTGATCTTTGTCAGTCAGGTCTTTTTCCGCACCGGCACTCTGGCGGGCAATCTGGAGCCGTTGGCGGCCCTGTCGCGCCCCGAGGGGCCGTGGGTGGTGATCGACGGCTATCACGGCTTTATGGCCACACCGACCGATCTGTCGGGCATCCATGACCGCGTCTTCTATCTGGCGGGGGGCTATAAATACGCCATGGCGGGCGAAGGGGCCTGTTTCCTTCATGCGCCGGACGGCTATGGCCCGCGCCCCGTGGTGACCGGATGGTTTGCCGAGTTCGGCGATCTGGAAGGACCGGCTGGCGGTGTTGGATACCGCACAGATGGCGGGCGGTTCTGGGGGGCGACCTTTGATGTCAGCGCCCTTTACCGCTTCAATGCCGTGCAGAACATGCTGGCCGCCGAGGGTATCGCGATTGGCGATCTGGCCGAACATTCGCGCCAGTTGCAGCAGCAGTACCAGAGCGCGGTTCAGGCCTCGGACACGGGACTTCTGGCCAAGGCTCGCTGGCTCAATCCGGTTGTCGGCGATCAGGCCCGTGCGCGTTTTCTGGCGCTCAAACACCCCGAGGCGGCAACCATTCGCGACCGCTTGCTGGAGGCGCATATCGTCACCGATGTACGCGACGATGTGATCCGGTTCGGCTTTGGTCCCTATCAGGACGCGGGGGACGTAGAGCGCCTGATCGCGGCCTGCCTGTCGGGCGAATAGGCAGAGCCGCCTAGTAGAACAGGCTCTCGCTGTCTTTTTCGGCCTTGGGGGCTGCTGTGTTCACATCTGTGCGCGGCGGCCTTGCGGGGCGCGAGGGGCGGCTTGTAGGGCGCGACGTTGTCTTGGCGGGCGATGAGGGTGCCACAGGCGCGACATCCCCCGGCAGGGCGGGCGCAGGGGCCAGAGGGCTGCGAGTTTCCGACACCTCGCCATAGGGGTCGGTGCCGGACGGTTCTGTGACAGGCATATCGCCAAGGCGCGGATAGGCCCCGACGTTTTCGGTTTCTGCCACAGCGGGTTCCGCGCGCACCGGCGCAGGGGTGGTCGGCACGACGGCCACAACCGGCGGGCTTTTACCCTTTAGGCCCAGAGCCAGACGGGCCTCGGCCACGGCCTGTGGCGTGTGGCAATGGCAGACGGCCAGTTGTCCCGCCGCATCGCGCCAGATGACCAGAGGCCAGCGGTTGTCATCGACCGGACGGCCCAGACGCTGCAATACCGAGCGGCGGAAACCTGCGGCCTCGGCCAGAACGGCCATGCGGGTTTCGGAGGCCGAGACAGGCTCTATGCCCACAGCGGTCCAGTGTTCGGCGCGCATCGACAGCCATTGGCGCAGAAGGCCGATATCACGACCCTGCCACAACTGGACCACCGTGGCCTCTTCGCTGGTGCCGCCATGACCGGACGGCACGATGATGGCGCGCACCTCGCGGCCTTGTGTGGCCAGTTCGGCAGCGTCCGCGCCCAGCCACTGTTCCAGCGCCGTGGCCGCACGCGGCGAAATAATCGTAACGGGGCGCTCGCCGACATTCAGGCGAATCGCAGGGGCCGAGGCCAGCAGGGTTTCCAGCGCCGGATCATCGCCAACCACGCGCAAGGTGCGGTCCTTCTGGGTCAGGGTCCACCAGATGACAATCATCAGGCCCGCGACCAGAAGACCCAGCCCTATGCCTGCGGCAAGGGCCGCCCCTGTTCGGCGAGATAGAACGGGGCGACTAGGCGGCAAGATCCGACAAGACCTCGCGCACCACCTGCGGATGGGTCATCGGGAACAGGTGGCCGCTGCCTGCGACCGTGCTGATCGAGAGCTGCGGGCCCGAAGACAGGCGGGTGACCGCGCACAGCGTACCGGTTTCGGCCCGCAGAAGCTGGACCGGCCCGTCATACTGGCGCAGGGCTTTCCACGGATTATGGGCCTGCGCCGAATAGTTGGACGCCTCCCATGCGGGGGCGCAGGCCAGTTTCAGGCCCTCGCCGTCTTCCAGCAGGCCATCGGTCAGATAGTCGGCCAGCACGGCGTCGGGCCAGCCCTTGAAGGCGCCGCGTCCGCGCCACGAATTAAAGGCCTGCTCGCGGCTGTTGAAAGACGCGCGGCGGCGCAGTGTCGATTGCACAATCGGTGCGCGCGCCGCCAGCATGTTGAGCACTGGCGTATTGAACACTGCCGTGGTCGCAAACGACCAGATCACCGGATCCAGCAGGATCAGGTGCGAAACCTTGTGTGGCACCTTGGCGGCAGCCAGCAGGCTGGACGTGCCGCCGATGGAATGACCACACAGGGCCACAGGCGGGCCATCAATCGTATTGAGCAGCGAGATCAGGTCGTCGCGATGGTCGTTCCAGTTGCGCCGTCCTTGTGTGCGCGCCGGCAGGGTGGTGCGACCGTGACCGCGCAAATCGACGGCCCATATCCGCAAGCGGCTCGCCAGACCCGAGAGAAGTTGGCGATAGGTATAGGCATTGAAACCGTTGGCATGGGCAAAGACCAGATCGACCGGACGGTCGGCAGGGCCGAAATCCAGCACCGCCATCTGGCCTTCGCCATAACGGTTGCTGACCGGAACCGACAGACGGCGCGGCTGGATGGCTATCGAGCCATCAGGAGCGCCATCCATCAGGCGGCATCCTTGCACTGGGCGCATTTGCCGTGGCCCTCGATCGTGGTGCGCTGGATCTCGTAACCGACACGCGAGGCCGCACCGGCCAGTCCCAGATCGCTGAGTGGCACGGCGACCTCGGCGGTCGAGCCGCAGCAGTCGCAGATAAGGAAGGCCGCCGCATGGGCCTGTACGTCATCGCTATGGTCCGAACAGGCGACATAGGCGCTGATGGAAGCGATGCGGTGGACCACGCCCCAGCGCTCCAGAAACTCCAGGGCGCGATAGACGGTCGGGGGCTTGGCCGCCTCGCCGTTCGCGCCATAGCGGGCAATCAGGTCATAGGCCTTGACCGGCCCGCCTGCCGTCAGCAGCAATTCCAGCACACGGCGGCGCGGAGCCGTCATGCGTTCGCCCTGCGCCACGCAGGAAGCCTCGAAGTTGGCGAGAATGCGCGCTACCTCGTTCGCACCGCGTGCGTGGCCGTCATGATCGTGTTCGCAAGCCTTGGTCATGGCCTAGAGCTAGGGTTTCCCGTCGCTTGTCGCAACCACAATGGGCATCGGGACTGGTCGCAGACCGTAAAACGTGGTTCACAAAGGTTCGTAGCGCGTTTGCCCGTGGCCTTTCTATGGGCTAGAACGCGCCTCCTTTCTGTCCAGAACACCAGAAGATTTATGACCGACACGACTGCACAAAACGCCGGCGGCCTCTCCGGTAACGTACTTTTCTACTCGCAACCGGAACCGTTGTCGGTCGAGGCGCACGGCAAGCTGGGCGTTAAGGCTGTCGACAAGCCGTATGCCTTTATCGGCCAGACCAATATTGTGCCGCTGACCGTGACCGAGTTTGCTCCGGCAGCCCTGTCCTATCCGGTGATCTTCGTCGGCGAGAGCAAGCAACCGGTCGTCGCCATGGGTCTGAACCCGACCGACAACCTGTTCGTGACCGACGGCGAGTTCCGTGCCGACGCCTATATTCCGGCCTATGCCCGTCGCTATCCGTTCGTCTATGCCAATGACGATGCGCAACAGCGCATGATCCTGTGCATCGACCGCGCTGCCCCCTACTTCATCGAAGGCGGCGACACCCCGCTGTTCGAAGGCACCGAGCCGAGCGCCTACGTCAAGAACGCCATGGAATTCTGCAACAATTTCGAACAGGAGCGCCTGCGCACCGAGTCGTTCGTCAAGGTTCTGACCGATCTGGACCTGTTCGAAGTCAAGGAAGCCAACTTCACCCCGCGCAATGCCGACGGCACGCCGGGCCAAACCCAGAAGCTGGCCGAGTATTTCGCCGTTTCGGAAGACAAGCTGAAGGCTCTGCCGGCCGACAAGCTGGTGGAACTGCGCGACAACGGCGCTCTGGGCCAGATCTATGCGCACCTCGTGTCGCTGGCAGGCTGGGATCGTCTGATCGCGCTGGCCCTGACCCGTCAGGCCACTGCCAACGCCTGATCGGCGCTGTAAGCGAAAAGAAACGCCCCGCAGGAGACTGCGGGGCGTTTTTCTTTGCGCAGAGCGTGAAAGATCAGGACTGGCGGGCGACCAGAGAACGGGTCAGGCACGAAAAGACCAAGCGCCCCGCCTCGTCCAGAAGGTCCTGCTGGACGATGACCACGCCCTTATTATCGCCGACAGGGTCCTTGCCCATAATGGTGACGCGGCCGCGCAGCAGTTCTCCGGCCGGTGGATTGCGCAGATAGCGTACACCGTCGACGGCCAGCATTTTGAAACCGGCCCAGCGGCTACAGGCATCAAAGGACAGGCGGCTCCAAAGCGCATAAAGCATGCCGTCCGGCGCGCCATAGCTGTCATCCCACCCGGGCAGGAAGCGTTCGACATAGATGGCCAGCGATGCGCCATCAACGGCGACAACGCCCAGTGAAATGACCTGCCCCACCTCGATCTGTTCGAAATGGATGTTCAGAAGCTCGCCCATATTTTCGATCCCCGCCGCAACCGTGCCCCGCACCATGACACCCGATGCCCGTATGGCACAGCACGAAAATGCTGCGAAAAAAAAGGCGACCCCGAAGGGCCGCCGCAAAAGTCGCATCATCGAGAAATGAGGTAGATCCGTAGCCCTGCCCGCCAAGGCAGGAACTACGAATCCGAAACGTGACCACGCCTGTCAGGTTCCGACATTCTCGAAAACCGGCTTCGGATCAGACCTTGATCAGCCGCGTTGCGACGGATGGAAGAACAGGGCCTGACTGATGGCCGCCTTCACCGTTTCCGGCTGGAAAGGCTTGGTAATCAGGAAGGTCGGCTCGGGGCGTTCGCCCGTCAGCAGGCGCTCGGGGAAGGCGGTGATGAAGATCACCGGCACGTCCAGACTTTGCAGGATTTCCTTCACCGCATCGATGCCCGACGAACCGTCAGCCAACTGGATATCGGCCAGAACCAGACCCGGGCGTTTCTGGCGTACAGCCTCGACAGCTTCGGTGTGGGTGGCTGCCGTGCCGGTGACGCGGTGGCCCAGCTCGCGTACCAGACTTTCGATGTCGGCAGCGATGATGGCCTCGTCCTCGATAATCAGCACATCGGTGGCCAGTTCGGCATCGATATCGGTCTGGGCCTGTCCGACCAGACGCTCGACGGCCGAAATATCGATATCCAGAATCTGCGCTGTTTCAGACGGCGTGAAGCCTTCGAGCGAGGTCAGCAAAAAGGCCTGACGCGAAGCTGGCGAAATCTTAAGCAGGCGACGCGAGGCATTATCCTCGGCGGCATTGCCCGATACGCCCTCATGGTCTTCGAGCTGTGCGCCGCTGGAGGACCAGATGGCGTGGAAAATATGATACAGAGCCACCCGCGGTGTCATATCCGCCGGTAGCTGGCGCTCCCCTGCCGCCAGAGCTTCAAGGGCCACGCGCACATAGTGGTCGCCGGTTGCCTGATCACCCGTCAGGGCCCGCGCAAAACGCCGCACATACGGAAGGTGAGGCGCTAATCTAGCCAGAAGGCTCATACCTATAATCCCCGATGTCTGAAGCAGACCGAAGAACCGGCGCTACCCCCCAGACCATAAGACAGATTAGTTAAACGAAGAACCTTGACCGCAGTTCCGTGTTTTACAACCCGTTTTACATTTTTCGGCTAAGCTGCCGGAACGGTAGAGCCTGTCAGGGCGTTAGGTAATCAGCGTGTCCGGGAAGAGGTCTGCCGGACAGGGGGACGGTCCGAGAGTTAATGACTGAAAAATCTCAACGAGTTCAAAATACTAGCGACATTGATGACGTAGATCTCGATGAAGCAAGACTGCGCCAGCAGGCCATTGGTGTGAAGCTGCGGCATTTGTTCGACGAGATCGTGAACGAGCCTGTGCCGGACGAGTTTCTGTCCATCCTGAGGCGCGCCGATCAACGAGAAAACAAAGGTGGGGCATGAGTTCAACCGGAGCGGCACCCAAGCCGCCGTCAGCGGATGATAATGCCTTCAAGAAAGAACTTGTCGGTCTTATCCCGCACATTCGCGCCTTTGCCCGCACACTGACGGGCGATCCGACCGCCGCCGACGATCTGGCCCAAGAAGCCATGATGAAGGCGTGGGACGCGCGCGCCTCGTACCAGATGGGTACCAATATGAAGGCCTGGACCTTCATGATCCTGCGCAACCAGTTCTATTCGGAAAAGCGCCGCTCGTGGCGCTCGACCCAGCTGGATCAGGAAGCGGCCGAGCGTACCTTGATCGCGGTGGATGATCCCGAAGCGCCCGTGGCGCTGGACGAACTGCGTCAGGCCCTGAAAACCCTGCCCGAAGAACAGCGCGAAGCCCTGATCCTCGTGGGGGCTGGCGGTTTTGCCTATGAAGAGGCCGCTGAAATCTGCCAGTGCGCCGTCGGCACCGTCAAAAGCCGTGTGTCGCGAGCCCGCAAGGCCTTGCAGGCTGCGCTTGAACGCGGTGGCTATGATCGCGACGGCAAGGCAGCCGGTGACGCCATGCGCTCTATCCTCGCCGATGCCGATCGGTTGAGCAGCCCCTTGCGGAACTAACTATGCCCCCGCAGTTGCGGAAATGGCTGGGGCGGCGCCAGAGGCGTGTCGAGGGTATTCGTGCGCGTCTGGGCTTTTCAATGGCCCTGTCGCTGCTGCCCTTTATCCTGCTGGGCCTGATCCAGGTTCGCGGCGAATACCTGCAGCAAACCACCGAGCTGAAGGCCGACCTGCAGAGGGCCGCTGAGCGCAGTGTCCGCGAAGCCGAAAGCGCCTTTAACCGCGCGGGGATATTGCTGAGCATTATTGCGCCCGAAGGTCAGGCTTTTGACTGTAATGCGCGCCTGAACGGGCTGGTGAACCGTATCGACGAGGTCGAGGCCCTTTATCGCTTCGATACCGATGGCGCGGTCCTGTGTGCCTCGCATGAAAAACAGGTCGAGCGTTTCGGCCATGTGCGCGAAAGCGACTGGTTCAAAACTCTGGCCCGTGGCAGCGCCACCTCGCAGATTTTTCTACAGACCGATACCGCAGGCAGCCAGCTGGCCCTCGCCTATCGGGCCACACGGCCACTGGGTGGCTTTGACGGCGTGTTGGTGGCCGTGATCCCGACCAGCATATTTACCCTGTCCACGCAGGACATACCGCTGCCGCCCCGCACGCAGACCGGCCTGTTTGACGATCAGGGCCGCGCTCTGACGCCGACGGAAGGCCTGTCGTTCGGCCAGAGCTTCCCGCCGTTGCAAAACTGGCTGAAGGAACACAGCCACGATACCGGAGCCATTTTGCGCGCCAAGGGAGCCGACGGGGTCAACCGCCTGTATGCGGCATCCCAACTGGAAGGCCAGAATGTCTATGCGGTGATTTCGGCCCCTGCCGCCTCGCCATGGTTCTGGGCGCAGAGTAATCCGATCCGCTTTTTGATGCTGCCTCTGGCGGCGTGGCTGACGGCGTTTGCAGCGGCCATGCTGGCATCCGAGCGTATCGTCATCCGCTGGCTGGACTATCTGGACCGGATTGCCGCCATCTATGCGCGCGGGCGCTATACGATCCGGCCCGTTCAGGCCGAAAATGCGCCACTGGAAATCCGCCAACTGGCGCGCACCATGGACGAACTGGCCGAGAATATTACGCGGCGCGATGCGGCCCTGACCGAGGCGTTGCATGAAAAAGACGCCCTGCTGCGCGAAATCCACCACCGCGTGAAGAACAACCTGCAGATCATCTCCTCGCTATTGTCGATGCAGCAAAGGGTGGTCGAAGACCCTGCAGCGCGGTCGGCGCTGGGCGATACACGCCAGAGAATCTCGGCCCTGGCCCTGATTTATCGCACCCTCTATCAGGGCGAGGATGTGCGCCATGCCGATGCCGAGATGTTCCTGACCGAACTGGTCGGGCATCTGGTGGCGTCGGAATCCCTGCGTGGCCCACTGGTAAAAAGCTCCATCGAGGCCGATCCGCTCAGTATCGATCCCGAAAAACTGGCCCCGATGGCCCTATGGCTGGTCGAGGCGGTTTCCAATGCCCAGAAACACGCCTTTGCCGGTCGTGGCGGCGAGTTGAAGGTCCGCTTCAAGGTGGATGGCAAGACCAGCACACTGGAGGTCGAAGATGACGGCCCCGGTATGAGCGATGTCACATCCGGTGTCGGGGTGACGCTGATGGCCGCCTTTGCCAAGCAGTTGCGCGGGACAGCCACCACCCGCAAGGCCGAGAGTGGCGGCACGATTGCCACGCTGGTGTTCGAAACCCCGTCCACAGAAGAGGCCCCGGTTCGCAAATCACCGGAACTAGACCGCTGACGGCTGCGTTTAACTCTCGAGACTTGAGACACCCATCACGTTACAAGGAGATGATTATGCGCAAACTTCTGGTTCTGGCTGTTGTCGCTGCCGCCTTGAGCACGGCCGCTTGCAATACGGTTGCCGGTGTCGGTCGCGATGCACAGGCGGCAGGTACGGCTGTCGAAGACGCCGCCCGCGACGGTAAAAACTGATCTAACGGCAATTATTGGGGGCTTTTCCGGTCGGGAAAGCCCCTTTTTGCTGCGTTAAAGACACGGTTGGAGGCCTTGATCGCCTCTGCCCTGTAAAAAGCCACGGAGTTCGGTCATAAGGCGCGCATGAAATTCCTCGATCAGGCCAAAATTTACATCCGTTCCGGTAACGGCGGCGCAGGTTCCGTGTCGTTCCGACGCGAGAAATTTATTCCCAATGGTGGTCCCGACGGCGGTGACGGCGGCAAGGGTGGCGACATCTGGGTCGAGGCCGCTGACGGCCTGAACACCCTGATCGACTATCGCTACCAGCAGCATTTCAAAGCCCAGACCGGCCATCACGGTCAGGGTCGCCAAATGCATGGCGGCAAGGGCGAGGACATTGTCCTGCGCGTTCCGGTCGGCACACAGGTGCTGGACGAGGACAAAGAGACCGTGCTGCTGGACATGGATCGCGCCGGCAAGCGCGTCAAACTGCTGGCAGGCGGCAATGGTGGCTGGGGCAATACCCGCTTTAAAGGGCCGGTCAATCAGGCCCCGACCCATGCCAATCCCGGTCAGGAAGGTCAGGAGCGCTGGATCTGGCTGCGCCTGAAGCTGATCGCCGATATCGGTCTGGCGGGTCTGCCCAATGCCGGTAAGTCCACCTTCCTGTCGGCCGTATCGGCCGCCAAGCCCAAGGTTGCCGACTATCCGTTCACGACGCTGGTGCCCAATCTTGGTGTGGTGGACCTGTCGCCGACCGAGCGTTTCGTCATTGCCGACATTCCCGGCCTGATCGAAGGGGCCAGCGAAGGCGCGGGCCTTGGCACGCGCTTCTTGGGCCACGTCGAGCGTTCGGCCAGCCTGATCCACCTGATCGACGGCACGCAGGAAGATGTGGTGGAAGCCTACCGCATCATCCGTGGCGAGCTGGAAGCCTATGGCGATGGTCTGGCGGAAAAGGCCGAAATTCTGGCCCTCAACAAGATCGACTCGCTGACCGAAGAAGAGCGCATCGAAAAGGCCGACGCCCTTGCGGCGGTGGCCGGTCGTCGTCCGATGCTGGTTTCGGGTGTGTCGGGTGAAGGCGTCACCGAGTTGCTGCGCGCGGCCTATGCCGAGGTGCGCAAGCTGCGCGGGGATCGTCACGTGGTTGTCGATGAAGAAGACAATACGGTCTTTGAAACCCCCGGTGGTTGGTCGCCGATGTAATCGGCACAAGCCCTGCCCTGTTTTCAAACCCCGTTCCGCCAAAAGCGGGACGGGGTTTGTTTTTGAGCGGATGACGCCGCCTCAAAGCGCGCCTATGTTCGCGCCATGACCGAAGCGAACACCGACACCCCCGCCGCAACTGACACCCCCGCCACGGACAAGCCCGTGCGGCTGTGGATGATCGATGCCTCGGCCTATATTTTCCGCGCCTATCACGCCCTGCCGCCGCTGACACGCAAGTCGGATGGCCTGCCGGTGGGAGCCGTTCAGGGCTATTGCAACATGCTGTGGAAGCTGTTGCAGGACACCAAGAGTGAAGACGGCCCGACCCATCTGGTCGCTGTGTTCGACCATTCGGAAAAGACCTTCCGCAACACCCTGTACGATCAGTACAAGGCCAACCGACCGCCCGCGCCCGAAGACCTGATCCCACAGTTTCCGCTGGTGCGCGAGGCGACCAAGGCCTTTGGCGTGGCGGGTATCGAGCTGGCCGGTTTCGAGGCGGACGACCTGATCGCCACCTATGCCTGCAAGGTGCGCGACATGGGCGGCGAGGCTGTGATCGTGTCCTCCGACAAGGACCTGATGCAGCTGATCGGCGACGGCGTGGTCATGTATGATCCGATGAAGGATCGCGTGCTGGCCGAAGAGGCCGTGATGGAGAAGTTCGGCGTTGCGCCCGACCGTGTGGTCGATGTGCAGGCCCTGATCGGCGACAGCGTCGATAATGTGCCCGGTGCCCCCGGTATCGGTCCCAAGACCGCAGCCCAGTTGATCGGCGAGTATGGCGATCTGGATACGCTGCTGGAACGCGCGGGCGAGATCAAACAGCCCAAGCGCCGCGAGACCCTGATTAATTTTGCCGACCAGATCCGCATGTCGCGCGAACTGGTGAAGCTGACCTGCGATGCACCGGCACCCGAGCCGATTTCGGACTTTGCCCTGCGTGACCCCGACCCTGCGGTGCTGGGCGAGTTTCTGGAGACGATGGAGTTTCGCACCCTTGCGCGCCGCGTCGGTGACGGTAAAGCCACCGCCAACGGCACCTCGGCCTTTGCGCCCAAGCGTGCCGCCCCCATGAGCGCGCCGGTTGCCACGCCGCGCTTTGGCGGCACCGACACCCCTGCCCCCGTTGCCGGTCCCCAGACTTTTGACCGAAGCGCCTATGAGTGCGTGACCACGCTGGAGGCTCTGGACCAGTGGATCGCCCATGCGAAAGCCGCCGGTGTGGTCGGGTTCGATACCGAGACCGACGCCCTGTCGGCCACCCATAGCGGTCTGGTCGGCCTGTCGCTGGCGGTCGGTCCCAATCAAGCCTGCTATGTGCCGCTGGCGCACGAAAACATGCCCGAAGCCGGATCGGGCGGTCTGGACTTTTCCGGCGGGCTCGATTTTGGCGGGAGCCAAACCCCAGCGCCGCAACAGATCGAGACGGGCGCGGCTCTGGCCCGCCTGAAAGAACTGCTGGAAGACCCGAGCGTTCTGAAAGTGATGCAGAACGGAAAGTACGACATGGCCGTCATGCGCCGTCAGGGCATCGAGATTGCACCGCACGACGACACCATGTTGATCTCCTATGTACTGGGCGGCGGTCTGCACGCGCACGGCATGGACGAGCAGTCGCGTCGTCACTTCGACCACGAACCGATCCCGTTCAAACAGGTGACCGGCACCGGCAAGAGCGCCAAGTCGTTCAAACATGTCGAACTGGCCCCCGCGACCGAATATGCCGCCGAGGACGCCGATGTGACCTTGCGGCTGTGGCAACTGCTCAAGCCACAGCTGGCCGAGCAGGGTCTGCTCAATGTCTATGAGACGCTGGAGCGTCCGATGCCTGCGGTTCTGGCCGATATGGAACTGGCCGGTATCCGTATCGACCCGACGCTGCTGCGCCGTCTGTCCTCAAGCTTTGGTCTGCGGATGGATGAGCTGGAAAAGAAGGCCCACGAGGTCGCGGGGCGTCCGTTCAATATCGCCAGCCCCAAACAGATCGGCGAGATCCTGTTTGGCGAGATGAACCTGCCCGGCGGCAAGAAGACAGCGTCCGGCCAGTGGGGCACCGATGCCTCGGTGCTGGAAGACCTGGCCCTGACGCATGAACTGCCGCGTGTGATCCTGGACTGGCGCCAGCTGGCCAAGCTGAAGAGCACCTATACGGATGCCCTGCTGGAAGCGATGGATGCGAAAACCGAGCGCGTTCACACCAGCTATCAGTTGGCGGCCGCCTCGACGGGGCGTCTGGCCTCCAGTGATCCGAACCTTCAGAACATCCCGATCCGTACCGAGACGGGCCGCGAAATCCGTCAGGCCTTTATCGCCCGTGACGGCCATGTGCTGATTTCGGCCGACTACAGCCAGATCGAGCTGCGCCTGCTGGCCCATATCGGCGACATTCCCGAGCTGAAGCGTGCCTTCAAGGCGGGGCTGGATATTCACGCCGCCACGGCATCCGAGATGTTTGGCGTGCCCGTTGAAGGCATGCCGTCCGAGACGCGCCGCCGCGCCAAGGCGATCAATTTCGGCATCGTCTATGGCATTTCGGGCTTTGGTCTGGCCAACCAGCTGGGCATCGAACAGGGCGAGGCTGCGGCCTATATCAAGACCTATTTCGAGCGCTTCCCCGGTATTCGCGACTATATGGATCGCATCAAGGAGACGGTGAAACGCGACGGCTATGTCTCGACCATCTTTGGACGCCGCATCCATATTCCGGCCATCCATTCCAAGTCGGGGGCCGAGCGCCAGTTCGGCGAGCGGGCCGCGATCAACGCGCCCATTCAGGGGGCCGCCGCCGACATCATCCGTCGCGCCATGATCCGTATGCCCGATGCCTTGAAGACGGCGGGGCTGCAAACCCGTATGCTGCTACAGGTCCACGATGAACTGGTGTTCGAAGCACCGGAAGCCGAGGCCGAACGCGCGCTGAAGATCATCAAGAGCGTGATGGAAAAGGCTGCTGAACCGGTCGTCGCCCTCAGCGTTCCCATCGAGGTCGAAGCCAAGGCCGCCGCCAACTGGGATCAGGCCCACTGATCCACTCTCCTAAAAGGAATACCCATGTCGCTTGATCCGGAAATCAAAGACCTCGAAGCCGAGCGTCGGTACGAACTGCATGTCGACGGCCATGTGGCCTATGTCGAGTACAACAATGTCGAGGGGGGCCGTCTGGTCTCCAAGACACTGGTGCCAGAGGAACTGGGCGGTCGCGGTATTGCCTCGCGTCTGGCCAAGCATGTGCTGCAGGACATTCGCGACAAGGGTTTGAAAATCCTGCCGACCTGCACCTTCTTTGCCGGTTATATCCAGAAGCACCCCGAAGAATATGGCGATCTGGTTCAGGACGGCTACAAGATCGTTCTGGGCCTGAAATAGGCCCGATCCACCTAAAGGGCGGGGTTCGTTTTTACGTCCCGCCCTGCTAGGGGCTGCTGATGAAACTCCAGACCCTTGATGTCCTGATTGTCGGGGCCGGTGCCGCCGGCATGATGTGCGCGATCGAAGCGGGCAAGCGCGGACGCCGCGTGCGCGTGATCGACCACGCCAAAGCCCCCGGCGAGAAAATCCGCATCTCGGGCGGCGGACGCTGTAACTTCACCAATACGGGTATCCATCCGGCGGCATACCTTGGCGAGAACCCGCGCTTTGCCCTGTCGGCGCTGAAGCGGTTTACGCAGCACGACTTCATCAAGATGGTCGAGCGCCACCGCATCGCCTATCACGAAAAGACCCTTGGCCAGCTGTTCTGCGACGACAGCGCCAAGGACATCATCAAGATGCTGACCGACGAGATGGCACGCGCAGGGGTGACCCTGTCGCTGAACCTCGGGGTCAAGGCCATTAGCCATGACGGCAGTCTCTATACGGTCGATCTGGATGACGGATCGCGCGTTACGGCCGCCTCTGTGGTGATTGCCACGGGTGCCAAGTCCATTCCGAAAATGGGGGCGACCGGCTGGGCCTATGATGTGGCGCGCCAGTTTGGTCTGCGCGTCACTGATACCCGCCCCGGTCTGGTGCCGCTGACGTTCGAGCCGACCTTGCTGGAGAGCCTCAAGCCGCTGGCGGGCGTGTCGCTGGATGCTGTGGTGCGCCACAAGATCCCTAAGGATGCCGACCCCAAGCGCCCCGCCAAGCCGACCGAGTTCCGCGAAGGCATGCTGTTTACCCACCGTGGTCTTTCCGGCCCGTCGATCTTGCAGATCAGCTCCTACTGGCGCGAGGGCGAGGCCATTACGGTGGACATGGCCCCCGACAAGGATGTGGCGGCCCTGTTGCTGGAAGCCAAGAACGAGAACGGCAAGCAGATGGTGCATACGGCGCTGGGTCATATCGTGCCGCGCCGTCTGGCCGAGGTTCTGTGCGAGCGGGCGGGCCTGAAGGGCAAGCTGGCCGAACAGGGCGACAAGAAGCTGCGCCTGCTGGCAGAAAGCGCCAATGCGTGGAGTGTGAAGCCGGTCGGTTCCGAAGGCTATCGCACCGCCGAAGTGACCGTCGGCGGGGTGGATACGATGCAGCTGGACCAGCAAACCATGGAGGCCAAGTCGGTCGCCGGTCTGTTCTTTATCGGCGAGGCGGTGGACATTACCGGCTGGCTGGGCGGCTATAATTTCCAGTGGGCATGGTCGTCGGGCTGGGCCTGTGGGCAGCACTGCTAAACGCCCCTGCGACATGCGGGCACGTTGCGTTGTGGCGGCAGACTTCCTAGCTCGAAAATGCGGGACGGGCCCCTCTGGTCTGGCCACTGCCTGACGATGTCGGACCGCATGAAGACAAAAGGATCACTATGCCTCTTCTGATGTGTCCCAACGACAATGCCCCCATGCAGACGCTGGATCGCAATGGCGTGCAATTCGACATGTGCCCGAACTGTCGCGGCGTGTGGCTGGATCGCGGCGAACTGGAAAAACTGATGGAAGGCGCGACCAATGACGGTCGGGCCTCGGTGGCCGCCCCTGCCCCGCAAGCGCCGCCGCCCCAACAGCACCAGCAGCCGTCGCCATGGGGCCAGCAACCCCAGCAGGCCCCCTATCGCAGCCGCGAGGACGACTATCGTCGTCACAAGGAAGACGAGCGCTATTACAAGAAGAAAAAGCGCCTCGACATCTTCGATATTTTCGACTAATTTGACGGTCGCCGGACGCGCCTAGGCGGCCAGTCCGGCCGCCTTCATCATCGGCAAAAGAGCGCTTACCATTTCAGGCGAAGCCTGCATTTGCTGGCGTGTTTCGGGCAGGCGCAACAGGCGCATAGCCTCGGCGCGGGCCATATCATTGACCTTGCCCACGGGAGCCGCATCGGCCGCCGCCAGCCGCAACAGGGCCGACAGCTTTTGCTGGAGCGGCACAGAAGCCTTGGCGATCTGCGAGATCAAACGCGTTTCTTCGGCGATCTTGGTGCCGATCCGGCCAAGGGTTTCGGTGGTGTTTTCGGCGCTCTTGCCCGCAAGGCCGGCGCCCTCAATGGCACGCTGCAAACGGCGCAGGGCCATCAGCCGGTGCAGGGGCGGCAAGGTCGCCGCGCACAGCTCCGCCTCGAAGCGCAAGGACGAGACGCAGGCCTCCAGCCAGCGGGCCGCAGAGCGTTTATTGGTCCCGCCCGTCACATTGTCACTGAGCCGCGCCAGACGTTCGGCCTCTTCCAGAACCGTGTGGCAGCCGCGCACATAGGCGGCGACAAAATCGGCGGTGACCAGAAGCCGCGAGCGCTCGATAAACGCGTTTTGCACTTCTTCCAGTGTCAACAACCGCCCCGCCGTGGCCGTCAGCGAGGTCGCCAGCGCCCGCAGGATATTGATCTCGCCCTCGGCATCGCCGGGACGCAGACGGCGCGGACTGGTCAGCTCACGCAGCACCATCTTGGCCAGAGCCGCCGCCACCAGTGGAAACTCGCCCACGGCCAGACGCTCGCCAAGGCGCGCCGCGGGCCCCTCGACCGGCGGCACCATCATCGCCAGACGCGGATCATGCGCCACAATGGCCGATACCTCGCGCGGGGCCACCATGCGCACCACCGCCGCCAGTGTCGAACCCTGGTCCAGAGACGGGCCGAACAGGTCCGGCAGGTTCCAGCTGCCCGCCAGCATCTCGCATAAAATCTGTTCGACCGGCACCATGACCATGGCGCGCAGGGCACCGCCCGCAGGGGCCTGATCGCACAGGTCCAGCAGCGCCGACAGGCGCGCCCGCGAGCCGCGCAGTCCGTTCAGCGCATGGGCAATCGTGCCGCCCATTTTAAAAGCACGGTCGGCATCGCCCTGAAGGTTTTCGGCGATCTGGGCCAGTGGCACGACCGCCGGATCAATAAAATCACCGCGCCGTCCCGCCTTGATAATCTGCTCGACCGTCTGGTCGGACAGTTTTTGATAGAGGCGTAACAGGCTGTGCAGGTCCTGACCCGTGGCCTGAGCCTCGGGGACGGCGACCTTTTGTATGGCGTGCTGGACCTCGACACCCGCAGCGTCCAGCCGCTCCGCCAGTACCGGCGAGTGCAAAAGCTCGAAGGCCGTCACGCCCTGACGGCGCAGCCAGTCCTCGAGGATCGCGCCCAGACTTTCGCGCGCATGGACGGTGTAAAGCTCGGCAGGGGCGCGGCAGGCCGGACCGGCGGGGGCTTCGGTCCTAGCCTTTTTACGCACCGGATCGGGGGCCCCCAGACGCAGCACACTGATGCTGGAGAACTCCATCGTGACCGGATTGAGCGTTTCCTTGGTCACCTTGACCGCCGCCGCGATCTTGTCTCGGATGATTTCTTCGGCCGTGTCGATGCTGTGACGACGGTCCTCATGGGCCATCAGCAAGGACCATTCCGCGTTCGCGTGCTTGCGAACGTAGATTTCATAGTGAATGGGGCCCGCCATAGATTTCCCGCCAAACCTGTCAGTCGCCTGTTATCGCTCAAGGAGTTTAAGGCGGAGTTTCAACTTATCGTCACAGGCAGCACTTGCAGCGAAAGTTACAACTTCCCATTTCCTAAGGCCCTAATCTGCCTTAATCATACCGAACTGTACCGCTCGCCGTGCGTTGTATCGGCAACACGTCCGCGTTCGTTCGCAAGGAGAAGCCCTTGGCTAACATCACCCTGGTTGATGACGACGAGAATATCGTTGCGTCCGTTTCCCTGGCGCTGGAAAGCCATGGCCACACGGTTACCGCCTATCATGACGGTGCCTCGGGTCTGGAAGCTCTTGAAAACAGCCCGCCGGATCTGGCCATCCTCGATGTGAAGATGCCGCGTATGGACGGCATGGAAGTGCTGCGCCGTCTGCGCCAGACCTCGAACATGCCGGTCATTATGCTGACCTCCAAGGACGAGGAAATCGACGAAATCCTCGGTTTCAACCTTGGTGCCGACGACTATATGCACAAGCCGTTCAGCCAGCGTCTGCTGCTGGAGCGCGTGAAGGCGCTGCTGCGTCGTGCCGGTGTCGAAGGCATTGATCTGACCGAAAGCGCGGCCAATGCCGATGCCAACAAGGCCATCAAGCGTGGACCGTTGTCGATGGATCCGGCCCGTCACGAATGCACGTGGGAAGGCAAGCCGGTCAAACTGACCGTCACCGAGTTCCTGCTGCTTCAGGCCCTGGCCCAGCGCCCCGGTTTCGTGAAGAGCCGCGATAACCTGATGGATGCGGCCTATGACGACCAGGTATATGTCGATGACCGCACCATCGACAGCCACGTGAAGCGCATGCGCAAGAAGTTCCGCATGGTTGACCCCGAATTCGACGCGATCGAGACCCTGTATGGCGTCGGCTACCGTTACCGCGAAGCCTAAGAATCATAAGCCGTCCAGACGTTTCCGCTTCGGCGGGTCCCGTCTGGGCGGCTTTATGCTGGCTCTCAACCTTCTTAGCCTGCTGATCATGATCGGCGGGGCGCTGGCTCTGAACGAATGGAGCCGCGGCCTGATCAATGCCCGTCAGGAATCCCTGTCGGTGCAAGCCGAACTGCTGTCCAACGTGCTGGGGGAACTGGGTATTACCCAGGGTGATCCCTACCCGATGCTGGACGACCGCGCCGCCGCCTACTGGCTGCGTGACAATTTCATTCCGACCGGACAGCGTGCGCGTCTGTTCGATGTGGACGGGATCCAGGTTTCCGATTCCTATAACGTCTCGGACAATATTCCCGGCGAGCCTCTGCCGCCCGCCCTGCCCTCTGGCACCACCGCGCCTCTGCCCACTTCGGAAGCCGAAATCGAAAAGGCGCGCTCGGAAGCCGATGCGGCTCTGGCTGCCGAGGTCGAACTGGCCCTGCAGGGCCAGCCGCAGATGAATATCCGCCGCAACGAGGAAGGCGAGCGCGTCGTCTCGGTGTCGCTGCCGGTCCGCCATGTCCAGCAGGTGCTGGGGGTGCTGACGCTGGAAGCGGGCGATGTGAACGCCATTCTGGCCGCCCAGCGCCGCGCCCTGATGCCGTTTGCCTTTGTGGCGCTGGGGGTGAACCTGCTGGCCTCTCTGGTGCTGCACCTGTTTGTGGCGCGGCCCGTGCTTCGTCTGTCGGCGGCTGCCGATCAGGTGCGTCTGCAACGCGCCCGTGCCATCTCCCTGCCCGACCTGACCGCCCGCAAGGACGAGGTGGGCGGTCTGGCGCGTGCGCTGGAAAGCATGACCGACACCATGTCCATGCGTATGGACGCCATCGAACGCTTTGCCGCCGATGTCTCGCACGAAATCAAGAACCCGCTGACCTCGATCCGCTCGGCATTGGAAACCCTGCCTCTGGTCAAGACCGAGGCACAGCGCGAACGCCTGACCAATCTGCTGCAAAACGATGTGCGCCGTCTGGATCGTCTGATTACGGACATTTCCAATGCCTCGCGTCTGGATGCCGAACTGTCGCGGGACCGCCCCCGTCCGATCGATCTTGGGGAGCTGCTGTCGGACATTATCAGCGTCTATGAAAACAGCCTGCGTGAAGGCGAGATTCCGGTGCGGCTGATCAACAGCCTGTCCATGCCGGCACAGGTGGTGGGGCGCGATACGCCGCTGGGGCAGGTGTTCCGCAACCTGATCGACAATGCCCGCTCGTTCAGCCCGCAAGGGTCCGAGGTGCGTGTCTATCTGGAGAAGGACGACAATCCGGACTTCTGGCGCGTGCGCGTCGAGGATGACGGCCCCGGTATTCCGCCCGACAATCTGGAAACCGTCTTCGAGCGTTTCTATACCTCGCGGCCCAAGGGTACGGCCTTTGGTACCAATTCGGGCTTGGGTCTGGCGATTGTCCGCCAGATCGTCAAAGCCCACGAAGGCACGGTTGTCGCCATCAACCGCAGCGAAGGCGATCAGGTACAAGGCGCCAGCTTTATTGTGCGCCTGCCGCTGGCGGGACGCCGCGCGGCATGAGCCCCACCGTCCATGCCACCGCGGTCGCTCTGCGGCTGGGCGGCGCATGGCGGGGGGTGCTGATCCGCGGAGCCCCCGGATCCGGCAAGAGCGATCTGGCCCTGCGACTTATGGACATAGGCGGGCGTCTGATCGGGGATGACTATGTCCACCTGTGGACAAGTTCGGAGCGGTTATTTGTCACGGCTCCGGCCACAATATCCGGTCTGGTCGAGGTGCGCGGTCTGGGCATCCGTACCGTCACACCGTTGAAAACAGCCCCGATTTCACTGGTTATCGACCTGATCGACCACGCCCCCGAACGTATGCCGGAACCGAAAATCACCCGCCTGTGCGGGGTGGATTTACCGCTGTTGCAGCTTGATCCGCGACCGGCCAGTGCAACGACTTTGGTCATCCGTGCACTGGAAGCCCTTTGAACCTTTGTGGCTTTGGCTTAAGACATCGGGTCAAGGGGCGTCTAACAGGGTTCAACCTGACCGCTTCTTATTGATGTTCGGCAGATATGGGCCATTCGGTTTAGATTTATGATCGGTCTGGTGATCGTCACCCACGGAGGGCTTGCCTCCGAATTCATCTCGGCGATGGAGCATGTGGTCGGCCCGCAGCGCGGTGTCGCGGCCATTTGTATTGGTCCCGAAGACGACATGGAGCGCCGCCGGCGCGACATCCTCGACGCATCGGCGGCTGTCGATGACGGCGATGGCGTGATTCTGCTGACCGACATGTTCGGTGGCACCCCGTCCAATCTGGCCATTTCGGTCATGGAACAGACCAAGGCCGAGGTGATTGCCGGTCTGAACCTGCCCATGCTGATCAAGCTGGCCAGTGTGCGCGGTCGCGAGAGCCTCGAGGCCTGTGTGGCCCATGCTCAGGATGCCGGGCGCAAATATATCTCGGTCGCGTCATGGGTTTTGGCAGGCGATAAATGAGCGAAGCCGTCCGCGCCCAAATGGCGATTTGCAACCAGCGCGGACTTCATGCCCGTGCCTCTGCCAAGTTCGTGAAGACCGCCTCGGAATTCGACGCCGAAATCCATGTCTCCAAAGACGGCACCACGGTGGATGCTCGCTCGATCATGGGCTTGCTGATGCTGGGGGCCGGTATCGGCTCCTCGATCGAGGTCAAGGCCGAGGGCAGCGATGCCGAAGCGGCGGTCACGGCCCTGTCGGACCTTGTCGCCCGCCGCTTCGACGAAGACGTCTAGGCCATCAGCCACGCCGCGATGGCAGCCTCGTCGGCATCGACCATCCAGTGACCGGCGCTGATACTCTGGTGATCCACCCGATAGCCGTGACCTTCCAGAGCGTTTCTTAAGGTCTCGCCGCCTTGAGGCGGGACCAGATTGTCATCGGCACCCGAGAGCAGCAGCAGCCTCCCCTCGCCCTTGTCCGCTGATATGTCTCCAGACAGAGCGGGCATGGGGCGCAGCAGCACCGCCTGTTTGACGCTATCCGGATAAAGGCAGGCCAGCGCCCCGATCATATCGGCCCCGTTGGAGTAGCCCAGCAGCATCAGCTTGTCGGCCTCTAGGGCATAGCCACGGATGGCCCCCGCCAGAAACGCGTTGAAGGCGGCAGCCTCGGCACGGATGTCCTTTTGATCGAACGTGCCTTCGCCCTCACGGCGGAACCAGCGCAGATTGCCTTCCTCGGTGGCGCGTGCCCGCACACCCAGAAGCGCCGCACGCGGATTGATCCGGTGCGCCAACGGCATCAAGTCGGCCTCGTCACCGCTAGGGCCGTGCAGAAGTACAATGGTCGAGCCGTCGGGGTCTTCGGGCCAGTAGAAGCGATGCACAAATGGCAGGTCGCGCTTGGGGCCACGCATTTCGCCCGGACGTGAAAACTGTGGCAGCTTGATCCGCAGATCGTCGGCAATAAAGAACATCACCTCGGGCGGGAACTGTAGGGTCTGGCCCAGTTTCTCCACCGGCTCGTTGACGGTCAGACCCGGTAGGTCTGTGGCGCATTCGATCGACAGGCCGCTGCTGTCACGCACATAGAAGGAGCTGAAATAGTGCAGTTCCCGCACCATGGTCGGGACGTGGTCCTTGAGGGTTTCGCGCAGGGCGTTCAGGGCCTGCGTATCGGGCGCGCGGAAAGCCACATGGTCGGGCACGCCTGCGCCCTTTACCGACGGCACAAAGCCGGTGACGCTATGCACGTCCACCACATCGGTGTCCGACTTCAGGCGTGTGACGCTGTCTTCGGTGCGCGAGACGCTATAGCCGAAATGGCCAAGGAAGCGGTTGGTCTCCTCGGCGCGGTCGCTGAGGATGGTCACGCCGCGAATATAGCAAGGGGCCGTTACCGAACCCGATCCCAGCGCCGCCTCGCTGGCCACCAGTTTGATGATCAGGCCGTCAGGGTCTTTTAGGCGCAGGACCGGCTCGCCGAACTCCCGGATCGGGCCTTCGGCCGGAATATTGGCCGAGATCGCCCGCATCATCCATTCGCCCAGACTGTCGGTCGGCACGGCAAAGGCGATTTCCGACACCTGACCCAGACCGGTGCGGCCACGGCCTGTGGCCTCCCACACCATGAAGCTGACGAGGGTGCCGGGGCGTCCATCGGGTGCGCCGTAGAACAGATGAAGTTGCTCGGCATCCTCGAATCCACCCGTCTGTTTGACGAGGTTCAGGCCCAGAAAGCCCATGTAGAAATCCACATTGGCCTGCACATCGGCGGTGATGCTGGTGACGTGATGGATGCCGGTCGTCATCGGATATCTTTCAATCAGGAACCCCGTCCGGCCTGTGACCGGACGGGGTTGTAGAGGCTAGTGCTTGTAAGGCGGCCTATTTGCCGGCTTCGCGGTCCAGAACCTTTTGAACCGCCGGATCGGCAGCCAGACGGTCGTGCAGGGCCAGCACGTTCGGATATTGCGACAGGTGGCCTTCCAGCAGCTTTTTGCCCCAGCGGATCATCGGGAAGGCATAGG
>NZ_JAVXCU010000002.1:0-3490 GCF_036659295.1 Brevundimonas sp. | reverse complement strand
TAGGCGTCGATCACCGACTTGCCGTCCAGAATCCACTCGCGGCCCTCCAGGTGTTTGTCGAGGGTGGCGAACTGTTTGTGCACCAGCACATGACCGGCAGCGACGACCTTGGCGCGGGCCTCTTCGCTCTCGTCGGTCGTGTAGCGGTACGGCATGAAGACCGGCCAGAAGGCGGCGTGCATGTCCGAGGTCAGGAAGGCCGACCAGCGATGGTTCTCGGCCTTTTGGCGCAGGCTGTCCCCGCCCGACAGATTGGCCTCGGGATGTTTGTGCGACAGATAGTCGAGGATGGCCCCCGCCTGTGTCAGCAACCAGCCGTCGTCCTCGCGCAGGGTCGGAACCGCCCCTGCCGGATTGACGGCCAGCAGCTCGGGCGAGCCATACTGCACCTTTACCGCCTCATAGGGCGCGCCGATCCATTCCAGAACGATATGCGGGGCCAGCGAACATGCGCCTACGGCGTAATACAGGGTCGGCAAGGGACAACTCCGTCAAAAGTCAGAAAGCATCGGGCAGGATATGGGTATGAGCGGCTTTGAAGCCAGCCCAGAATAACCTTTCAGGCATGCTTTCGTTCAACGTCGCGTGTTGTGAAATGTAAAGCTTGGCCACGTCGCCGGGGCCCGCCTTCAGGCCTCCACTCAAGGGTTCGGCCTAAGCAATCATCCTAGGTTTTACGGCCAAGCTTTCTGACATAACGTCGTGTCAGGATTGCTCACCAACAGCCATCGGGGTGGCTTATGCGGAACGACCCTCTATGCCTGCGCGAACAGGCCCGTTTCCGGTTTCTCAGCATTGCCGCCATTGTCGCGGCGATAGGCCTGACGTGGTTTTCGTTGTCAGGCCCGTCATCGGGACCGCCGTGGACACCGTCCGAACCGGACAGCGTGCAGGCCGTTTACTAGAATATCCTAGGACGTTCTGCGGCGCGCGGCACGAACGGCGCGTGCGGTTTTTAGATCGCGCGACAGGCGTATCCACAACAGGATAAAGCCGGTCACCACAATGCTGAGCGTCAGCACCGTCAGGCCGACCAGCAGCGGGTGGTTGAAATTGTCGCCGTTCTTGAAGTCGAGAATGTGCAGGCGCCAGAAGAAATCATAGAAACGCCAGACCGCCGAACGCCGCGTAACCACCTCGCCTGTCTGGGGAGACAGATAGAAGCTGGTGCGTTCGGCATCGTTGAAATTCACCCGCCAGATCGGCCCGTCGCGGCCGGTTTCCTTGGGGGCCTGATCCAGAAGGACAGGCGTCTGCGCCGTCGCCGTGCCGCGATAGGCGGCCTTGGCCAGCGCCGAGACCTCGTTGGCCTCCATGGCGGCAAAAGGCTGGCCCGTGGTGGCGTTCAGGGTCACAGGCTCGCCACCCGCAGGTGTCAGCACCCATGCCGGACCGCGCTGTGTGCCTTTAAGTTCGGCGCGCGCCGGTGCGATGCCTGCGCTCTGTGCCACTGTGCTGAGGGGCAGGAGCTGTTCGACCGGCAGGGCTGACGGGGATGCGGGTTTCAGCCGGTGCTCGCTGCGAACCGTCTCGATGGGGATGGCGGTCATCACCACGCCGCCCGCCACCCAGAACAGGACTTGCACGCCGACGACAAGGCCGATCCATTTGTGGATCTGGGTCGAGTATCGCAGGACCTTCATCATTCCCCCTGATGCATTTTCATGCGCCAATAACAGCCTACAGACCTATA
Source organism: Brevundimonas sp. (assembly GCF_036659295.1). Lineage (GTDB taxonomy): Bacteria > Pseudomonadota > Alphaproteobacteria > Caulobacterales > Caulobacteraceae > Brevundimonas. The sequence goes on along the minus strand of NZ_JAVXCU010000002.1, from coordinate 1,797 downwards.
CGCATAGCGCCGTTTGATCCCTCGACTTACAATCGCGGGGCGAATGGATCGGCCAAACAGGTCAGGCGGTTTTGCATTGGCTGGACGTCACACCCATCTGTAACGGGTCATCTTTTGAACCCGAGACAACCGGACGGTGTGCAGCGATGACGCATTGACGCCTGCCTTCAAGGCGCGTCTGATCGCAAAAGGCGCACCCTTGGAGGCCGACTGTGAGTGATCGTTCGCGTAACGAACATGGCAATCTGATCCGTCAGGCACTGGACGATAATGCCGGTGCTCGTTCGGCTTTGGCGGCTTCATGGCGTCGCTCCATCACCCTGTATGGCCTCGACCCCATGCGGCATCGTCAGGTCGAAACCATCACCGACCAGCAACTTCGCGAGGCGCAACAGGCCATGGAGCCGGTCACACGCGCCGCCGAAGGGGTTCTGGACAGGCTGTTTCAGGCCGTGGGTGGTGTGGGCTGCTGTGTGCTGCTGACCAATACGGACGGAATACCGGTTGAACGACGCGGGGCCGTGGCCGACGACCAGACCTTCCATCGCTGGGGTCTGTGGCCGGGGGCGGTGTGGTCCGAAGCGGTCGAAGGCACCAACGGCATCGGCACCGCTCTGGCCGAGCATCGTCCGGTGATCATCCATCGCGACCAGCATTTCCATTCGCGCAATACCGGCCTTAGCTGTGTCACCTATCCGGTTCACGACCATCTGGGGCGGCTGGCGGGATCGCTGGATGTGTCCTCGTGTCGGGCCGATGCCACCGAGAGCATACTGGGTCTGATCTCGAACACGGTGGCCGATGCGGCCCGCGCTATCGAGGCCCAGACCTTCCGTCAGGCCTTTAGCGATGCGCGGATTGTGCTGGCCGGTGATGCCAGCGAGCGCAATACAGCGGCATTGCTAGCGGTTGACCGCGACGATCTGGTGATCGGGGCGACACGGGCGGCGCGTCTGTCGCTGCTGATTACCGACGAGCGGATCGCCGCCCAGCTGCCTGCGACCGATCTGCTGGCCTCGGCTCAGGCTGCGCTGTCCGATACCGACACCGATCTATACGAGGCCGAACGCGGGGCTGTGCGCAGAGCGCTGGCCCGTTCCGGCGGCAATGTCTCGGCGGCGGCGCGGGCGCTGGGCATCAGCCGCGCCACCCTGCATCGCAAGCTGCACAAGCTGGGCCTGATCGACCTGCACTGACCTGTCGCAATCCTGCGACAGGTTTGCGCCGCACCATGAGACACCCCTCTGGCAACCGGCGCGTGACCTCCCCAACCTTTCCCCAGACGCCGGACAACCGGCCCGCAAGGAAACAGCAGGAGGCCATTTCGATGAGCAAATCCGAATTTACCCGCGCCGTAACGCCCCAGTTCAAAGCCCGCTATGAAAACTTCATCGGTGGCGAATGGGTGGCTCCGGTCAATGGCCGCTATTTCGAGAACACCTCGCCGGTGAATGGTCGCGTCCTGTGCGAAGTCGCCCGCTCGGACGCCGCCGATGTGGAGCTGGCTCTGGATGCTGCCCACGCCGCCAAGGATGCATGGGGCACCACCAGCCCCGCCCAGCGCGCGCTGATGCTGAACCGCATTGCCGACCGTATGGAAGAAAACCTGCAAGCCATTGCCGAGGCCGAAACCTGGGACAACGGCAAGCCGGTGCGCGAAACTCTGGCGGCCGATATTCCGCTGGCGATCGACCATTTCCGTTATTTCGCCGGATGCATCCGCGCGCAGGAAGGCGGCCTGTCGCAACTGGATAACGACACGGTAGCCTACCACTTCCACGAGCCGCTGGGCGTGGT
>NZ_JAVXCU010000001.1:95187-106111 GCF_036659295.1 Brevundimonas sp. | reverse complement strand
TGGCATGAAGGCCCGTATCCAGAACCAGACGTACCGCGCGCCACAGCTCGGTCGAGAGACGGCCAAAGTCGGAATACGGGTCCTGATAGAAGCCCATCTCCTTGCCCAGTTGCTCGGAATACAGACCCCAGCCTTCGGAATAGACGCCATAACCGCCAAAGCGACGGAAGGACGGCACGCCCTCCATTTCCTGTGCGTAGGCGATCTGGAAGTGGTGCCCCGGTGCGCCTTCGTGCAGGCTGATGCCTTCAACCTGCGGCTTGAGGACCTGCGTCATGTCCGACAGATTCATATAATAGATGCCCGGACGCGAGCCGTCCGGTGCCGGGCGGTTATAGAAGGCGACCGAAGCAGTAGCTTCGCGGAACGGCTCGACCGCACGCACTTCCAGTGCCGCCTTGGGCAGGGTGTTGAACCATTGCGGGGCCATATCCATCACCCGCGCCACATAGCCGCGTGCGTCGGTCAGGAAGGCTTCCTTGCCTTGCGGTGTATTCGGATACTGGAACTGCGGGTCGGTTTTGATGAAGGTGAAGAACTCTTGCAGGGTGCCGGTAAAGCCGACCTTTTGCTTGATGACCTCCATATCGGCCTGAATACGCGCCACCTCGGCCAGACCGATATTGTGGATCTGGTCGGCGGTCAGGTCCGTCGTCGTCGAAAGCTGAAGACGGGCATTATAATAGGCCTCGCCATCGGGCAGACGCCACACACCGTCATTGCTGTCCGCCTTGGCCTGCGCCTCGCCCAGTGCCGACAGGACTGTATCGAAGCCACGCTTGTAAGGACCGGTCAGGGCCGCGCGCGCTTCATCCAGAAGACGCGCCTTGGTGGCCGCATCCGTATCCAGCGCCGCCACCTTTTTATTGATGTCGGCCCAGACAGGGTTATCGGCACCTGTATCGAAAGGGGCCCCTGCCACCACGGCGCGAGTATTGTCGAATGACGGCTCGAACACGAAGATCGGCGAGACAATACCCTTGGCGGTACGCTCGCGCAGGGTGGCCGCGACCTGTCCCATATAGCGTTCGGTATCGGCCAGACGCGCCACATAGGCCTCGGCATCCGAAACACTGTCGACGCGGTGGGTATTGATCAGAAACACCGGCAGGCTGGTGGTCGGATTGCCGTTGGCCGCAAACTGGAAGCCCCAGTCGCGCCACTGGTTCGACAGGCGGCCCTGCTGCACCTGATATTCAAACAGACGCACCGAAAGCTGGCTCTGAGGGCTGAGCTTGCTCATGTCGAACGAGGATTTGAGTGCCGCCAGCTGGGCTTCCGACATGGCCATCGCCCGGGCCTGCGCCGCGTTGGAGTTGTCGTCCAGCTTGTCGTAGTCGGTCTTCATTCCCATCGAGGTCATGCCCATCGGGCTGAGCGCCAGACGGGCCTGATAGGCGGCCTCGAACCATTCGGCCAAACGGGCATCTTCGCCCTGAGCCATTGCCACAGCGACAGGCGGCTCGGCCGCCATGGCCACAGGTGCCAGCGCCCCGAACGCCAAACCCCCAAAGCCCAATGCGGCCACCGATGAAATCAAAATACGACGCATAAAACACTCCCCCTCACAAACAGTGAGGGCACAGTTTCAGCAATCGGCCCCGCTTACAAGATTACGCCGTGATGCCGGTCAACCGCCGCGAAGCTGGGTGATGGTCTTGGCCGGCGAAATCTGTTCGGTATCGGCAATCAGATGGATCAGAGCCGGTTGCCCCTTGGCACTGGCTTCGCAAGCCTGAGCCAGAGCGGCAGGGAAGTCTGCCGTGCGGGTCACCTTGGTGGCGAATGCGCCAAAGGCCTCGGCATATTTCACAAAGTCGGGGTTCTTGAGGTCGGTGCCGATCACGCGCCCCGGATACTGGGTTTCCTGATGCATGCGGATAGTGCCGTAGGTCGCGTTATCGACCACGATGACAATGACGCCGAGACCGTACTGGGCCGCCGTCGCCATTTCACAGGCGCTCATCATGAAGTCGCCGTCACCGGCAAAACAGACCACCTGACGCTCGGGCATCATGACCTTGGCCGCCACTGCTGCCGGATAGCCATAACCCATGGCCCCCGAGGTCGGTGCCAGCTGTGCACGGCGGCACTGGTGACGATAGAAGCGGTGCAGCCATGCCGCGAAATTGCCCGCGCCATTGGTCAGAACCGCATCGCTGTGTAGGCCCGTCGTCAGATGGTTCACCACCTCCGACAGGTTCACATCGCCCACCGTCTCGATCGGCGAGGAGAAGGCCAGATAGGCGTCATTGGCGGCCTTAGCCTGATCGTGCCACTGGCCGGTCGTTTCGATCTGCGAGATCGCCAGAGCGGCAAGGCTGTTATCGGCACAGGCCGACATCAGCGGGGTCCAGACGCGGCCCAGCTCTTCGGCACCCGGATGGATGTGGACCAGATTTTGCGCCGTGCCTGTGCGCGACAGCGTCGTGTAGCCCTGCGTGGCGTTCTCGCCCAGACGCGCGCCGATAACGATCATCAGGTCGGTTTGCTTGACGCGCTCGATCAGCTTGGGCGCACAGCCGATACCCAGATCACCGGCATAGCAGGAATGCCCGTTGGGAATCAGGTCCTTGCGGCGGAATGACAAGGCCGTCGGGATGCCGTTCTTTTCAGCCCAGCCCGCAATGGCGTGGCAAGCCTCGTCGGTCCAGCCCGAACCGCCCAGCACCAGAAGCGGGCTTTTCGCCTGATCCAGTCGCGCGTTCAGGTCTTCGACAAAGGCCGGGTCAAGCGCAGCGCGGGCCGGTTTGACGGCGCGAACAGGCGCAGGGCCGCCATCGTCATGCAGCAGGTTTTCCGGCAGGGCGATAACCACCGGCCCCATGCGTCCCTGAAGCGCCGTGGCAAAGGCGCGCTCGACGATTTCTACCGTGCGCTCGGGGCTTTCCAGTTCCGTCGCCCACTTGGCCAGAGAGCCGAAGGTCTGGCGGTAATCAACTTCCTGAAACGCCTCGCGGCCACGGTCCGACAGGGCGATCTGGCCGACAAACATGATGAGAGGCGTGGAATCCTGCTGGGCCGTATGGATGCCCACCGCCGCCTGGGTTGCCCCCGGTCCGCGTGTGACCATGCAGATGCCCGGCTTGCCCGTCAGCTTGCCATAGGCCTCGGCCATATTGGCGGCTCCGGCCTCGTGACGGCAGATGATGACCTCGATCTTGTCGCGCACATCATAAAGCGCGTTCAGCACGGCCAGATAGCTTTCGCCCGGCACGCAGAACACTTTGTCCACACCATTCAGGACAAGGGTTTCAACCAGTCGGCGGGCGGAGTTTGCGGCGGGCTGGATCATATTTACCTGTCAGAATACCGGTTAAGGCTCGAATTTCGTGCTGTCGCAGTTATGCTGCGACTATAGGCTGTCATAACCGCATAGAACGACGGTCGCCAACCAGATCAACACCTTATCGAGAGAATTATCATGCGCAAGATTGTCGCCCTCGGCATGATCGCCGCCGCTTTGGCCGTTTCGGCCTGCAATACGGTTGCGGGCATCGGCCGCGACGTTCAGGCCGCGGGCCGTGCCGTTACCAACGGCTCGGAACAGGCCAAGCGCTAGGCCTGCCCGAGCGAAACGACTGCGAGGCGGGCGCTATTCGACGCGCCCTGCCTCCGAGGCGCGTGACAGAGCTTCGACCGAGGCTGCACAACCGGTCAGGGTTTCGGTGCCGATCTCGACCATGGCGCTCAGCGGATAGATGCGGTCGCTCATCCCGTCCGAACAGTCTGTGCCCGTCAGCGTGATTTTGATCGGTGTCTGGTCCGGCATGGCCGACGTCCACAGGACCACATTGCCATTGGCCTCGAAGCCATTGTTCGGGGCCGTCAGCGGCTGCTGGTCGATGCGGGTCAGAACCAGCCCCGCCGGTGCGATTTCAACATTCCAGAACGGTTCGGTGCCCAGCACACGGATCGGCGCATCCAGAGCCACCGTCGCCAGCTTGACCTCAGGGGCCTCTTTGACTGCCGGTTTGACGGGCTCGGAAGCGTCACAGGCTCCCAAAGCCAAAACCAGACCCAAACCTACCAAAGCGCGCATTAGCCCTCTCCCGTTTTCAAAACTGCGGCAGCAAAACCACCGCCCCTATAAACGCCGAGAGCCGATCCCCTTTTACGGAAATCGGCCCTGTTAATCAGCGCTATCAGCCCCGCATACTATCGCGGATTATTTCTGGACCCACTGGCCCGCAGCATTGCGGTACCACTGCCCCGACGACACGTTCGGGAACAGGCGGGTTTCAAACATACGCTCGCCAGCGACAGCGGCCGAGGTACCGGCCTGGCTGGCTGTGCGGGCATAGGCATCGCGGCGGCCATTATTGATGGCATCGACAGCCGCGCGCGTATCGGCCTCGACCGAAGTGCGAACGCCCAGATAGCCATCGGCCTGTTCGCCGACGCGGCCTTCGGCCTTGGCGGCATCCACCAGAGCCTTCTGGCCCGAGGTTTGCGCCATCACACCACCAGCCACACCCAGTGCAGCAGCGGCGGCGACAGCGATAAAGAGTTTACGATAGGCCATTCTATGCCTCCTGACTTAGAATAGGTTCGGGTTTTCTTGGAAGAGCTTCTTCAGCTCCTCGTCAAGCTTGATAACAATGTCCGCTCTCAAATTTGCATTGATTTCAAGCGGTTTATCGAAAGCAATTCTTACCGTAGGTGTACAGGCCGCAGTACCCGCCATTGCCCCGGCAAGGGCAAACAGGGTGAACTGTCGTTTGTCCAACATAACGATCTCTCCGGTTAGTCCAGTACACATATAGCTTATAGCCCCGTTACGCCTGAACGGGTTGTGAACGGTAACAGTTGCATCTTTTTAAGGGTGCTGTCGCCGTCATTTTTGTTCGCCACCCTCGTCAGCGCCGACCACGCTCAGATCGGCAAAGCGGCGCTGCATCAGATGATAGATGTCGGTGGCCAGTTCGTTGGCATTCCAGTCGGTTCTCAGGTTCAGGATCACCGGCGCGCCGGACGGCAAGGGCAGCTTGCGCTCCATCAGCTTGCCATTGAACAGGTCCATGATCGAAATCCGCAATTCCTGCTTCTGCGGCGGGGCGTGATAGCCCTGAATGCGGAAGTTCACGGCCAGTCGCCCTTCGGGCAGGGTGTAAACATCGGCGCTCAGATCATTGATCGCCAGATTTTCCAGCGCCTGATAGGCAAAGCCCTGCACGGCATTGGGCGGTATTTCGATATCGGGGCCGGTGGCGGTGTGTACATCGCCGCCCTCCGCAGACATGCCGGTCAGCACTTCGGGCTGGACCGACAGGTGGCCGCCCTGCGCCCGAAGATCCACCGAATGGAACTGCCAGCCTCTCTGGCGTTGATAGTCAAACCGGATCTGGCCGTTCAGGCGGGCATCCAGCTTGGCCTTCTCGCCCAGACTGGCCGCAATCAGCAGGTCGTTCACCTGAAGATTGTCTACCTGGATCAGACCATGGACCGGATCGACCCCGTTAAGCGGCACCACCACATCGCGGACACTGACGCCACCGGCATCCAGCTTCAGCGAGGCTTGCGAAATATTCAGCGCGCCCTCGCCAAGCCCCATGGTCAGTTTGAGGTCGGTAATCGGCATCACGCTATCGAGACGATCCGCGCTCAGCATCTGGTCCGATGCGGTCTCCAGCTTCAACAGGTCCGTGACCTGTACCGTACCCCGCAAGCCCACCAAACGCCCCATCGGCGTATCAAACGACAGGCCCGCACTTTGCGTATCGTCTGCCTGACCGTTGCCGATGGTGATCTGTCCCTGACTGGTCACGCTCTTGGCCGACCAGAGGACTTCGCCCTTCATGCCGATGGCATCGCCGCTGGCATTGACCATATAGTCCTTCAGCAGCGGACTGATGGCTGCCGGTTGCAAGCCGTCGGCCGCAAAGGTCAGAGGTCCGGCATGTAAATCCAGCCGCCCTTCATGGGTGGCATTGGCATGCACCAGATTCACCGTCGCCAGACGCACGTCTTCGCGCGACAGGTTTAGCGCCCCGTTCCACACACCGCGAGACAGCGACACCTCGCCGCCGACGCCCAGCGGATTGATCCGTGCCTCGGCAATATCGGGACTGTCTTTGACGGTGGCCACAATATCGGACAGGCGCATGGACAGATCGTTTTTCTGTCCCGAGACACGCAAGCGTCCAGCGCCATTTTCAAGGTCCAGTTCGAGGAAGCTTGCCTGCAACTGCGTATCGGCCAAACGGCCCGCCAGTTCCCAGCGCCCTTGCTGGGCCGTGAACAGCGGGCGGCCATCCGCGCACAGGCGGGCGGACAGAGCGTCCAGATTGTTCTCGCCGATCTGGACCTGACGCGCCTGAAGGCTGGCGCAGTCACTGGCCTGATAGGTCGTGATACCGTTGCGAAGGCTGAGCGTGCCTGCGGTTTGCAGCGCCACACCGCGCAGCGGATCAAAATCGGTCTGACCGTTCGCGCGCAACTGTGCCGTCAAGCCGCCGCTCGCGGCTTGCCACGACGTGACATCCACATTCAGGTTCGGAATATCCTCCCCCGTCACGCTCAGCTTCATGGCCCCTGTCGGCGCACCGCCTGCCATTCGCAGTACCGGCCCGCCCAGAGCCGCCAAGCGCACCTCGACCCCGTTGCGCGCCTTCAACTGAACCGGCGCATCAAGCTGTACGCCCAGCCCACGGTTGTTCTGCACCAGAGACAGCGCAGGGGCCGACAGCGCAAAATCGTTCGCCGCCAGTTTCAGACGCTCGATCTGGACGGCATCATCCGCCTTAACCGGACCCAGTCCGTTAAAGCGGCCATTCGCGGCCAGACTGCCGCTCAGAGCAATGCGCGTCACCAGACCGCGCTGGCCGTCCAGTACAAACTGGCCGCGCACCTGACGCATTTGCAGATCACCCGTGACCGCCTCGCTGGCCAGCAGGGTCAACGGGGCCTGCACTTCCATCTGGCCGCCTTCGCCGCCAGCCTTCAGGCGCGAGGAAACCAGTTGCACATTATTCAGGCGGTTATCGCCCGATTGTAAACGCGCCGCTGCAAGCTGTAACGGGCCTTCCAGTTGCCATTTGAAGTCAGCATTTTGCTGGCCCTCGCCTGTCGCCGGTGTCTGATCCTTTTGGCCGCGACTGAAATTTGTGGCGACATCATTGGCCACCATGCGGACATTTGAGAGCCTCTGTTCGCCCGTCTCAACCGCCTGTGCTGTGGCCTGCATTGATCCGCGACCCTTCAGCACAAAGCGGTCAATCCAGCCCGTCAGCTGCCCGCCCCAATCCAGACGCGCCGTAAAGTCTCGCGCCTTAACCCCCTCGCCATCCAGAAGGGCCATCTCGACCTGTCCTTGCAGCGTCACCGGCCCATTGGCCTGCACCACATCCTTGCGAGGATAGGGCACCTGCCCGTTCAGGGTCAGGCTTGCGCCGCTACCGGCCAAGTCCGCTGTCGCCAGAGCCTCGGCAGAAGCCTGACCGCTAAAGCTTAGCGCGTCACCGGTGCTGCGGGCCTCGATACGGGCCTGCAAACCCGTCGCCTTCATATCATCCAGCGTCAGGGCCGCAGGATTGAGTGACGCCTTCAGCCATTCCAGCCGCATATCGTTGATGCGGGCATCGGCCAGAGCTGTAATCTGCCCGTAGGGCGTCGCCAGCAAAACCTGCCCCTTGTCCACCACGATCACCGGACCGGGCTTTTTTGCGCCCTGCGGCTTGGCGGTAAACTCTTCGATCAAAGGATCCAGCGCGCCAAAAGACAGCTTCTCGCCCGTCCACTCGGCCTTGATAAGCGGGCGCGACAGCAGAACCCGCTTGGGCGTCAGCCCCAACCCGTCCTGCATCCACGGCAGACCGATCAGATAATCAACCTCGACCCTGTCGATGCGCACATCCGGATCATCGGGATTGCCGACAATAATACGTCCGGTAAAGCCGTCCCACTCGATACGCTCGACCTGCACATCCGCCGCGATGCCGCGACGGTGCAGCCAGCCAACCAGTACCTCCTCGGCGACGGCCCGCCGCCCCATATAAAGAGCCCCCGCGCCCAGCAGCACCACCAGAGCGCCAACCGTCAGCCCTGTGCCGACACAGCCCAAGGGTAATCTCTTGGACTGGCGCTTGGCCTTTTGGGCCGCTGGCAATGTTTCTGTGGAAGATTCAGGATTATTGCTGCTCACAGGCCTGCTTTTCGATCATTTCGACACAACCTAGATACAAATCCATTGGTGCGGCCAAGGTTCAAAACCTCGCCTTAACGTATAGGCGAGCATACTCGTATCCAGCCTACCCCGCTAAGGTTTAGTAGTGACCTTATCGAGGCACCACAGCATCTGGTAGTTTTTCCGATAAAATTTCCGGCGTCCAATTTTCGCCAAAAGGTTCCGTAAAAGACTGCAACCCTAACGAGCAATCGGCTTGTTACATCAATGTAACATCCCTGCTTCCCATACTGGCACAGTCGGTCTATACAGGTCGCTTCGTGCCTTTGTAGGGAAGAAGGCATGAGTTCAAACTTCGTTGGGCGCATTCGTGCGTCGTCGAATACCGGGGAACAATGACCCAGTTCGATCCTCGCCGCCAACCGTTGCGGCTTGCCCCCCACCTGCTGACTACAGCGGCTGCCATTGGCATTGCCCTGCTGGCGGGCAAACCCTTCGCTGCGTCCGAGTCTCAGGAACTGCCGGTTCTTACGCCCCAGCAGACAGCCTATCTGGAGACCCAGGCCTATGCAGCTGCTGCGGCTCCTGCAGGTCTTAACGCACCAGAGGCCGTTCCGGTTCAAATCCGTCGTGGCGAAACTTTCGAGCAGGCCGTGCGCCGCGCCGGCGTCCGCGCCGAAGACGCCAGCGCCGTTGCCGCCACCATCGCCAGCGCTTTTGATCTGAAAGACATTCGCGCCGGTGCCAAATTCGAGACCGCCGTATCGCGTCCGCGCGGTGGTGTAGGCGAGGCCCGCCTGATCGGTCTGACCATGCGTACCGGTCCGGCCAGCCAGCTGACCGTCTCGCGCAGCTTTGACGGTGCTCTGCGCCTGCGCTCGCTGGACGAAAAGATCACGCACGAAACCGTCGTCGCCCGCGACAAGGTTCAAGGCTCGCTGTCGGCCTCGGCCCGCGAGCTGGGTGCGACCTCGGCCGTGGTGCGCCGCGCCAGCCAGTTGTTCGCCCACAAGTTCGACATGCAGCGCGATGTCCGCTCTGCCGACGAGTTCACCCTCGTCTTCGACCGCTCGGTCACCGAGGCAGGTCGCACGATCGAAACCGGCGACCTGATGTTTGCCGAGCTGAAAGGCCAGGCCTTCTACCGCTTCGAGCGTCCGGGCACGAACAAGGTCGAGTATTTCGACTCCACCGGCAAAAATGTCCGCAGCACCATGATGCGGACCCCGCTACAGAATTTCCGCCGCGTCTCGTCCAACTACGGCTACCGCACCCACCCGATCTCCGGCTATCGCAAGATGCACCAGGGTATGGACTTTGCGGCCTCGACCGGCACCCCCATCGTGGCCCCGTCCGATGGTGTGATCGTCGAAGCCCGCCGCTGGGGCGGCTATGGCAACTGGATCCGCGTGCGCCACGCCAACGGCCTTGAAACCGGTTATGGCCACTTGTCGCGCTTTGCTTCGGGCATGCGCGCCGGTCAGCGCGTCAGCCAAGGTCAGGTCATCGGCTATGTCGGCAATACCGGCAACTCGACCGGCCCGCACCTGCACTACGAGATGTGGCGTAACGGCCAGCGCATCAATCCGGCCAGCGTCCGCACCCAAGAAGGTACGATCCTGGCAGGCACCGAACTGGCAGCCTTCCGCGCCGAAAAGGCCCGTATCGACCGCATTATCGCTGCCGGCGGCCAAAGCCGTCCGGTTGTGCAGAACGCTTCGAGCGGCCTGCGTTCGATCGAAAGCTGATAGCGGCATATACAAAATCAAAAGGCGCGGGTGACCCCCGCGCCTTTTTCTTTGCCTAAGGTCCGCCCTATCCCACCAGATACGGTATGCCGCCCACACCACCCGGACAGTTGATCCCCAGAACCCTCACATCCGCTTCGCCCAGACCGATGCCGAGCAACTGCAAGAGCGGATTGAGGATTGCATCCAGCAGATAGCCAATCGGTACCAGAAGCGGCGTCAGCAGGTTCACAATCCAGCCCAGCGGCAACCCCAAAAAGGTAATCTTCATTTCCTTGCCCAGCGTCGCCAGCAGGCTGGAACCGATTTCCTTGGAGCGCACGCTCTGGGGGGTCTTGGCGCTGATTTGCGCCTCCGAGAAGCGCAAGGTCTGCCATTTCGTGTCGTTGCTTTCGACATTGGCGTAGATTTTCAACGGCAACAGAAGCACCTCGGCCAGCACCAGTTCTTCGGTGTTGATGCGCTTTTTGAAATTCTGCAAATCGCCCGGATTGGTGACATTTCCCACGGTCAAACGCAGCAGGCCGGTGCGGGCATCCACATCCACGCGCTTGCCGGGTGCGCACTGGATCTCTTTGATCTTGGCCTCGGCCGAGGCCACTTCGGCAAACAGTTGCAGGTCAACAGACACCAGTTCGTCGACCAGATTTTTCGTCTTGGCGCGCACAAAAATGCGCGTCTGCGATGTGCGGATAATCGGCGTACCGCCCGCCGAAACCGTCAGCCATGACGAGTCATTCGGGCGCTCCCCGATCGCCGCCATAATGCGGATATCGGCCAGCACAGCGTTCACATCGCCGTTCAGCGCCAATTGCCGATTACTGTTGGCGGTTTCCAGACTGGCCATAATCAAATCCAGAGCGGCCACATCCAGATTAAGCGCGCGACGCAGTCCGTCGCGGGCATTGGCATCGACACCGATCAACTGGCCCACCTTGACAGGAACATCCAGTCGCGATCCGGTCAGTTGTCCCAGCACCGCCCTGTCACCGTCATCGGCAAGCGCACTCAGCACCTTCAACAACTGGCCAGTTGTCACATCATGCTTGAG
>NZ_JAVXCU010000001.1:0-95160 GCF_036659295.1 Brevundimonas sp. | reverse complement strand
CGCCCGCCTCGACGCCCAGATCGACCGCCAGAGCATCCACGAACTGCAGCAGATTCACATCTGCGCCCAGCAGGCGATTATAGTCCATCACCGACAGGTTGACGTTCGAGCCCAGCAGCGTGCCCAGCAGCCCGTTGACCAGTCCGCGATTCAATCCCAGCAGACGCGAACCAATCGAGAAGACTGCGGTCGGTTTTGCCCCGGGTAAGGCTGCGGTTGCTGTGCGGGTGACGGGTGCCGTCTTGGCACCGAAAATACCGGCGAAGAACAGCGGGGCCTCACCCCTGATCGTCACACGCGCGGCATTGGGCATAGCGCCGCCAACGGTAAAGCGGTTTTGCGGTTTGATGGTGCGTTCGGCCAGATAGACGCCGGTCTGGGTTGTGACCGTAATATCCGCTCCCAGATTGGCCTGCGCCGTCGCACTGGCGGCGGCACTCGCCGCCGGTAGGTTACGGGCAGCTGACAGCGCGGCCAGATCGGCAGCCCCCTGTACCTCGCGGGCCTTTAGGGTCAGCGAGCCCAGATCAATCGCCAGCGCGGCCAGCACGACAAACAGCACGACAGCCGCAGCCCCGATAATGGCTACGCCACCTTGCAGGTCCTGACGAAAGGCCCGCAGCAGGTGCCGTAGCGCCACCATCAGTACCCGCCCAGACGGACGACAGCCTCGCGCTTGATCGATTGCGGCGGCGGCACGGTCAGGCTTTTGAGGGCCATGATAGGATGCTTGCTGATGTCGTAATCGATTTTGACCGACACGACCTGTGCGTCGCTTAGAACAACGACACTATTGGCACTGACCGGTACGCCCATCTGGTTGCCGCGTGTCGACACAAAATCCAGCGCCAGTTGCCGCCGTTCGGCAGCATCCAGACCGCCCAGCGACGCGCGTGCGGATTCATAGGCCAGTGACTGTACCGAGTGGGCCAGCCAGAACCAGCCGCCATAGACAATCATGCCGATCATCATAAACAGCAGGATCGGAGCTATAAGAGCGAATTCGACGGCAATGGAGCCACGACGCTCGCATTTGTTACGGTTTACTATTCGAAGCATGGGGGGATGCCTCCAAATATCATTGTTATGATAAAGCGCCGCTACGCTTGAAGAGTTTCCCAACAATCATGGTAAACCCGCATTAAGCAGGCTTTTGGCAGGGCAAACCGCGCCTATCGACTACGTCATCCCATCGGAAAGTAGCGTTTGGGCTCAGGCGATGCTAAGCGCCGCTACATGACGACGCCTCCTATTGAACGCATCCGGAATTTCTCCGTGGTCGCCCACATCGACCATGGCAAATCCACGCTCTCTGACCGCTTGATCCAATTCACCGGCGGCCTGACCGCGCGGGAGATGTCGGAACAGGTTCTCGATAATATGGACATCGAGAAAGAGCGCGGGATTACCATCAAGGCGCAGACCGTGCGGCTGAACTACAAGGCCAAGGACGGGGAAACCTATGTCCTGAACCTTATGGACACGCCAGGGCACGTCGACTTTGCCTATGAGGTGTCGCGCTCGCTGGCAGCCTGCGAAGGCTCGCTGCTGGTGGTGGATGCTTCGCAGGGCGTCGAAGCCCAGACCCTGGCCAATGTGTATCAGGCCATGGACAACAATCACGAGATTGTACCGGTCCTCAACAAGATCGATCTGCCCGCTGCCGAACCCGAGCGCGTGAAGGCCCAGATCGAGGACGTGATCGGTCTGGACGCCTCGGACGCTATCGAATGCTCGGCCAAGTCGGGCATCGGCATCGAGGACGTGCTGGAAGGCATCGTGACCCGCCTGCCCGCCCCCAAGGGCGATGCGAACGCGCCGCTGAAGGCCATGCTGGTCGATGCGTGGTACGACCCGTACCTTGGCGTTGTGCTGCTGGTGCGCGTGTTTGACGGCACGCTGAAGGCGGGCATGCGCGTCAAGATGATGCAGTCCGGCTCGACCCACCTTGTGGATCGCGTGGGCGTCTTCCTGCCCAAGAACACGCCCGTCGAGGCGCTTGGTCCTGGCGAGGTCGGCTTTATCACCGCACAGATCAAGGAAGTGGCGCACGCCGCCGTCGGCGACACCATTACCGACGAGAAGAAACCGACTGCGGAACCTCTGAAGGGCTTTAAGGAAGTCCAGTCGGTGGTATTCTGTGGTCTGTTCCCCGTCGATGCCGCAGACTTTGACGATCTGCGCGCGGCCATCGGCAAGCTGCGCCTGAACGATGCGTCGTTCACCTATGAAATGGAAAGCTCGGCAGCACTGGGCTTTGGTTTCCGTTGCGGGTTCCTGGGGCTGCTGCACCTCGAAATCATTCAGGAACGCCTGAGCCGCGAGTTCAATCTCGACCTGATCGCGACCGCCCCGTCGGTGGTTTACAAGATCGGTATGCGCGACGGCACCGAGATCGACCTGCACAATCCGGCCGACCTGCCGGACGTCATGCAGATCGAGACCATTTCGGAACCGTGGATCAAGGCCACCATCCTGACGCCGGACGAATATCTGGGCGGCGTCATCAAGCTGTGCCAGGACCGTCGCGGCAACCAGATCGAGCTGTCCTATGTCGGCTCGCGCGCTCTGGTCGTCTATGAGCTGCCACTGAACGAAGTGGTGTTCGACTTCTATGACCGTCTGAAGTCGATCTCCAAGGGCTATGCCTCGTTCGACTACGAGATCACCGACTATAAGGTTGGCGATCTGGTCAAGATGAGCATCCTCGTCAACTCCGAGCCGGTGGACGCCCTGTCCATGCTGGTACACCGCGCCCGCGCCGAAACGCGTGGCCGTGGCATGGTCGAGAAGATGAAGGAGCTTATCCCTCCGCACATGTTCGTCATCCCGATCCAGGCGGCCATCGGCGGCAAGATCATTGCCCGCGAAACCGTCCGCGCCCTGCGCAAGGACGTGACGTCCAAATGCTATGGCGGCGACGCCACCCGCAAGAAGAAGCTGCTCGAGAAGCAGAAGGCCGGCAAGAAGCGCATGCGCCAGTTCGGCAAGGTGGAAATCCCGCAAGAAGCCTTCATCGCCGCCCTCAAGATGGACGACGATTGATCAGCGACTGTCGAACAGCAATGAAAAAGCCCCGATCGAAAGGTCGGGGCTTTTTTGTAGTCTGTCATCGCTGGTGCAGGGGCGAAAGCCATACAGGGGCCGTCAGGCGCTCAGGTCAAACATGAACATTTGGACAGAAAGCGTCATGTCGCATTGCGGGCAGAAATAAGGCGGTTAAGGTTCGCCCAAATCTATTTCCGAGGGGGAAACCTTATGCGTCGTCTTGCGACTTCTGCCGCTGTTGCGGCCCTTATGGCCGGTCTAGCACCGGCGGCTATGGCCCATACTGCGGCGGCTCCGGCAGGCAATCCTGCACCGGCCAGCACCACCCAGGCGCAGGAACTGCGCGGGGCACCAGTGGCCGATCTGATCGCGCGTGTCGATATTCCGTGGAAGCGTTTCCAGCTGGATAACGGCCTGACCGTGCTGGTCAACGAAGACCACAAGGCCCCCGTTGTCGCGGTCAGCGTCTGGTACAATGTTGGCTCCAAAGACGAGCCGAAGGGTTCGACCGGCTTTGCCCACCTGTTCGAGCACCTGATGTTTGGCGGTTCGGAAAACAGCCCTGTTTCGCACATCCAGACCATGAATGCCGCAGGCGCGACCGCCCTGAACGGCACCACCTGGTTTGACCGCACCAACTATTTCCAGACCGTTCCGACCCCTGCGCTGGAATACACGCTGTATATGGAATCGGACCGTATGGGTCACCTGCTGGGTCAGGTGAGCCAGGAGGTTCTGGACCTGCAACGCGGCGTTGTTCAGAACGAAAAGCGTCAGGGCGACAACCAGCCCTATGGCCTGACCTATTATGCCACGCTGGAAGCCCTGTTCCCCGAGGGCCATCCGTATCGCCACTCGACCATCGGTTCGATGGCCGATCTGGATTCGGCCAGCATGGACACTGTGCGCCAGTGGTTCATCGACAATTATGGCCCGAACAACTCGGTTCTGGTGATGTCGGGTGACATCACCGAGGCCAAGGCCCGCGAACTGGTGGCCAAGTATTTCGGTGACATCAAGGCCGGTCCGGTGAACACGCCGTCCGCAGCCGATATACCGACGCTGGCGGCACCTGTTTCCGAAACCCTGCACGACCGCGTGGCGCAGGCCCGCGTCAGCCGCAACTGGGTCACGCCCGGTATGCTGCATGACGACACGGTGCCGCTGAGCGTTGCGGCCTCGGTTCTGGGCGGGCTGAACAGCTCGCGTCTGGACAATACACTGGTGCGTGGCGACCAGACCGCATCGGGCGTGTCGGCAGGCAATCAGGTGTTCCAGCGCGTCAGCATGTTCTCCTATTCGGTGACAGTGAAGCCGGGGCAGGACCCCGAAGCTGTGGCCGCCAAGATGGACTCCGCCTTCAACGAGTTGATGGCCAATGGCCCGACGCAGGACGAGATCGACCGCGTGGTGACGCAATATGCATCGCGCACCATCCAGGGTCTGGAGCAGGCCAATGGCAAGGCTTCGGTTCTGGCCGAGGGCCAGCTGTATGCCGGTGATCCGGACCACTACAAGAAGCAGTTGGAGCGCTATGCGGCTGTGACGCCGCAGCAGGTGCGTGATGCCATGCAGCGCTGGCTGACCCGTCCGGTCTATAGCCAGACCGTCCTGCCGGGCGAGCGCGAGGCCTATGTCGATGCGGCGGCGGCACCGTCGGGTGCAACCCCGACACCGGCTGCCGAGATTGTGCGCGTCCAGCGCGATCCGGCACCGGCGATTGGCGATGTGAAGAATGTGGACTTCCCCGATGCGGAACGCGCCACGCTGTCGAACGGTATCGAGGTGGTCTATGTCCACTCGACCGCCGTGCCGGTGACGCGCATTGCGCTGGAGTTCGATGCCGGTCTGGCGGCCGATCGTGCCGACCGTCTGGGCGCGCACACGCTGATGCTGAACGTCATGCAGGAAGGCTCGACCACGCGCGACAGTCTGGCTCTGGCCGAGGCGCAGGAACGTCTGGGCGCAACGCTCGGTTTCGGTTCCAGCATGGACCGCACCGTGGCCAGCCTGAGCAGCGTCAGCACCAATCTGGAGCCGTCGCTGACCCTGTTTGCCGATGTGCTGCGTAATCCGGCCTTTGCGCCGTCGGAAGTCGAGCGCATCCGCGCCCAGCGTCTGGCCCGTTTGGCCAGCGAGAAGACCCAGCCGGGGGCTCTGGCCAGCCGTGCCTTCCCGTCGCTGGTCTATGGCGAAGCCCACCCGTATGGCCGCCCATCGAGCGGTTCGGGTACGCCCGAAGTGATCACCGCCCTGACGCGCGCCGATCTGGTGGGTGAACACCAGACCTGGATCCGTCCGGACAATGCCAAGCTGTTCGTGGTTTCGGACCTGCCGCTGGCCACTGTGACCGCACAGTTGAACGCGGCCTTCGGTGACTGGCGCGCCCCGTCGGTAGCCAAGGGTGCCAAGGACTTCTCGGTTGCTCTGCCGCAGACCTCGGCGCGTATCGTCCTGATCGACCGTCCGCAATCGCCGCAGTCGATCATCATGGCCGGTCAGGTGCTGCCGGTTTCGGGCACCGACGACAACCTTGTACTGGGTCTGGGCAATACGGTTCTGGGCACCGACTTCCTGAGCCGCATCAATGCCGATCTGCGCGAAACCAAGGGCTGGTCCTATGGTGTGCGTGGCAGCATCTCGACCTATCAGGGCCGCTCGCCCTACATCATCAATGCGCCGGTTCAGGCCGACCGCACGGGTGAATCGGTTCAGGCCCTGCTGGACCAGTATAACCGCTTCCTCGGTGGCGAAGGCGTAACCCCGGCCGAACACGAGCGCACCATCAAGGGGGATACCCGCTCGCTGGCCGGTTCGTATGAAACGGGCGGTGCCGTATTGAGTGCCCTGCGTTCCAACAGCCTGTATGGCCGCCCTGACGGCTATCAGGAAGCTATGGCCGCCCGCATCAACGCCGCCACCGCCGCGCAGATGGACGCCGCCGTCAAGGCTGCGATCGACCCGAGCAAGTTCGTCTGGGTCATCGTCGGCGATGCCGAGAAGGTGAAGCCGCAACTGGAGGCCCTTGGCCTGCCGGTCGAGGTGCGCGCCATCGACTAAGGGTCTTCAAGGCCGAACAAATGAAAGGGGTCAGCTGCAAGGCTGGCCCCTTTTTTTATTGATCATCACCGAAAGCAGAACGATGATATGTCATCTGTGTATCAAAAGGTTGCCATGTCTACAGATACTAAACCTCTGAAACTGGCTGTTCTGATCGATGGCGAGAACGCATCAGCGCGCATAGCCGAAGCGCTGTTTACAGAAATTGCTACTCTGGGCGAGGCCACAGCACGGCGCATTTATGGAGATGCTGCCAGCCTGCCCCTGAAGAGCTGGGTCGAAATTCTTCCCAAATGGGCCATCCAGTGGCAGCAAAACTTCCAGAACACCAAGGGCAAGAATTCTGGTGATATTGCCTTGGTGATTGATGCCATGGATCTGATGCATTCCGGCCGCTTCGACGGTTTTTGCATCGTGTCATCGGACAGTGATTTTACACGCTTGGCTGCTCGTATCCGCGAGCACGGCTTACCGGTTTATGGTTTTGGGGAACACGAGACACCCGAGAGTTTCAGGCAAGCCTGTAGCCGTTTTATCTACACTGAAAATCTTATACCTCCTGCCGAACCGCAACCGGAAAGCTCGCTGCCGATCGTCAAGAAAAGCCGCTTAAATGATCGTAATCACGCTCAACAGCTTATAATCAACGCCCTATCAGATGCCGATGAAGACGGAGACGGATGGGTCTCACTGGGTGTCGTTGGCAACCGCCTTCGGAGCATCTATCCGGACTTTGATCATCGCACATACGGCCATCAAAAACTGTCTGACCTGATCCGCGCCCTGCCGAAACTCGAGATCACGCGCAGCGAAGGCAATGGCTTAAAAGTACGAATAAAGCCGACACCCCCTAAAAAAACCAAGACCTAAAAGCTGCACGTTCCCTTACGCAAAATGCCATCCCCCCTTCCCCTTGGCGTGGCATCGTCTATGTGTGGGCCATGGCCGGTCCAGAGACACCACAGGAAGTTTTCAAGCGGGCGCTGGCGCATGCGGCGCGGGCTTTGGCGGAACAGCCGGAGCTGGAGGTTCACTTTGCCTCGGACGGGCCCAAGCTGGTCGGTAATGTCCTGACCCTGCCGCACCCGCCGCGTAATCCCAGCGCCATGGAAGAGGCGACCGCACGCGGTCACGCCGACCGTATTGCGCTGAAACTGGCCAATCATGATCCCGCCATCGACGCCAAGGCGCGGCCCGTGGACCGTACCGCCGCCGAGGTGTTTGACGCGCTGGAACAGGCGCGGGTGGAAACCATTGGCGCACGCAAGCTGGCCGGTGTGCGCTCTAACCTTCGCGCCGCCCTGGTCACCCGTCTGGAGCGCACAGGCGCTTTGCGCGCCGATGCCGACAAGGTGCCGCTGGCAGAAGCAGTGGCCATCATGCTGCGCGAGCGTTTGCTGGGCACACGTGCGCCGGATGGTCTGGGCGATATGGTGGACCGCATCCGTATTGATCTGGAAGGTCGTGCGGGCGCACAGCTGGATGCACTGGCCGACAGTGCCGACGACCAGAGCTTGTTTGCGCGCCGTCTGAACGATCTGTTGCGGGCGCTAGACCTCGAGGCCAGCTCGGCCGATACGCCCGACGATAGCGAGAACGAGGGCGAGGACGAGCCGGACGAAGCGCAGCAGGACGCCCCCGACGAGGACGAGCAAGAAGAAGACGGCGAGGCCGAGGGCGGACAGTCGCTGGATGGCAGTGCCGATGACCAGAGCGCCGAGGACGAGCGCCAGACCCGCCCCGACGGCCGCCCTTCCGATCCCGAAGGCGAACCAGGCGAAGAAGACCCCGAACTAAGCGAAGGGGCCATGCCCAATCGCACCGAGAATGCCGACGATGGCCGTGCGGTCGATTTCTACAAGGCCTTTACCACGGCCTTTGACGAGGTGGTGGACGCCGCCGAGCTGTGCGACCCGATGGAGCTGGATCGTCTGCGGGCCATGCTGGATGTGCAACTGGCCTCGCTGGGCAGTGTAGTGTCGCGACTAGCCAACAAGCTGCAACGCCGCCTGATGGCCCAGCAGAACCGCTCGTGGATGTTCGACCTTGAGGAAGGCATGCTGGATACGGCGCGCCTGACCCGCGTGATTACCGACCCGACCAGCCCGCTCTCGTTCAAGATGGAGAGCGAGAGCCCGTTCCGCGATACGGTCGTGACCCTGTTGCTGGACAATTCCGGCTCCATGCGCGGGCGCCCCATCATGGTGGCGGCGATCTGTGCCGATATTCTGGCGCGGACGCTGGAGCGTTGCGGGGTCAAGGTCGAGATTCTGGGCTTTACCACCCGTGCGTGGAAGGGTGGCCAAAGCCGCGAGCGCTGGATCAGCGAGGGCAAGCCTGCCAATCCGGGTCGTTTGAACGATCTGCGCCACATCATCTATAAGGCCGGTGATGCGCCGTGGCGCCGCGCCAAGAAGAACCTTGGCCTGATGATGCGCGAAGGCCTGCTGAAGGAAAATATCGATGGCGAGGCCCTGCAATGGGCGCATGACCGTCTGATGGCCCGCAGCGAGCAACGCCGCATATTGATGGTGATTTCGGACGGCTCGCCCGTCGATGATTCCACCCAGTCGGCCAATGCCGCCCTTTATCTGGACCGGCATCTGCGCCACGTCATTGCCGAGATCGAGCAGCGCTCGCCGGTCGAACTGCTGGCCATCGGCATCGGACACGATGTGACCCGCTGGTACAAGCGGGCCGTGACTATCTCCGATGTCGAGCAGCTGGCAGGGGCCATGACCGAGAAACTGGCCGAACTGTTCGAGGCCCAGTCGGGCGCGGCCAAAACGGCAACACGACGCAAACAGTCCGCATGAACCGCAAGCTTTATCTGGCCGCCCTATCCTGTCTGGCGTTGGCCGCCTGTGCGGGCGCAGCGATTACCAGCCAGCCGTGGATGGGGGCTACGTCACCGTCACCGTGGCAAACCGCCGAGGTCGATACCCGCACCATCGGGCTGGGACTGCCTCTGGGCAGCCAGTTGGCACAGGGCGTCCGCTTTGCAGGCGGGGTGCAGGTATTGACGCCGACCCTGTCGCCGGTGCGCAGCCTGTCGGACCTGAAACTGGTCGGTGACAACGGCTTTGTCACCGTGTCCGACAAGGGCGAACTGGTGCGCGGACAGATCGAACTGGACGCAAGTGGGCAACTGGTGGGCCTTGGACAATGGCGCAACCGCCGCCTGACACTGGCGGACGGACAGCCGATTACCGACAAGATCGACGGTGATGCCGAGGGGCTGACGATACTGGCCAATGGCGATCTTCTGGTCAGCTTCGAGGGCAACCACCGCATCTGGAACTATGGCCCGCTGGATGACATGCACGGGCCGGTGCCTGTGGTGCGTCCGGTCTGGCCGTTTGACGGCAATGCGGGCATGGAGGCGCTGGCCAGTCACGGTAATCTGTGGCGCGTGGGCGGGGAAGAAGGCGGAGTCTGGGACTGTCAGGCGCTTGCGAGCGCGACATGTACACTGGTCCGTATGCCGCCCAGCGAGCCATTGAAGGCCAGCGACTATCGCACGACCGGCATGGATCGTGATCCGGACGGGCGCGGATGGTGGGTCGTGCAGCGGGCCTATACGCCGCCTCTGGATATGCGCGCGCGGGTGCGCCGCATGGACGAGGACGGAAGTCTGGGGCCGGTTCTGGTGGAGCTGAAACTGCCGGCCACCACCGATAATTTCGAAGGCATTGCCGCAACAAAAAGAGACGGGAAAACCCGCCTCTATATTTTGTCGGACGATAACGAAAACCCGCTCCAGCGCTCGCTGATGCTGGCCTTTGACGTTACGCCCTAGATACGTTCGCTGATCTTGATGGCCGCCTTGCAGCCGACCTTGATGACGCTGCTGAGCAAGCGATAGGCCGGAGCTTCGCGGCTGCCGTTTGCAATGGCGTGATCGTGGTGGGCCAGCTCTTCTTCGCGAAACTGCGTCAGCTCGGCAGCCAGTTCGGGGTCGCGGTCGCTGATTTCCCTGATCTGGTCGGCATAGTGTTCTTCGATCACGCTCTCGACCGCCTCGGTGCAGGCATGGGCGGCTTTTTCGCTGATGAGGGCGGTGCCTGCCCCCAGAACCGTGGCGGCGATCTTCCACACAGGGATCATCGCTGTGGGGCGGACCTTGTGCTCGTTCAACAGGGCATTGAAGCGGTCAAGGTGAACCTGCTCGTGACCTTCCATCTCGGTCAAGTCGCCGGTGATCTGGTCCTTGCCCTTGCGGTCGCCCAGAATGGCGCGCTGGGCACGATAGATATGGACGGCGGCAAACTCGCCCGCATGGTCCACCCGCAACATCTCGGCCATACGGCGTTGCGGTGCCCCCGGCCCCGGACGCGGCAACGGCACACGGCGGGCATCGGCAATAGAGGCGGGCGTCTGGATTTTGGGCGTGTCGGTCATGGGGGCAATCTCTACGCTTTTGCGCCTAGTTTCGGGGAGCGCGGGCGTCTTTGGGACGCTTGGCGGCCAAAAGGCTCAAGGCCGACAGTAGCACCAGAGCGATGAAATTCCATGCCGCCATCGACAGGCCCATAAAGCTCCATGCGATATCGCCACACGAGATGATCGGATCGATCTCGACCGTGCCGTTCAGGATACCGGAAAGGTTGCCAAAATCGATGTCGGCGGGATTGCCCGCCATGCAGGTGGCCGGAAGTGCCCACCAGCCCTGTTCGCCGCCAGCATGGAAGCCTGCCGTAATGGCACCCGTAATAAAGACCAGTGCCAGCACAAAGGCGGCCAGACGCGGCGTACCGCGACGCGAGCGGCTGATGAGGTGCCACGCTGTGGCGGCCCCTGCGACAGCCAGAGCGGCCCAGTAGACCTCGCGCTGTTTGAGGCACAGATTGCACGGGGCCAGCCCCCCGAAGCGCTCGAACGCATGGGCGGTTGCCAGCATGGCAGCTGAAATCACAAAGGCGAACACCGTCCACCAACGCGTCAGAATGGAATAAAGGCGCTTCATGGCGGACAGTCTTAGACGGCTATTTTCATGGCGTCATCTGTCCTTGTCTTCAGTGCAGGAACTTCACCGCCACAAGGCCCGCCAACATCACGATCAGGAACAGCACCGTGAACAGGGCCAGACGGCGTTCCACGATCTTGAGCATGGGCGGCCCCCAGCGTCTCAGCACAAAGGCGACCAGGAAGAAACGGGCAGAACGGGTCAGCACGCTGAGGATAAAGAACAGGGCCAGATTGAACTGGAACACCCCCGCTGAAATGGTGATCAGCTTGTAGGGAATGGGGGTCGCGCCCTTGATGACGATCACCCACGCCCCGTATTTCTGGAACAGCTCCTTGGAGGCCTCGAAGGTGTCGGCCTTGCCCAGTGTGGACAGGATGGCCATGCCGACCGGTTCCAGAAAATAGCCGATTGCATAGCCGAGCACGCCGCCCAGAACCGAGGCCACCGTACAGACCGTAGCGTAGAAATAGGCGCGATCCGGTCTGGCCAGCACCATCGGGGCCAGCATCACATCGGGCGGAATGGGGAAGAACGAGCTTTCCGCAAAGGACACCACAGCCAGCGATCGCGTGGCATGGCGGTGGCGGGCCAGCGAGAACACCCAGTCATAAAGCTTACGCAGCATGGAAACTCCGGCAGGCTTAATACGCCGCACTCGGACACCTCCATAGCAAGAGGTATGCGCCAGCGCGAGGCGACCATACGTCCCGCCCGCGTCAAAGCGCACTCTTGTCGCGGACAGGCCATCGGCATAGCTTTGCCTTTGTCCGGTCACGCCGGATGTCGCGCCGTCTTTACGGCCTTTGTTTTCGAGCCCTGTCTATGCCTGTCAAAGCCCCGCACTGGTTTCCGTGGTTAAGCCCGCTGTGTGCCGCACTGGGGGCATGGTTGCTGGGGGTGCAGGTTCTGCAGGGCGGTTTCTGGATCATTATGGGCGTGGCGCTGGGCTGTGCCCTTGTGCCGTTCGTGGTGTTTCGTCTGGCCTGCCGCCTGCGTCACAAATCCGGCAGCGAAGCCCGCAACGGGTGACAAAGCGCCGTCTGCGCCGTATTGCCGACTCAAGGTAGCGGAGGGACGCGTTATGAAACATTCGGCTTTGGGATTTGCGCGCGCGGTGGCTGTTGCGGCCTTGGCGGCACTGGTTGCGGGTCAAGTACAGGCTCAGGACGCTGCGTCGCCGCAGGGGCAATGGGCGCTGGCCCTGCATGGCGGAGCCGGTGTGATCGAGCGGGCCAGCCTGTCGCCGGAACGTGACGCGCTCTACCGTCAGGGACTGCAACAGGCGCTGGACGCCGGACAGGCTGTGCTGGCCTCGGGCGGCTCGGCGCTGGATGCGGTCGAGGCGACGGTGCGCGTTTTGGAAGACAATCCGCTGTTCAATGCCGGCAAGGGGGCTGTGTTTACCTCGGCAGGCAAGAACGAGCTGGATGCCGCCATCATGGACGGCACAGACCTGAATGCAGCCTCGGTGGCGGGGCTGACGCGTACGCGCAATCCGGTGCGGGCGGCCCGCGCAGTGCTGGAACAGTCGCCGCACGTCATGCTGATTGGCGAGGGGGCCGAAACCTTTGCCGCCTCGGTGGGGCTGGAGCAGGTCACGCCGTCCTATTATTTCACCGAAAGCCGCTGGCAGGCGCTGGAAAAAGCTCTGCGGGATCGCGGCGAGCCGGTCCCTGCCCGTCCCGAAGGCGCTCCGGCGGCACCGGCGCGACTGGGTCCGGCGGCACCGCTGGCGTTTAACCTGCACGAAGCGCCGCTGGACGAGCGCAAGTTCGGCACGGTGGGGGCTGTGGCTCTGGACCAGAGCGGGCGTATTGCAGCGGCCACCTCTACGGGCGGCATGACGGCCAAGCGCTGGGGCCGTGTCGGTGATGTGCCGGTGATCGGCGCTGGCACCTATGCGTCCAATGCCGATGGCTGCGCTGTGTCGGCGACCGGAGCAGGCGAGTATTTCATCCGCGCCACGGTGGCCCGCGATATCTGCCACGGCACGGCCAGCGGCCAGTCGCTGCAAGCAGCGGCCGATGCCGAGATTGCCGAGGTCGGGCGTCTGGGCGGTGATGGCGGGGTGATTGCGGTCGCCCCCGATGGCACCGTCGCCTTTGCCATGAACACGTCGGGCATGTACCGCGCCACGGTGTCCAGCAATGCGGCGGCCCGTGTGGCCATCTATGCCGACGAAGAAAAGTAAGGGACACACATGGCTGATCTGCGCGCCTCGCCCGGTGTGAAATTTCCACCGCCCCTGATCTTCCTGCTGTTCCTGCTGGCCGGATGGGGTGCCGAACAGGTCACGACCGATCTGACACTGGGGCTGAGCGAGGCGCTACGACGCGGGCTGGCCATTATCCTGATCGTGGTCGGTCTGGGGTTTGACGGTCTGGCCGCAGGGCAGATGCGCCGTCACCAGACCGCCGTCGAGCCGTGGAAGGGGGCATCCAACCTTTTGACCACCGGCCTGTTCGCCTATACGCGCAACCCGATCTATCTGGGGTTCGCCCTGACCTATCTGGGCTTTGCCGTGGCGATGGATTCGCCGCTGGCCGTTGCGCTTATTGTGCCGTGCGTGATCGTGATCGACCGCTTTGTCATTACGCGCGAGGAGGCCCATCTGGGGGCTGTCTTCGGGGCCGCCTATGACGAGTATCGCCGCACCGTACGCCGCTGGATCTGAAGCAGCGTTTCCACAAGGGGGCGTCACACCCTATATGGGCCGCATGACTACTGAAAACGAACTGTCGGAAATGGCTCTGGAAGAGCTGGATGCAGCGTGCAGCCTGCATTTTGCCGAGATGAAAAAGATCACCCCGTGGGGCGACACCTATGAGGCCATGGCGCCGTCGGGCCGCGAGGTCGAGATCGAGCGTCGCTATCTGTGGGAAAACGGCCAGCCGGGTGGCGGGATCGTTGTCGAGGTCGAGGTGCGCGACCCCGCCCTGCAAACCGGAGCCGAAGCCCGCGCGGTGATCGGGCCAAAACGCGAAGCTTGACCGCAATATCACATCTTGCGTGAGGCGCATGGTGGACCACTTTCAACTTGTCCCGCTCTCGACTAGCTTCGAGTTATGAAACTCGCTTCGCTCAAGCATGGCCGCGATGGCCGCCTCGTCGTCGTCTCCAATGACCTTAACTGGTTCACGGACGCCTTTCTGATTGCCCCCACGCTTCAGGCCGCACTGGACGACTGGGCGCGTTGCGAGCCGCAATTGCGGGCCCTAGCCCAGAGCCTGGAGA
Organism: Brevundimonas sp.; assembly: GCF_036659295.1. Classification (GTDB taxonomy): domain Bacteria; phylum Pseudomonadota; class Alphaproteobacteria; order Caulobacterales; family Caulobacteraceae; genus Brevundimonas. The sequence goes on along the minus strand of NZ_JAVXCU010000001.1, from coordinate 80,849 downwards.
TCGAAGCCGTGCCGCGTGGACGTTTCCACGAGCGCGATGCCGCAGCGCCCCTGCCGCGCGCCTATCAGTGGGCCGACGGATCGGCCTATGTGAACCACGTCGAGCTGGTCCGCAAAGCGCGCAATGCCGAAATGCCGGCAACCTTCTGGACCGATCCTCTGATGTATCAGGGTGGCTCGGACGGGTTCCTGGCTCCGCGCGATATCGTGCCGCTGAAGGACGAAGCCTGGGGCTGTGACCTCGAAGCCGAGATCGTGGTCGTCACCGGCGATGTGCCGCTGGGTGCCAGCCGCGAGGAAGCTCTGGCCGCGATCCGTCTGGTCGGTCTGGTCAATGACGTAAGCTTGCGCAATCTGATCCCCGGCGAACTGGCCAAGGGGTTCGGCTTTGTGCAGTCCAAACCTGCCAGCGCCCTGTCGCCCGTGTTTGTGACGCCCGACTCGCTGGGTGACCGCTTCAAGGATGGCAAGCTGCACGGCGCATTGCTGGTCAACATCAATGAAAAGCCGTTCGGCAAGGCCGATGCCGGTGTGGACATGACGTTCGACTTTGGCACCCTGATCGCGCATCTGGCCAAGACCCGCGCCCTGTGCGCCGGTACCGTTATCGGCTCGGGCACCGTCTCCAACAAGGATGCTGGCGGCGGCCCCGGCAAACCGGTCAGCGAAGGCGGCCTTGGCTATAGCTGCATCGCCGAGGTGCGCATGGTGGAAACCATCCAGAAGGGGGCCGTCGAAACCGGCTTCCTGAAATATGGCGATGTGGTCCGCATCGAGATGCTGGACGAAAACAACCACTCGATTTTCGGGGCTATCGAGCAGACCGTCACTCAGGTTTAAGCCCGAAATCAGCGCCATTCAAAACGCCGCCTGTAACGGGCGGCGTTTTTCTTTTCATCTTTGTTTATTTAGCGTTGACCACAGCGAAGCCATCGCTAGATTGCGCCTCCTCCAGACCGTGCCGGTGTGGTGGAATTGGTAGACGCGCCGGATTCAAAATCCGGTTCCGAGAGGAGTGTCGGTTCGAGTCCGACCACCGGCACCATCTGTTTTCCCTGAAAATCTGAATCCTGTTTGGCGGCGGCTCGCCGCTATTGGCCCTTTATACCTGCATGGTGTCTGGACAGCGGGTTTGGCTGGCCCAATATATTAGATATTGCTAATTTAGAATGACGGAATATATAAGAGGGCATGACACCGTTCCCGCCTTCCATGCTCGACACGTTCGAGGCCCGCGCCGGTGAAGCGGCGGCCATGCTGAAATGTCTGGCCAATCCGCACCGCCTTCTGGTGCTGTGCCAGCTCGGGGATGGCGAGCTTCAGGTCTCGGAGCTGCAACAGACTATCGGCCTGTCGCAATCGGCACTGTCGCAGCATCTGGCGCGTCTGCGCGAGGACGAACTGGTCACGACCCGCCGTGAAGGCACTGCTGTTTTCTATCGTATCGCAAATCCGGCTGTAGGCAGGATCATCGCCACACTGGCCGAGATCTATTGCCCTCCCGAGGAATAATCATGAGCCACCTTACCCCTATGTCTTCCGCACGTTTGTCGGACCTGATGGCCAAGGGCACGGTTGAACTGGTCGATATCCGCGAGGCCGATGAATATGCCCGAGAACATATTGCCAGCGCCCGCAGCCAGCCCTTGTCCGCCCTGCCCTCTGTGCTGGAGGCTTCCGGCAAGACCGTTGTGTTCACCTGCCGCTCGGGCAACCGCACGGCAGCGAATGCCCAACGTCTGGCCGCTTGCGCCAATAAGGAAGGCAGCGTGCCCGCCTATGTGCTGGAGGGCGGCGTGGACGGCTGGAAGAAGGCCGGATTTGCCACCCGCATCGACAGGACCAAACCCGTCGACATGATGCGTCAGGTGCAGATGATTGCAGGCGGACTGATCCTGCTGGGCGTCGCCTTGGGGACATGGGTGCATCCGGCCTTTTATGGCTTAAGCGCCTTTGTCGGGGCCGGACTGTTTGTGGCGGGCAGCACAGGTTTTTGCGGCATGGCCCGTCTTCTGGCCTATGCGCCGTGGAACCGCAGGAACGCCTGAGCCTAAACAAGAAAAAAGGCGGTGCTGGACACTTGCACCGCCTTTTCCTCAAGAGTTCAAACCCTAGATTGCGTGGACGACAAGGTCCTCCAACGGTTCAAGGATCGGGGTGAAGACCGGCAGGTCCACCTGATGATGACCAAAGCCCGGCGAGAAGGCCGTACCCGTCGCATCAAGGGCATCGTCCACCGCATCGAACAGCCATTGGCCGTCATCGGCATCCAGCCAGCTATCAACCAGATCGTCCATCGGCAAGCGGTCGGCCGAGAAGCCGAGGCCGCCCAGCAGGCCGCCCAGACCGTCCTGAACAACACCGAAGAAGTCGTTGAGCAGCGAGGCATCCAGACCGCCGCCCAACTGGTCACGGATCAGGTCAGACAGATTGCCCAGATTGGTGTTTTCAAAGCCGCTTTCCAGCTGGGCCTTCACCGCATCGGCAAAGCTGCTGACGAAGCTGAGACCCGAGGTCGTTTCCAGATGGATCTGGAGACTTGAGGCGAAGTCGATAATGGCGCTGCTGCCCAGATACTGCTGGGCATAGGTCGCCAGCGAACCCAGATGGGTGTCCGCGAAGCAGTCCGCCAGATAGGCTTGGACATCGGTGACGAAGCTGGCCACATCGCCCGCCGAGAGCCCGTCCTGCAGATAGTCCTGAACATCGGCAGCGAACTGGCCGAAGACATGGCCCTGCAGATATTCATGGGTGCGGGCGAGGATTTCGCCAAGATTGGCGTTTTCGAAGCCCGCTTCCAGATGGGCCTGAACACGTTGGGCGAAGTCACCCAGCTGACTGCCGCCATAACGGGCGTTCAGATAGTTCTGCACGTCCGAGGCGAAGCTGGCGATAGCGTCGGCGCTGAGATAGCTACCGATACGGCCCGACAGATCGGCCACATAGCTGCCGTCCAGAGCATTGGCGATATGGCCTTGGGCCTGTGCGATGAAGCTGGCGATATCGCCATCATCCAGACCGTTGGACAGCATGCCCCGCAGGTCGTTGGCGAAATCGACCACGGTCGAGGCATCAAAATGCCCGCGAATATGATCGACCAGCTCACCCAGTCGCGTACCGTCCAGCGTGTTTTCCAGCTGGGCTTTCACATGGTTGGCGAACTGGCCCAGATGGGTATTGCCGTAATGGTCTTGCAGATAGGCCTGAATCTGGGCGGCAAAGCCGGTAATGGCACTGCCCCCCAGATACTGGCGGACATGATCGGGCAGGTTGGCCAGAGGGCTGCCTGCCAGACTGGCATCGATATGGGCGCGGGCATCAGAGATGAAGTCGGCAATATCGGCGGCAGTAAAGCCGTTGGACAGTCTGGTGCTGAGCGCATCGGCAAAGTCCGAAACGGTGTTGGCATCCAGATGGTCACGCAGATGCACGACCAGATCGCTGAGATAGGAGCCGTCAAACAGCGCCGACAAGCGGCCCTGAACCTCGGCGGCGAAATCGGCCAGCATGCCGGACTTGTCGGCAAAGCGGGCGGTCAGTTCAGCCTGAACATCCGAGACGAACTGGCCAATGGCACTGGCCGACAGGTAGTCGCGGGCGGACTGTGACCAGTCATCCAGCGGTGTCCCCGCAAGGGCGGTGTCCACATGGGCCTGAACCCGTGCGATAAAGTCCGCGATGTGACCGTCGGTGAAGCCACCCGCCAGATAGGCTTGCAGGCTGTCCGCAAAGTCGCTGACGGCCGCACCATCAAGGCTGTTGCGGATCAGGTCGGCCAAACCAGCCAGCGGTGTGGCATCCAGGCTCTCGCCCCAGAAGGCTTGCAGGCGGGCGGTGAAGTCGGCCACATCGCCGGCATCCAGACCGTCTGACAAATAGCCGCGAATGGCGCTGGAGAAGTCGTCGATCGCGCCAACTCCGGCATTGTCACCCAGCCATTCCACAGCCCCGAACAGGCTGAGTAGGCCTGCTCCGCCTTGCGGGCCACCAATGCTGTTCAGCAGGTTGGCATCAAGGAAGGAGCCGATCGTGACGCTGCTGCTTTCACCCCAGACATCTTGCGCTGTCAGGTTCATGGCGTTCAACAGGCCGACGCTGAGCAGCGAGCTGGAGAGCAGGCCGCCCTGCAGATCGACCACATGGACCGTCTGGAGGAAGGCATTGATCTCGGCATTGTCCAGAGGATCACCCGAGGTCGAGACGATCTCGATCTTCGCCCTTGGAGCAATCAGGCCCAGCACGCCTTCGGAATGGGTGACGCGCACCTCGTAGCCGAGGGCCGTGGCCAGCGTCTGGTCATAGGCAAAGCTGAGCGGGCTGAGATTAACCGCCAGCACAGGGGCATATTCCAGCGTAACGCGCGCCAGATTATTGTCGGCATCGGCGACCAGCAGGTCCTGAGTGGCCAGATTATAGCCGAGCAGGTTACCGCCCAGAATGCCCAGTGTATTCTCGGCAGCAGCCCCCACCGTGGGCGCATTATTGCTGGCAGAAGAACCGATCGTGTCGTCATCCACCGTAACCGAGGAACTGCCACGATCGCCGTCACCATCAACGGCTGTGCCGCCGATTTGCAGATCGCCATGGGTGGCGGGATCGGCCGAGACCTTGGCATCCACCAGCAGTTTGTTGCTGGCCAGAAGGTCGTTGATGATGGCGATGTCGCTATCAAATCCCGCAGTCAGATCCACACCCTTGAGCAGGATGCGCTGATCGGTGGCACCGGCATTGGCGGCACTAAAGCCTCCGGCAAATCCGCCTGTGGTGGAGATGTGGATCACCGTACCGTCGGCCGTGTTTTCGAAGTGCAGATAATTGCCAAGATTACCGGCACTCTTGCCCACGCGGCCTTCGCCTTGCAGCAGATCGGACAGGTCAAGGACGTCGCCCTGCTGGGTCAGACCGGCATTGTTGAAGTCGAGGATCGTATCCAGCGGCACGCTACCGGCATTGATCTGGTCGCCGCCCTCGAAGCGGAAGATATCGACGCCTGCACCGCCGGTCATGGTGTCGCCACCGGTCCCGCCGATCAGGATGTCGTTGCCGTCGCCGCCGAGCAGGATGTCATTGCCCGAGCCGCCGCGCAGGATGTCTTTACCCGCGCCGCCGACCAGAGTGTCGTCGCCGCCATAGCCGTAGATACGGCTGTCCAGGCCGGCCGTGCCCGTAAGTGTCTCGCCGCCGTCGCTACCGCTGACGAACTGGGCGGGCAGGCTGGTGCCGATCCCCCCGCCACCGATCGCAACATCGGCCAGTGTGAAGTCACTGACCTGGACCAGATTGCCCTGTGCGTCCGTGGCCTTGATGCCGAAGCTGGAAGCGAGATCGACCGCCAGCAGACCGCCACCCATGGTCAGGGTGCCGAGGAACTCGTTGAGTTTCCAATTGTCCAGCGTACCGCCATTGCTGGCCTCGATGCGGATGGTGTGGTTTGCTGGCAGCAATAGCGAGTAGCTGACCTCGACGACATTGATGCCCAGCTCGGTCGCCAGCTTGGTGTCATAGACAAACCGGCCGCCACCAAGCCCGACCAAAGCACTATAGCTCAGCTCGATCGTTTTGAGATCATTGTCGAGATCGGAGGCTGTGAAGAGCTGGTTTTTCTCCAGCTTGATCACATCCAGCACATTGGCATCGACAAGACCCAGAAGGCCGCCGGGCTGGCCCATGCTGGCAAACGGATCATTGTCGCCCGCCGGTTGAGCCTCGCGGCCCGTGACCGTCACATTATAGGCTCCGGTGCTCATATCGATCTCGACCGTCTCGCCACGGATGGTGGTGACGGTCAGGGTCTGGCCCTCGAAGCTATGCGACAGGACCGTGCTGGAGGTGCCCGAAACGACCACCGATCCGCTCATCGGCGAATAGGTGAAGGTCAGGCCGTCCACCGTGACCGTTTCCATATAGCCGCCATCCAGTCCCATATCGGTGACCAGGGTGCCGCTCAGCAGACCCGGCTGGGTCGGGGACAGCGTCATCGGGGCCGCCACACTCGGCATGCCATCCGCGACATTGACATTGATCGCACCGATGGCCGTATCGCCGCCATCGGTCACCGTCACCGTAATAGGCAGGACGATATTATCCGATCCGGCCGGATGGTCGATGCCGTCAACCAGTTGCACACGATAGCTGCCGTCCGCCGCGATCGACACGGTCAGGACAGTGCGGCCACCGGCGACACCGATCAGGTCGCCATTGCCTGCCGTCTGCCAGCTGATGGCTTCGCCGCGCGAGGTAAAGGCTGCCGTCGGGCCGCTGAGGGTGACGGTCGCATTGGCCGTAGCGTCGGTGATCGCGATCTGGCCGACAGCGGCGATGGAGGCGTCCACCTCGCTGACCCCGGCAATCGAAGCGCCGACATCCAGCGCCACACCGTCGATTTCAAAACCTGTGCTGGCCGAAGGGGAAGGATTGCCCGCCGGATCACGCAACTGGGCCGTCACGACATAGTTGCCGTCGTCAAAATCACTGCCCAGTGCGATGGTAATCTTGCCTGCGCTGATATCCGAAGCGGACAGGGTGCGGGTGATCTCTTGCTGAATACCGCCCACAGTGATGGTCAGAACCACCGTATCACCGGCAGATGCGCCCTGTGGCAGGCCGACCTCGGCGTCCAGACCGGCGGCCAGTTCCGCGCCCGTCACAACGCCATCATCGGCACCGGAAATGGCCAGTGTCGGAGCCTGTGTAGAGGGTGGCACCAGATCGAGCGTATAGTCGCGTGTGCCACTTCCCTCGCGGGCAATGCCGTCATTATCGGTAATGTCGGCCTTTACCGTAAGCGTACCGCCTGTCAGGTCCGAACCGCGCACGGCCACAGACCATGTGCCGTCAGCGGCGATCTGGCCACGATAGGTGGTGCCGTTGGCCTCGATCTCGACCGTACCGCCGGGCTGGAAGCCGCCCACTCTGGCGACACTGCCCGTCAGGGTGACCGAGCCTTGCGACTCGGCAATGTTCACAATGTCGTCGCCGGCAATGGTCGAGATACTGACGACCACGCCGTCAGGGCCGACAATACCGCCCGGAACGACATTAAAGGCAAAATCGGCAGACGGCATCGAGCTTTCGCCGGAGGCAGACAGCACGACCGCACTGGCGCTGTAGCTGCCATGGGCCAGATTATCAGGCAGAACCACGATCACCTGTCCGGCGGCGATATCGGCGGCCGTCAGCACATGCTCGAATGTTGCACCCCCATCGATGGTGACGACGACCTTGCCGCCAACCTCGGCCCCTTTGCCAAAGGTGACGACGGTCTGGATACCGTCGGCAATTTCGGTATCGTCGATACCGCCAACCGCCTCGGGAATATCCAGATCGGGGGCGTCAATCGAACGGGTCGGGGTCAAATCGGGAGCCACTGTCGAGGCGTCGGGCGACACATTATTCGACGCATCCGTCAGCGTGACCTTGACGGTCTCGCCATCCACCTGAGCCGGTTGCAGAGTGACGCTGAACGTGCCGTCCGTTCCGACCTTGGCGCTGCCCAGAAGGGTGCCGTCGGGGGCATAGACCTTGGCGGTGGTGGACGGCTCGCCCGTACCGGTCAGGACCGTGCCGTCATCATTGACGTCCAGATTGGCCGCCGCCGCAGGAGGCGTCAGGTCGGGGGCCGTGGCCTCCGACGGACCGGAGATATTGCCTGCCGCATCGGTGGCGGTGACGGTGACCTTTTCAGTATTGATCAGTGGCGGGCTGAGGCTGACCTCGAAGCGGCCGTCAGTACCGGTCGTGCCCGTGCCGATCACCTTGCCCGAGGGATCACGCACCGTAATGGTTGAGCCGGCCTCGGCGGTGCCGCCCAGCTTGCTGCCATCGGCGCTGAACACCAGATTGCCGGGGGCAGCGGGCGCTGTGGTGTCGGGAAGTTCCGGCAGGGTCGGGTCTTTGTCGTCATCATTGACGAGATTATAGATCGCACCGCCGATCCCCAGACCGGCGATCACCGCCAGTGCGGCACCGACACCACCACCGGCCAGAGCCGCCATGGCATCGCCGCCACCGTCATGGGTCAGGCCTTCGAACGGAGAGGGCTCCAGCACGCCGATCGAATAGACCGGCATCGGCCCGTCGGTGATGGCGCGTGATGTTTCCATCATCACCAGACCGCCTTCATTATCCATCAGCAGCAACTGGCGCGGCTCGGGGCCTTCATAGAAACCGGCCAGACGAATGACCTCACCGTCCGGCCCGACCACGATCAGATCTGTGCCGTCGCGCACCATGCTGGAAACCGTTCCGGCATACATGCGCAGATAAATTTTCTCGGCAGAGGCGACATCGATACGGCCAATGCCCTCGATTGTCGCAGCCTGCGCTACGGGTTGGGTTGCGGTTGCCAGCTTGGCTTCTACGGTCATGGCTTTCGCAGTGGGGGTCTGCATCGAGCGCTCCATCGAGAGTCTAAAAACGGCCCTATTACAGGCTTGCTAGACCGATAAACTTTATGGAACGACGATACGTTGCTGCGTAGAACTACTAGGTATTTCTCCGTAACCATTTGGAAATATAGGTAATTATTTCCATAACACGGCAGGCATGTCAGCTAGGGGTGGCATGGACACGGCTGGCTAAGGCGATCATTTCAAAGCACAATTTTGACATTTTGTGCCGCACGCGACAGCCCTGCCATGCGCGCTTTGGATTGCAAAATCCTCGTCAGGGCCACCCTTCGCACCTGTGGTTTTAATGGCGCACAAGCGGCCCAAGCCGGATTTTAGCGCTTTTGGCCCGCTTCGCCCGCCACACGCAGCAGGTCCGCCAGCGACTTGGCGCTGAGGCGGTCCATCAGGCGTGACCGGTGGGCTTCGACCGTGCGCGGGCTGAGCTTCAGTTGCAGGGCAATCGACTTGTTGGTGCCGCCCGCCAGCAGACCGTCCAGCACCTGGCGCTCGCGCTCGCTCAACTCCGACAACCTGTCCTGCACGGCATTGTCGGTTACGGCCTCGGGGACCGGCGGAGACTTGTGGCGCACCCTTGAAACGACCGAACGGATCGCCTCGGTGACAATGCGCGGACCGGTGCTGGCTGACAGAACATCGCCCGCCCCCATCCGCATCAGCCGCACAATCGCTTCCAGCGGATAGGCCTGCATCCCTGTGACCAGCCACGGCACGTCACGCGCCGACAGGTTCAGTTCTTCCAGAATATCGAACAGGCGCTGCGGCTCGCCCGGCGCCTGAAAAATCACGGCCCCCGGTTGCAGATCACGCGAGACAGCCACAAAGGTGGCAGGCTCGTCGAACTGGAGCAGCCGGACCTGATCTTGCAGCAGGGCCGCGCGCTGTTCTTCGAAACCGTGCAGGTCGGGACCGCCAATCCGTACCCAGTAGGCCCTTTGCTCGACCCGATGGCGCACAGGGCGGAACATCCCGCCGATGCGGCCACCATCCTTGGCACCAGGGTCTATCGGGAACGCATAGAGCGCCACGGCCTGATACTGTTCCGAAGGCACCGCCAGCCCCAGCGTCACCTGCACCATTTCTCCGGCGCGGACCCTATCGGGAATGGCCAGCGCCAGCTCGCGCTCTTCGGGCAGGATGACGGCGCACCATTCGGTCCACGCGACAGGCTGGCCCTCCAGTACCGAACCCCATTCCTGTCGCGTTTGCGGGTCCAGCGGACGGATAGAACGCTCGCCGACCCCCATGCTCCAGATCACATCGTGGCGGCCCGGCACCAGATCGAAGGGCGGGCGCATGGCTTCCCAACCGCTGTGCCAGTCGTCGATTTCCAGCCCCGATCCGGCCCAGGCGCTAATCTGGCCCTCTGCGTCGAAAATCGGACTGAAGCGGAGACGGTGGGCCAGCGCCTTTGCGGCGGCCCCTTTGAGCGGCATGTGCAGGGCAAAACCCCGACGATCATGCTGATGGTCGGCAAAGGCCCCTGCAAGGCGGGCCGTATCGTGCGTATCCAGTATGTCAGACCAACCGCCGTTCGCGTCGGATGCCAGCCCCTGATAGTCACGCGCCCGCTTGTTGATCCAGACCGGAATGCCCTCGGGGGTACAGCGCCATAACAGACGCGGCGTCTGGTCCATCAGGGTGGCCAGCGTTTCCTCGCTGGCCCGCAAGGCTTCTTCGGCCAGAACCCGACGGGTCTGGGGTAACAGGGTCAGCACCTCTATCGGGTGGACATCATCCGGCAAGGTCCAGCGGTGAACCGACCAGTGGCTGTAAGGGCCGTCATCATCCGCCTTGTCGCTCAGGGCAATATCGCGTGTGCCAAGGGCAGACTTGCGCCACCATTCACGCAAGGGCGACGACTTGGCAAGGACCGCGCCAAAAGAGACCTGTCCCATGCCCGGCAGCGCCGCAAAGGCGGCGTTGAAATAGAGGCGCTCCTCCTCGCCCCAGATCAGGACCATGGGCAGGGGCGACGGCAGGATGAAGCGCAGCACCGTCTGGAGCTGGCCCGCCTCGGGATAGGCATCGGGCCGGATATGGCGGCTAAGCTCGGTCGCCAGTTCGCGTAAGCCCTGCCTTTGTTGCAACAGATCAGGGCGCACAGGCGCGGCCACAAGACGGTCCGTCGTGTGCAGCCCCTTTCGGGCAGATGGCAAGGCTTTATCGGACATACCGGTTCACTGTCTGGGCCGTGAGGCTTAGGTCAGGCGGGCTTTCAACAAGGGTTTGAGAAGGTAGCTGAGGACGCTGCGCTCGCCCGACTGGATGTCGACCTGCGCCACCATGCCGGGGCGGATAGGCAGGCGCTGGCCGTTCTTTTCCAGCCATGCGCGGTCGGTGCGGATCAGGACGCTGTAATAGGCCATCTTCCCGCGCGGGGTGTCTTCTTCGAGCGTATCCTCGCTGATCTGTTCGACCTTGCCGGGCAGGTCGCCATAGATGGTGAAATCATAGGCGCTGATTTTCACACTGGCGGGCATACCCTCGCGGATGAAGGCGACGTCGCGTGGCTGGACGCGGGCCTCGACCAGCAACTGGTCGTCCACGGGGGTCAGTTGCATGATCGCCTCGCCCGGCTGGACGACACCGCCGCGTGTGGTGACGATGATCTCGTTCACACGCGCCCGCACAGGGGCGGTCAGGCGCGTGCGCTGGAGCTGGTCGCGGCGCTGGTTGAGGATTTCAGACTGGGCCGCCAGCTCGGCTTTCTTGTTGGCCAGCTCGGCATAGGCTTCCTGCATATAGGTGTTGCGCACCTCGGTCTGGCGTCCGGTCAGGGCGGCAATATCCTTGCCCAGACGCAAGCCCTCGACCTCGCTCACAACGCCGCGCTCGGCCAGAGGGGTGACGATGTTCAGCTGGCGCTGCGCATAGCCGGTCTCGGAAGACAGGGCGGCCAGTGTCGCATTCAGGTTTTGGCGCCGCGCACGGAACAATGCCTGTTCGGAGGCGGTCACCGCATCGCCTGCAGGGATGCTGTCGGGGAAGCTGATGGCCGTAGAGCCGAGGACCTCGGCCTCAAGGCGGGCAATCGCCGCCGTCAGGGCCTTGACCTGTGAGGCGGTTTCCTGCGTGGCAGTGGTGAAGCGGGTATCGTCCAGTTGGGCCAGAGGCTGACCGGCATCGACCACCTGTCCCTCGCGCACCAAAAGTTCGGCAAGGATGCCACCCTCCAGACTCTGGATCACCTGAACCCGGCTATTGGGGATCACCTTGCCCTCGCCGCGTGCGACCTCGTCCACCTTGGCCCATGCGGCCCACAGGATGAAGATGGCCACCACGCCGACACAGGCCCAAAGGATGGGGCGCGCCAGAGGGTGAGCCTCGCCCTCACGGGTATCGGCAAGGGCGCGACGGATCTGGCGTTCTATTCTGCGGTCAGACATGGGCCACCTTGCGCAAGCCGGACAGGCCCTTCACCGGCGATGTGGCACCCGCCGGACCATCACCCACCACCCTGCCATTCGACAGGGCCACGACACGGTTGGTCAGGGCAAAGACTGTGCGGCGGTGGGTGGCAATGACCACGGTGCGGCCTTCCAGCCAGCCGGACAGGTATTCGATCAGACGGCGCTCGTTATTCTGGTCATAGGCGGCGGTCGGTTCGTCCATCAGCACGATGCGCGGGTCCTGCAGGATCAGGCGGGCGATGGCGATGGCCTGACGCTGGCCGCCCGAGACACTGCCGCGCCCGACCAGTGGCAGGTCCAGACCTTGAGGATGGGCGCGCACATAGCCACCCAGTCCCACCGCATCGAGGGCCGCGACCAGATCGTCGTCGCTGTGGCGGCCTCCATCCAGTGTCAGGTTCTCTCGCAGGGTGCCATGGAACAAGACGGCATCTTGCGGCAGGAAGCCGATGGCATGGCGGCGGTCTGCCGGTTCGATCTGGAGCAGGCTGATATCGTCCAGAAGCACGCTACCGGCGCTGGCATCGCCGAGGCCCGACAGCAGGCGCAAGAGCGTGGACTTGCCCGCGCCATTGCCACCAATCAGCGCCACCCGCTCGCCGGACTTGATCTCGAGCTTGGGCAGGGTCAGCACAGGGGGAGCATCGGGCGACAGACGCACCTCGACACCCTGTAGCTGATAGTGACCGGTCAGGTCGGGCTTGCGCGTGAACTGGCGGTCTTGCGGGCGTTCGGTCGGGGCCTCCATCAACTGGTCCAGCCCCTCCAGCGCCACCTTCACATGCTGCCAGCGCGACATGATGCCGGTGAACTGGGCCGTGGGCGATACGGCCCGCGACACCAGCAGCGAACAGGCTACCAGCGCGCCCATGGTCATGTTGCCCGCCGCGATCTGGTGCACACCGATGACCACCGCCCCGACATAGGTCAGTTGCTGGACCGAAGAGCCGAGCGACGAGATGGCCGAGGACAGGTTGCGGTTTTTCAGACCGCTATCAGCCAGTTGGTTGGACAGCACTTCCCACAGGCGAAGATTGCGACCTTCGCCACGGGCGGCTTTCAGGCCTTCGAGATTATCGACGGTTTCCAGCAATAGGCCGTGTTTGACCGCCCCTTCGCGCAGATTGGCCCGCGACAGCTCGGCCATCTTGCCCTGTAGCAGCAAGGCCGGAACCAGCATGATGATAACCCCGACCAGAGGCGCAATGGCCACCGGCCCGCCCAGAATGGCGATAATCGCGATAAAGAAGATGATGAAGGGCGCGTCGCTGATGGCGGCGACAGTCGAGGCAGTAAAGAATTCGCGCACCGTCTCGAACTCTTTCACCTGACTGGCAAAGGCCCCCGTCGAGCCGGGCTTGGCCGACAGGCGCACCGACATCACCTGTTCAAACAGGCGAGACGATAGTTTAAGATCCAGCGTCTTTCCGGTGGCCTCCAGAAGGTGCGAACGCAAGGTGCGCAATAGAAGCTCGGCCAGAATGGCCACCACCACGCCTGTGGTCAGCACCCACAGGGTCGGAAAGTTGGACGTCGGCACCACGCGGTCATAGACCTGCATGACAAACAGCGACGAGGCTACGGCCAGAAGGTTGGCAAAGATCGCCGCTGCACCGACCTCGATAAAGGCGGGCCATGCCTCGACCACGGTCGATTTCAGCCAGTGGCGTTTCTTGGGCTTGGCATAGCCCTCGGCGCGGGTGTCGCCATTATAGACGGGACGGGCAAACACCATGTCGCCCGCATAGGCCGCCCGCAGCTTGTCCATAGTGACGCGCTGTGCCCCGCCATGGGTGAAGGGGCTGAGTACCACCGCCATATCATCCTCGCGGGCGGCAAACACCAGACAGCGGCCATTGCGCAACAGGATCAGGGTCGGGAACAGATCGTCGGGCACATCGTCCAGCGGCATGGGCACGACCCGCGCCGACAGACCCGCGCGGCGCATGGCACGGCGGACCTGATCCAGCGGCAGTCGCCCGTCATCCAGTGGCAGACCATCGCCCAGCATGGCCGCCGATGCGGTCACGCCCAGTTCGGCCGCCAGCAGGCTGAGACCTTCGCGGAGTGGATCAACCTCTTGGGGGAGAGGGCGGGTCATGGCTAGTTTGCTACCGTCCCGCCGCCAGCCACAAAGCTGTCAGCCAGTTGGCCCAGTTGCGCTGCAGCGCGATACTGGCTGCGCAGGCGTTCTACCGTCAGTTCCAGTATCTGGCGCTCGGCCTCGAAATATTCGCTCTCCATGACGATCAGGTCCTGAATGTCACGGCGGCCGACAATGAACTGTTCGGCATAGGCGGTGCGCACGCCATCCGACTGGGTCACCTGATCGGACAGGGCCGAGATCCGCTCTTCGAGAGCGCGGTCATTGACCACCAGCGAACCGAGGGTGCGTTTCAGGTCCCGCGCCGTGCCATCCGCCCCGAGACGGGCGGCATCGCGGCGGGCCGCTTCGAGGCGCGGGCGCTGGAAGGTACTGAACCCCTGCTGGGTATTCATGCGCAGACGAAGGCCGATGGCGCTGTCGTCCACCAGACGCCCGCCGATCTCGCGGCGCATGACCGAACCTTCGAGGACCAGACGCGGATAGCGGGCGGCCTGTGACTCGCGGAAGGTGGCATCGGCGGCTTCGGCTTCCAGCACCGAGCGGCGATAAAGCGGCGAGGCGACAATCGACTGTTCCAGTGCCGCAGGGGCGCGCAGCGGGATCAGGAAGGTGGTGGGATGCGGCAGGCGCACACTGCCCGCCTCGCGCCCGACCAGAACCGTGAACATTTCCTCGGCCTCGGCCAGTTCGCCGTTCAGGCGCGCCCGCAAGGCGTTGGCCGTCGAGACGGCCAGATTGGCTCGGCCCAGTTCGGCCTGATCGGAGAAGCGGCCCGTCACCCGTTCTTGTGCCATGCCCTGCAAACGGCCAAGGCGCTCCAGATGGTCACGGATCAGGGTCAACTGGGCGCGACCACCGGCAATATCGAGCCACTGTTCGGTGACCTGCAGCGCCACGTCGTCGCGGGTGATCAGCATCTGGGTCTGCTGACGCGAGGTCAGGGCATCGGTGCGGTCCACATTGGAGCGGACCTGCCCCCAGTCATAAAGGGTCTGCGAGACGGTCACGTCATAGCCGACGCCCGAGGATTCCGGTCCTGCCGAGGCATTGATGGCGGGCAGATAGCCGTTGCGGGCGATACTGCCCTCAACCTCGGACACCTCGATCTCGGCGCGCGCCATGCGAACATCGGGATCGCGCATCAGGGCTTCGCGGACGGCGGCAGCCAGTTCGGTGTCACCGGCGGCCTGTTGCGCCTGTGCGCTGGACGCGGCACCCAGTGCGGCAGACACCGCATGTGTGGAAGACAATATCAGCATCAGAGCCGCAGTCGAAACTCCGGCAATATTCCGTATCTTCCGGCTCATGGGTTCCCCTCGGACGCACCGCTACGATTGATTCGGACACATTGAATAACACTGAAATCTCAATTTTCGGTTTGCAGCTTAACTTTAGTGACGGGCCAAGGTTCCGCCGGGGCGGGCAATAAAAAAGGCCGCCGGATGGAACCAGCGGCCTTGATGGGCGGTGATTTCAGACGCGGTTAGCCCGCGCCCTTATAGGCCGGAAGCAGGTGGCCAAGGCGTGCGCCCATCTGGGCCCCCAGCGCCTGAAGCCCGTTGAGGGGACGGATCATGACCTCGAAATCGACGATCTTTCCGTCGTCGTCAAAGCGGATCATGTCGATGCCTTTCAGGGATTTTCCATCCACATCGGCACTGAATTCCAGAATGATGCTGTTGCGGTCATCGCCTGCAAAACTGCGGTGATAGGTGAAGTTTTCAAACACCTGAATGACCGTGCCCAGCACCAGCTTGACCGCCGGTGCCGAGTGATAGCCCTTGAACGCCATGGGCGAGCGGAACACGGCGTCGGGATGCAAAAGTGCATCCAGTTCGTCCATATTCTTTTGCTCGACCAGCGCGTGCCAGCGGGCGAGACCTTCCAGAGCCTTGGGGTTCAACGTGGTTTCGGTTGTCAGCATGTGCGGGCCTCCCTTCCCTTTTGTTCGCGTCAGATTTGAGCCGCCAGTCGTGTGCCTTGATTGATGGCGCGCTTGGCATCCAGTTCGGCAGCGACATCGGCCCCGCCGATCAGATGAACCGTCATGCCCGCATCCTTGAGCGACTGCTCCAGTTCGCGGTTGGGGTCCTGCCCCGCACAGATCACCACCGTGTCGGCAGCGATCACCTGCGGCTCGCCGTTCAGGGTGATGTGCAGGCCATCATCGTCGATACGCTCATAGGTAACGCCGGGGATCATGTTGACGCCCTTGGCGACAAGGCCCGCGCGGTGAATCCCGCGGGGGTTCTGGCCAGGGCCTGCGCCGACGTGGGCGGTCTTGCGGTTTAGCTGTCCCACCTGCCGGGCGGGGGGGGGCGGGTGCGGCTCGGTCAGGCCGCCTGCGGTTTCGTAATCTTGATCCACGCCCCATTCCTCGAAGAACAGGTCGATATCCTGAGACGGGCTGACACCTTCGTGGACGAGGTATTCGGCCACATCGAAACCGATGCCGCCTGCGCCGATGATGGCGACCTTTTGCCCGACCGGCTTCTTGTCGCGGAGCACGTCCAGATAGGTGAGGACGTTCGGACGGTCCTCGCCCTCAATGCCCGGTTTGCGCGGATTGATGCCGGTGGCCAGAACCACTTCGTCAAAGCCCTTGAGATCGTCTGCTGTAGCGCGGGTGTTCAGGCGAAGATCAACGCCGGTGCGCTCTACATGGCCTTTGAAATAGCGCAGGGTCTCGAAGAATTCTTCCTTGCCCGGCACCTGTTTGGCGATGTTGAACTGGCCGCCGATTTTGTCATCGGCATCGAACAAAGTGACCTTGTGGCCGCGCTCTGCCGCCGTCGTCGCAAAGGCCAGACCCGCAGGGCCCGCGCCAACAACCGCCAGTGATTTTGGCGTATCGGTGGGCGCAATCACGATCTCGGTTTCGTGGCAGGCGCGCGGGTTCACAAGGCAGGACGTGATCTGCAACGAGAAGGTGTGGTCAAGGCAGGCCTGATTGCAGCCGATGCAGGTATTGATCTCCTGCGATCGACCCTCGCGGGCTTTTTTGACGAACTGGCTGTCGGCGAGGAACGGGCGGGCCATGGAGATCATGTCGGCCTGACCGTCGGCCAGCACCTGTTCGGCAACCTCGGGCGTATTGATGCGGTTGGTGGCGACCAGAGGGATGTTGACCTTGCCCATCAGGTTCTGCGTCACCCATGCAAAGGCGGCGCGCGGTACCTTGGTGGCGATGGTCGGGATGCGGGCCTCGTGCCAGCCGATGCCGGTATTGATGATGGTGGCACCGGCCGCTTCGATGGCGCGGGCCAACTGGATCACCTCGTCCAGCGTCGAGCCGCCCTCGACCAGATCGAGCATCGACAGGCGGTAGATGATGATGAAGTTAGGCCCCACGGCCTCGCGCACGCGGCGCACAATCTCCAGCGGGAAGCGGATGCGGTTCTCATACGAACCGCCCCATTCATCGTCGCGCTGGTTGGTGCGGGCGGCGATGAACTCGTTGATCAGATAGCCTTCGGACCCCATGATCTCGACGCCGTCATAGCCCGCATATTGGGCAAGGCGCGCCGAGTTCACAAAGTCGGCAATGGTCTGTTCAACCTCATCGCCCGAGAGCGGGTGCGGCACGAACGGGTTGATCGGCGCCTTGATGGCGGACGGGCCGACCAGTTCCGACGAATAGGCATAGCGGCCAAAATGCAGGATCTGCATGGCGATCTTGCCGCCGTTCTCTTGGACTGCGCGGGTAACGACCTTGTGGTGGCCCGCTTCTTCTTCCGTTGTCATTTTGGAGGCACCCGGCCACGGAGCCGCGCGGGCATTGGGAGCAATACCACCCGTCACGATCAGGCCGACACCACCCGCAGCCCGCTCGGCATAGAAGGCCGCCATGCGGTTAAAGCCGTCCGGCGCTTCTTCCAGACCGACGTGCATCGATCCCATCAACACGCGGTTGGCCAAGGTCGTGAAGCCGAGGTCCAGCGGACGGTTCAACAGCGGGAAATGCGACATGACCATAACTCCAACGGGGTCTTTCACCGCATCTAGAACATTGCTTCCGATGTTTTGCAACGGGTTGCAAAAACATTTGTTCTGCGCTGTTCTCCGGTCTTTAAGAAGCTGCCCCTAGGGAAAATCCCATGTCCCTGCCCCATGCCCTGCTGACCGCCCTGATCGAACGCCCGCACTCTTCGGGGTTGGAACTGGCCCGACGTTTCGACAAGTCGATCGGCCATTTCTGGCAGGCCTCGCACCAGCAGATTTACCGCGAACTGGGGCGGCTAGAGGCTGATGGCCTGATCGCGTCCGAAGCCGAAGCGGAAGCACGCGGTCGCAAGCGCAACTATCATGTCCTGCCTGCGGGCGAGGCGGCGCTGCGCGACTGGATGCGCGAGGCCGATGCCAGTGCGCCCTTACGCGATACGCTGATGGTGAAACTGCGGGCCGATGCCGTGCTGGGGCTTGAGCGTTCTGACACCCCCGCCCTTATCGCCGCCATCGAGGAACGCCTGACCCAGCATCGCGAAAAACTGGCCCAGTATGAAAACTTTGCTGTACGCGACATGGCCCATCCCGATCCGGATCGGGCTGTGCTTATCCGCCAGATGATCCTGCAGGCGGGGCTGCGCCATGAAAGCGGCTGGGTGGAAACGCTGGAACAGGCGCTGGAGCTGCTGAAAAGCGAGGCGGACTAACACGCCCCCGATGCGGACAGGTCCAGCGGTTCGTACAGAACGGGCAGGGCCACAGTGATACCATCACCCGCCAGCGCCATGATTTCGCGCATCGCCACATCCACCCGCTCGAACGCATAGGGCAAGGGTTTGAGCGGGGCATCCAGCGAGCGGCTGAAATCGTCCCAATGCACAGGGATGACCAGTTTGGCACCGCTGGCGACCACCGTATCGCGCCAGTAGGTTTCGATCGCGTCGCGGTCCTGAAGTCCCAACTGCCCTATCGACAAGAGGATGACATCGGCGGGATATTGCGACAGATCGGTCTGCGCCCTGCCCGCACTGGGCACCGCCAGAATACGGCATGATCCGTGGGTGACATAAAAACCCAGACCGCCGCCGGTTTTATAGTCGGTCGCGCGGGCAGGGATGTGAAAACCCTCATGGATGATGCCTTGCATGCGCTCGGGCGGGGCATGGTCCAGACCAAAGACACGCACATGAAAGAGGCCGCGCTCAATCTGATCATGAGGCCCAATAATGCGCGTCGCCTGCACGCCTTCGGCCCGTGCGATATTGAGGGTGGAAAGCGTGCCCCACACTTCGCCGCCAGCCTGCTTTACCCATTCGGGCGCATCCATTGCGTGATCATAATGGCTGTGGGCCACCATCACCGCATCCAGACGCGATACGCCGGTTCGCGCCCTGACCTTGCGAACCTGTTCCGCATCCGGTTGCACCCGTCCGAACAAGACCTGCCACAACGGCGGACGTGTGACGAAACCGTCGATCACCAGCGTGGTCCGGTCATCCGACAGCACCACACCGGATGTGCCGATAAAGCGTATGCCCAAGCCAGTGGCGAGCGGTTCTTTACGGATCGGCACTCGAGGCCAATCGTCGAGAGAGGGGCGAAGATTCAGCGCCACAACCCCCATCACCACGACCACCAACAGGGCCGCTGCCAGCCCCGTCCACAAACGTTTTACCTTCAGGCTTTGTGTCTGTTTTCCCGTCCCCATGGGTCGATACTAACACCGCTCTCAATATTTAACAGTGTGTCAGTAAGAACAAATTCCGCGTCACTTCGGCCTGATTGCTTGCGTCAGAGGGACGCAGGCGGCACAGCATAGGTATGACCCAAACCTCGACCACTGTTCGCAATGGCCCCGGCTTTGCCGAGTTCGTCTGCCTGATCGCTATTATGATGGCGCTGAACGCACTGGCTATCGACGCCATGCTGCCCGCCCTGCCCGCTATTGGTGCAGACCTTGGCATCGCCAACGAAAACAGCCGCCAGTGGATTATCACGGCCTACCTGCTGGGCTTTGGCGGGGCGCAACTGATCTATGGGCCATTGTCGGACCGTTTCGGGCGCAAGCCGGTCTTGCTGGCCGGTGTGGGTATCTATGTCGCCTTCTCGGTACTGGCCGCGTTTTCGCACACCTTTACCGTCCTGTTGCTGGCGCGGATCGGCATGGGGATCGGCGTGGCGGCAACCCGCGTACTGGCCGTGTCTATCGTGCGTGACCGTTATGAAGGGCGCACCATGGCGCGGGTCATGTCGCTGAGCTTTTTGGTGTTTCTGGGTGTGCCCATTCTGGCCCCGACGGTGGGTCAACTGGTGCTGCTGGTCGGGCCTTGGCAGTGGATTTTCTGGGTCTTTGCCATTTTCGGCACCAGCTTCCTGATCTGGGCTGCGCTCCGTCTGCCCGAGACCCTGCATCCCGAGGATCGCCGTGCCATCGAGGCGGGTCCCATTTTCGATGCCTTCCGTCAGGCCCTGACCAACCGTCAGGCCATGGGCTATACGCTGGCCATGACCGCCATCGTCAGCGGCCTGTTCGGCTTTATCAACTCGTCGCAACAGATCTTCTTTGACGTGTTCAAGGCCCCGCACCTTTTCACCACCGTCTTTGCGCTGGTGGCAGGCGGGATTGCCGTATCGTCACTGATTAACTCGCATCTGGTCGAGCGTCTGGGCTCGCGTCTGATTTCGCACTCGGCACTGATGGGCTTTATTGTCTTCAGCTTCATCCATGCCGCGATCTCGTTGTCAGGTCATGACACCATCTGGACCTTCTCGATCCTGCAGGGATGCAAGATGTTCTGCTTTGGTCTGGTCGCCGGTAATTTCGGTTCGATGGCTATGGAGCCGATGGGCCATATTGCGGGCACGGCGTCCTCGGCGCAGGGCTTTATCTCGACCATTATCGGTGCGCTGGCCGGTTTTGCCATCGGCCAGTTGTTCAACGGTACCACCGTGCCGCTGACCAGCGGTTTTGCCATCTTGTCCGTGGTCGCTCTGTTGCTGGTGCTGTGGGCCGAGAAGGGCAAGTTGTTCAAGGCCAGACACGCCGCGCCGGTTCACCACGCTTGATCTTTAGTCCAGAACGGGGGCACTTCGGCAGCATCTGATTTACGGAGCTGCCGATGACCTTCAATCTGGCAGGCAAGGTATCCGCCCTTGCCCTTGCAACCGCTCTGGCCACCAGCCTTGGGGCCTGTGCCACGCCTAATCTGTCGACGGGTGATTTCACGCCCGGCACGCCGCCTGCACAGGCAGCGGCACCGGAGGCCACGATGGCCAGCGACTATGTCAACGACGTCCACTCCTATGCCCGCCCTGCCGAGGCGCGCGTCACCCATGTCGATCTGGATCTGAGCGCCGACTTTGCCGCCAAGACCCTGTCGGGCAAAGTCACTTTGGATGTTACGGGCCGCCCAGGTGCCACACAGGTTGTGCTGGACGCCAAGAACCTCGACATCCGTTCCGTCACGGACACAGCGGGCCGCGCCCTGCCCTTTACGCTGGGCGCATCGGACGCCATCAAGGGCCAGCCGCTGAGCATCACCCTGCCCGCCTTCCGTGGCAGCGAGGCCCAGCAGGTGGTCATCACCTATGCCACCCGCCCCGATGCGGCGGCGCTGCAATGGCTGACCCCGCAACAGACCGCAGGCGGCCAGCTGCCCTATCTGTTCAGCCAAGGACAGGCGATCCTGACTCGCACATGGATACCGACGCAGGACAGCCCCGGTATCCGCCAGACCTATACGGCACGCATTGTGGCCCCCGCCAATCTGCGCGCGGTTATGTCGGCACAAGACCTGACGCCGCAGGGCGAGGATGCCGCAAATGGCATGAAGGCGTGGCGCTTTAATCTCGACAAGCCGATCCCGCCCTATCTGATCGCGCTGGCTGTAGGTGACATTGCCTTTGAAGCCTTTGACGAGCGCACCGGCGTTTGGGCCGAGCCGAGCCAGCTGGAAGCCTCGCACAAAGAACTGATGCCGACCGCCGAAATGGTGGGTGCCGCCGAGGCGCTGTATGGCCCGTATCAGTGGGGCCGTTATGACCTGCTGGTCCTGCCGCCCAGCTTCCCGTTCGGCGGTATGGAAAACCCCATGCTGACCTTCGCCACCCCCACCATCATTGCCGGTGACCGCTCACTGGTGTCGCTGGTGGCGCACGAACTGGCGCACAGCTGGTCGGGCAACTTGGTGACGAACGCGACGTGGGACGATTTCTGGCTGAACGAGGGTTTCACGTCATACTTCGAGAACCGCATCATGGAGTCCGTTTACGGGCATGATGCCGCTGTTCAGGAACAGGTTCTGGCATGGACGGGTCTTCAGGAAGAACTGGCCAGCCTTGATCCGGCCGATACCCGCCTAAAGCTGGAGCTTGAAGGCCGCGATCCCGACGACGGCATGAACACCATCGCCTATGACAAGGGTGCCGCCTTCCTGCGCACCATCGAGCGCATCGCCGGTCGCGAAAAATTCGATGCGTGGATGCGTGGCTATTTCGAGCGCAATGCGTGGCGCCCGATGACCACCGAACGCTTCTTGGAGGACATCCGCACCCACCTTGTGAAGGGTGATGCGGCCATGGAAAGCGCCCTGATGATGGATCAGTGGATCTATCAGCCGGGTCTGCCCTCAAATGCTGTGGCTCCGGTGTCGAACGCCTTTACGGCCGTGGATCAGGCCGCTGAGGCCTTCTATGTCACCAAGGGTCCGGCCAGCGCCGTGCCGTGGGCCAGCTGGAACACCCAACAGC
This sequence comes from Brevundimonas sp., assembly GCF_036659295.1. Taxonomy (GTDB): domain Bacteria; phylum Pseudomonadota; class Alphaproteobacteria; order Caulobacterales; family Caulobacteraceae; genus Brevundimonas. The sequence goes on along the minus strand of NZ_JAVXCU010000001.1, from coordinate 58,228 downwards.
GCCAGCACTTCCTGTCCTGGCGTCCGAAAGACGGGGCCAAGACGTGGCTGAGCGAGGCGCAACTGGCCGATCTGCAAGCGGCCCTGAACCTCAATGCCGAGGGTAATGCCGAGGTGAAGTTCGCATGGTTGCAGGTGGCTCTGGCCCACCGTTACCAGCCTGCGGTGCAGACAGCCGATGACTTCCTCAGCCATATGGGTCGTCGCAAATTCGTGCTGCCGCTGTTCCAGACCCTGTGGGATCAGGGCGACTGGGGCCAGCCGATTGCCACGCGCATCTATGCCAAGACGCGCCCGCTATATCACCCCGTCACGACCACCTCGGTCGATGCCGTGGTGGGCCGCCCGTAAGGGCTGCGTCCGCTAAAACAAAAAGGGCCGCCCTTCGCATGAGGGGCGGCCTTTTTTATGCGATCAACTGGAAAAGATCAGTCGCTTAAGGCACCGCCACGCGCTGCACTGATAACGCAGTCCTGAAGCCCGCGCAGATAGTGGCTGGGCATTTCGTTGGCGCTGGCATCCAGTGTGTCTTTGATCGCCACGAAGGTTTCGACCGACACCGGATCGGGACCGTCCGGATCAGGCAGGCGGGTCTGCCAGTATTCCTCGATCAGAATGACCGGTGCCTCGGCATCCTGGCCACGGGCCGACAGTCGCTCCATCAACAGTTCCATATGCGCGGCACAGACCACAGCTTCGCGCAAAGGCGGCTCGATCGTGTCCAGAACCGCCGCAGCGATGACCGGAGGGCGCAGCCGCGCCACAGGCGGAGCAGCCGGTGCGGGTGCCGCCGGACGCTCAACGGCAACAGGCGGGGCGACGGCGGGCGTTCTATTGGTCACAGCGGCCCGGTTGGTAACGGGGGGCCTGTTGGCCACGGGCGGTTGCGCCCTTGCCACCGGTGGGGTGCGGACGACGGGCTGTGCAGAAGGGTTTATCCCCGCCAGCAACAGCAAGGTCAAAGCCGCGATCATCACTCGAACCTTTCGTCCCGGGGTCAGGCTGCCCAACAGATACAGCGCACCGACAGAAGCGCTTGCGCGCCCCTCATGCCATATCCACGCCTGTTCGAGAGTCGGTTATGTCCGCTTTTGTTCCCGTTCGCGCCACAATCTGTTCTCGCGTGACGTAAGAGACACGACTATCGGGTCGACAGCCGAGACCTGTGTTTTATCTCTGCGAAAGGGGAGCCAAAGGTCGAGTTTAGCGCCCATATGGCGGGCCTTTGTTGCGGGCGCGGCTGTCATCGGTTAAGCCCCGCGCAGAGAATTCGCTGCGCGCCATCAAGGAATGGACGCGGCAAGGTGTTGGAGCACGCATAGAATGGCTGAACTCGCCCCCGGTCTTGTGACCATCTTCGGTGGCTCGGGCTTTGTCGGCACCCAGGTTGCTCGTGCCATGGCCCGTCGCGGCTGGCGCGTCCGTATTGCCGTGCGCAAGCCTGCGCTGGCCTATGAACTGCGTATGACCGGCGATGTCGGTCAGGTGCAGCTGTCGCGTTGCGACATCAACAATGCCGAGGATGTCGCCGCCGCGCTTCACGGTGCCGATGCCGCCATCAATCTGGTCGGCATCCTGTTCGAAACGGGCGGCCGCAAATTCCAGGCCCTGCACGTCGACGGTGCCCGCAATATTGCTCAGGCTGCGACCGCCGCTGGCGTCAAGCAATTGGTGCATGTGTCGGCCATCGGTGCCGATGTGGATTCAGATGCCCTGTATGCCCGCACCAAGGGCGAGGGCGAGGCGGCTGTGCGCGCCGCCTTCCCCAATGCCGTCATTGCCCGTCCTTCGGTAATGTTCGGCAGCGAGGACGGCTTCCTGAACCGCTTTGGCAATATGGCCGCGCGTATGCCGGTCATGCCGCTGGTGGCCGGTGAAACCCGTATGCAGCCGGTCCATGTGACCGATGTGGCCGAGGCGATCAGCCGTCTGGCCACCGACACCCGCTTTGCCGGTGAAACCTTCGAACTGGGCGGCCCTGCTGTCTGGACGATGAAGGAGATCATCGAATATGTGCTGGCCGAAACCGGTCGTGACCGTCTGGTCCTGCCGCTGCCGTCGCTGGCAGCACGCGCCATTGCCAGCTTTGCCCAGATTCCGGCCGCTGTGGGCCTGACGCCCGCTGTGACCGTCGATCAGGTCAAGCTGCTGGCCAAGGATAATGTGGTGGCCGACGGTGCCAAGGGCTTTGCCGATCTGGGCATCGAGCCGACCGGTATGAAGGCTATCGCCGAGGGCTATCTGTGGCGCTATCGCGATGGCGGCCAGTACGCGGCCCAAGTCGCCTGATCGGGCAGTTGCAGACGATAAAAAAGGGGCTCCAACCGGAGCCCCTTTTCTTTTGCCTTGAGGGCAGGTTTAGAAGCCGCCGGTCAGGGCCAGACCGATCAGGCCCGCTACACCGACGACGATCCGCCACCATGCAAACGGCGCAAAGCCGCGACGCGAGACGAAGTCCAGAAGGAATTTCACCACCGCCAGACCGGCGATAAAGGCTGAGATAAAGCCGATGACGATCAAGCCCATATCGTCGAAATTCAGGTTCGCGCGGTTCTTGAACAGATCATAAAAGACCGCCGCCCCCATGGTCGGCAGGGCCAGAAAGAAGCTGAACTCGGCAGCTGAACGCTTGTCGGTGCCCAACAGCAGACCACCGGCAATGGTCGCCCCCGAGCGCGACACACCGGGGATCATGGCCAGACACTGGAACAGGCCGATCAGGAAATAGACGCGGATCGGGTATTTGTCGGCATCCAGATAGGTTGGCATCTTTTTCATGCGGTCCAGCCACAAGAGCAGGAAGCCGCCGACAATCAGGGCCACACAGATGACCACCGGCGTCTCGAACAGTACCTGTTTGATAAAGCCGTAGGCGGCAAAGCCGATCACCACCGCAGGCGCAAAGGCGACCAGCAGACCGATAATGAAACGGCGGGCCTCGGGGTCGAACGGCCAGCGCGTCGCCAGATGCCACAGCTTTTTGAAATACAGGCTGATGATGGCCAGTAGCGCACCCAGCTGGATCACGATTTCAAAAGTCTTGCCCGTGCTTTCAAAGCCGAGGAAATGCCCCAGCAACAGCAAATGCCCCGTCGAGGATACCGGAATGAATTCCGTCAAACCCTCGACAATCCCCATCAGGATCGCAATCAGCCAATCCGCCATCTGTCCTCGCCGTGATTGGATTTGGCATTCTGGTCGCCAAACCTGTTAAACCTGACCGTCTTAGCCCCCTGCGGCCTTTGCCGCCATTGGCGAAAAACAGCTTTTGCGCGACAACAGCAAAATGACACAGCCTATAGCCGACCACGCCGCCACCAATCGCCGCATCACCACGCTTAGCGTCAGCGTGGCTGTGGTGCTCGTGACCCTCAAGGCCTTTGCCTATGGGGCGTCGGGTTCGGTGTCCATTCTGGCCAGTCTGACCGATTCGGCGCTGGATCTTGTGGCCTCGGTCGGCACCTTTTTTGCCGTGCGCTGGGCCGCCGCCGCGCCGGATGCCGGACACCGTTACGGCCATGGCAAGGCCGAAAGTCTGGCCGCACTGGTGCAGTCGGGTCTGGTTATGGCCTCTGCGGTCTTTATCGGACTGGAGGCTGTGCGCCGTATCTTCAATCCCCAACCGGTCAGCGGTGGCGGGTGGGCCATTGGCGTGATGGTGCTGTCGATCGGTTTGACCGGCTGGCTGATCTGGCAGCAGTCACGGGCGATCAAGGCTTCGGGTTCGCTCGCCGTGTCGGGGGATCGCGCCCACTATTCTGCCGATCTGGCGGCCAATGTGGTGGTGGTGATCGGTATTATTTCGGGCAGCCTGCTGAAAGCACCGGGTCTGGATGCGGCCGCCGGTCTGGTGGTCGCGGTCTGGCTGGGCTGGGGGGCGACGGGCCTGTTGAAGACGGCGGCCGGTCATTTGCTGGATGCCGCCGCGCCCGCTGACGACCGCAACGGCATTACTGCCGCTGTGCTGGACGATGCGCGTATCCGCAATGTGCACCAGTTGCGCACCCGCATTTCGGGCAACACCCTGATGGCGCAGATGCATGTCGATCTGGATGCCGCGCTCAGTCTGGCCGAGGCGCACAGTATTGTGGATGCCGCCGAAAAGCGGGTGCTGAGCCGCTATCCCAATGCCGATATTATCATCCATGCCGACCCCGCCCCTGCGGTGGCCCCTGTGGTAACCTCTACGCCAGCACCAGCCGATGATGCAGGGCCAACCAGCGGACCTTGGGGTTAAGGATCGGGTCCGGTTTTAGCCCCCAAAATCACAGCCATTTTTCCTGTGAAATCTTTGCGCGGGCCCTTCCGGTAAACGCACTCTTAACGCGACGTGTGCATTGAGTGGGACAAATGTCCGCACCTGCCATCCTCTATCATTTTGCCTTCCATCCCGCTTCGCGTGCGGCGCGTTTGGCGCTGGGCGAAGCCAAGGTTGAATGGGCCGAGGAGCCCGTGCGTCCGTGGGACGAAAACTGCCCGCTGTTCGAGCTGAATGCCTCGGGTATGCCACCGGTTCTGGCGGTAACGGAACGCGGAAAGCCGTTGAACCTGTGCGAGCTGGATGCCATTCTGGGCTGGATCGAGGACCGCGCCAAAGGCGATGTCCTGTTACCGTCCGACGTGTTCGAGCGGGCCGAGGCACGCCGCCTGACCACATGGTTCACGCGCCGGTTTTCGGACGATGTGGATTCCATCCTGTTGCATGAACGGGTCGAAAAACCGCTCTTGCGTCTTGGGCCGCCTGATGCCCGCCAGTTGCGCGAAGGCCGCGAGGCGCTGAAACAACATCTGGCCATGCTGGAAGAGCTGGCCTCCACGCGCGAATGGCTGGCGGGGCGTCGTCTCAGTCAGGCCGATCTGGTGGCGGCAGGGCATATTTCGGCGCTGGACTATTTTGGCGAGATGCCGTGGGGCGTCGTTCCGTCGCTCAAGCTGTGGTATTCCAAGATCAAGTCGCGCCCGTGTTTCCGTGCGCTTTTGTCGGACCGTCTGCCGGGTGTCAGCCCTGCCAGCTGGTACACCGATCTGGATTTCTGACGCCTATCAGGGCAAAGGGCGGGTATGGCCGCCGATCCACGAGACTTTATTCGCAAACGCGCCGCCGAACTGGGGTTCGGTGTGTGCCGCTTTGCCGATGTGCGCGATGCATGGCCCGCCAGCGAGCGGCTGGCACAGTTTGTCGAGGCCGATCGCCACGGCGATATGGAATGGATGCAGACCACGCTGGAGCGGCGCCGCCACCCCAATGGCATGTGGGACGAGGCCGTCAGCGCCATTGTTCTGGGCATGAACTACGGGCCGGAACATGATCCGCGCCCCGAACTGGAACAGCCGGCGGACGGCTATATTTCCGTCTATGCGCGCGGCGACGACTATCACGAGATCATCAAGGGCCGCCTGAAGATACTGGCCGGACAGATTGCGGCCCGCCTCGGCCAAGAGGTGAAGGTGTTTGTCGATACCGCGCCCCTGATGGAAAAACCGCTGGCCGAGCGGGCCGGTATGGGCTGGCAAGGTAAGCACACCAATCTGGTCAGTCGCGATCTGGGCAGCTGGTTCTTTATCGGCACCATTCTGACGACCGCCAAGCTGGAGCCCGATACGCAAGGAAAGGAAAGCTGTGGTTCGTGCCGCAGTTGTCTGGATGCCTGCCCGACCCAGGCCTTCCCCGCCCCGTTCCAGATCGATGCCCGACGCTGTCTGTCCTATCTGACCATCGAGTATGGCGGCCTGTGGCCCGAGGCGTTCCGCACCGCCACCGGCAATCGCATCTATGGCTGTGATGACTGTCTGGCGGCCTGTCCGTGGAACAAGTTCGCGCAGGCCGCATCCGAGAGCCGACTGCAAGCCCGCGAGCATTTCGTCACGCCCAAGCTGGCCGATCTGCTGGCGCTGGACGATGCGGCGTTCCGCGCCCTGTTCACCAAGAGCCCCGTCAAGCGCATCGGGCGTAACCGCTTTATCCGCAACGTCCTGCATGCGGCGGGCAATTCGGGCAATGAGGCTCTGGTGCCGCTGGTCGAGCATCTGGTCGATGACGAGGATGCCGTCGTGCGCGGCACGGCCATCTGGGCGCTGAAGGCACTTGATCCAGTGCGTTTCGAGGCGCTCAAAAAAGAAAAGCTCCCGACCGAGCCGGAGGCTGCGGTCAGGAGCGAATGGCAGGCGTAGAAACGCTTTAGCCGTTGGCGGGTGCGCCGCCCTTATGGCCACCCGGAACCTCGGCGACGTTCAGCACCTGAAGGCGGAACACCAGCACCGAATTGGCCGGAATAGGTCCAGCCTGATTTTCGCCATAGCCCAGTTCCGGCGGCACATAGAGATACCACTCGTCACTGGGACGCATCAGTTGCAGGGCCTCGGTCCAGCCCTTCACCACCTGATCGGGGGCGAAGACGGCGGGCGAGCCGCGACCGAACGATGAATCAAACACCGTGCCGTCCGTCAGCGTGCCTTCGTAATGGACACTGACCAGATCATTGCTGTCCGGCGATTTGCCCTCGGCAGGACCGGACGTGATGATCTTGTATTGCAGGCCCGACGGCAGGGATTTGACGCCCTCGGCCTTGCTGTTGCCGATCAGGAATTCCTGCGCGGCCTTTTTGGCGGCTTCATTGTCAACGCTTGTGGCATTGTCGGAACGGCCACAGGCCGCCAGAGCCAGTGCCGCAACCACGGCGACACCTGCGGGCTTAGCCCATGCGAAGTTCATAACCCTTGTCCTTCAAGGCTTGGCCGATTTCCTCGGCGTGACGGGCATCGCGGGTTTCGACCATGATGTCGAACTCGGCCCCCTTGGCCGGAACGTCTAGCGCAAGACGGTTGTGAACCACATCAATAATATTGCCGCCAAGGCCCCCAATCACGGCCGCCATCGCCGACAACATGCCCGGACGGTCATCACCCAGAATGCGGTAAACGATCAGGCGTTTCTCGCGCACCATTTCACGGTTTAGAACCACGGCCAGCATGCGCGCATCAATATTGCCGCCGGTCAGTTCGATACCGATCTTCATACCCTTGAAGCGTTCGGGATAGGCCAGAATGGCGGCAAGGCCACCGGCCCCTGCACCCTCTGCGACCGTTTTTTCCAGCGTCGCCAACAGAGCTACGCCTTTTTCAAAATCGGCTTCCTCGCAGACAAACACTTCGTCGATCAGGGCATCGGCCAGTGCAAACGGAATATCGCCCACGGCCTTGATGGCAATGCCCTCGGCAATGGTCTGGCCGGTGCAGACCGGCGGCTTTCCCGCACGGCGGGCCGTAAAGGACGGATAGCGCGCGGCCTCGACACCAAAAATCTTGATGTCGGGTTTCAGCCCCTTGGCCGCGATGGCACTACCAGCGATCAGTCCGCCGCCACCGATCGGGATAATCAGGGCATCCAGTTCCGGTACGTCTTCGACGAATTCCAGACCGCAGACACCTTGGCCCGCCACAATGCCTTCATCGTCAAAGGCCGAGACGAAGATGAAGCCCTTTTCGTCGCGCAGGCGATGCGCCTCCTCGGTCGAGGCCGAGAAGTCGAGGCCGTGGATGACCACATTGGCCCCATGGGCGCGGGTGCCATCCACCTTCACGAAGGGTGTGCCCTCGGGCATGACGATGGTGACGGGCACGCCCAGACGACCGCCATGATAGGCCAGAGCCTGGGCGTGATTGCCCGCCGAGGCCGCGACGACCCCGCGCTTGCGCTCCTCGGGCGTCAATTGCAGCAGACGGTTCAGGGCACCGCGCTCTTTGAACGAGCCTGTAAAATGCAGGTTGTCGAACTTGATCCAGATATCGACACCGGTCAGTTGCGACAGACGGCGCGAATAGCGAACAGGGGTGCGGTCAACCTGACCGGCAATACGCGCTTGAGCTTCGCGGATATCTTCAAAGCGGACTGTCATGGGCGAACGGGGGCTTCCTCTTATCGGGTCGTCCGGACACTGTTTTTTCCGGCGACATTTTATGCTGTTGTGAACCAGAGGACGCGTGCGGACAAGCTTGACACTGCGTCATCACACAGGTCATCCCATAGGGGTATTCCTTGGATCCCCCCCTGCGAACGAGGTTCCCATGTCGCACAAAGCCTTCCAGGCCGCCCGTAAATCCCTGACGGTTACCGCACTTCTCGGCACCATGGCTCTGGCAGCCTGTTCGACCGTGCCGATGGGAAGCGGATCTGCACCGATGGCTTCGGGGGCTTTTGACCGCGCAGACTTTGTCTGGTCCAGCGCACAGGGGCGTGGCAGCATTCAAGGACAGGTAACCTCGACGCAGGACGGTACAGCCTTTGCCTGTGTCGGCTCGGCGGGCCTGACGCCCGCCACCCCCTATACGGATGCCCGCTTCCAGACCCTGTACGGGTCCAATTCCCGCGCCCAACTGCCCGCTGATGTCGTGCGCGCCCGCACCGTGCCGGACCCCAGCGCCGACTATCGAGACTTCGTGCGTTCGACCGCTTGCGAGAATAACCGCTTTGGCTTCAGCAACCTGCCGGACGGGCGCTGGTATGTGATTGCGCCGGTGCGCGCCGGTCAGGGACCTGTTACCGTGCTGATGCAACAGGTGCATATCCGCAACGGACGCAGCATCAACCTGTCGTTGTAATCACCCGATAGCGCACTTGTGTGTCAGCGAACACATGACGATCATTTCACGGACATTGTTTGGCCGCACCGATCCGCAGACTTAAAAGACGTCAGTATGGATCGGGAGCGTGCCTGTTATGTCCCAACACAATATCATCGGTTCCGAGGCCTTTAACGGCACGCGGTACATCATCGTCCGCAATGTCCGCACAGGGATCGGCCGTCGCCGTCGTCGCACGGGCATTGTTATGTTGAGCGTAGCGATTCTGGCGCTGCTACTGGGGGCACTGGTCGCGGTCTTCGCGCTGGCACCGCTGCTGATGGACAATGCCGCAGCCCGCGAGGTTCCGGCCGCAACCACCGATGCCGGCCAACAGTCCCCCCTGCGCCTCCAGCCGGTCGAGGCCGGCGGGGCCGCGGCAGCGACGACCACCACCAACTGACAGCTCAACCGGGTTAAGCCAGGCCCTAGTTCAGGGCCTGACGCTTGATCTTGTCTTCAAGATTGCGGATGCGGCGATCCATGTCCGCAACCTGCTCTTTCAGGCGCGCGGCTTCGGACTGCATATCGACCGGCGTGCCGTCTTCATAATGAAGCTGGGCACCCTTCTCGATCAGGTCGAGGCGATAAAGCGCCGTGACACGCGCCGCACGGAAGCGTTCCAGTTCGGATTGGTCGTTCATCACACAGCCGCCGTCACAATGATTTCTACAAGATAGTCCGGCGTGGCCAGCTTGGCCTCGCCCGTGGCACGGGCCGGAGGGTTGGCCGTATCGACCCACGCATCCCAGACCGTATTCATGGTTTCAAAGTCGGCCATATCGGCCATCCAGATGGTCGCCATCAGGATTTTCGACTTGTCGCTACCGGCCTCGGCCAGCAGGGCCTCGATTTCGGCAAGCGCCGTGCGCGTCTGGTCCGCGACATCCTCGTGCGGTTCGCCGACCTGACCGGCCAGATAGACAACGCCATTATGGACAACGGCCTGACTCATGCGGGCGTCAGGCTGGATGCGTTTGATCATGGCTAAAGACCTTTCGTTTGCCCTGCCATAACCGCCTCTTGCGCGTGGGCCTAGAAGATTTCCAGTAACAACCAAACCAGAGCAAAGGTGGCGACAAAGGACAGCGCAAACAAAAGGACATTGCTGCTGCCCTGTTTGCGCCGGGCCACGGGTTGCGGATACAGATCCGGTGGCAGGTCTACGGGTATCTTGCTCATTCGGGGCCTCGAAACATCAGCGTTACGCCACTCAAACGCCGATTGCGTCGATATGATCCCGCTGGTTTTTTTAAGCGCGTGGCCCGCATAGCCACTTTCATCCTCCGTCAGGTCGTGTCACAGGCAGGTCATGGAAAGCACCCGTATCGATAACCGTATCGGCATTCGCGCTTCGGCAGAGCAGATCTGGGAAGTGATCGAAGACCTGACCGGCTGGCAAAGATGGAACCCGTATGAGCGCGATATCGAAGGCTCGTTCGGGTTTTCGACGCCGCTGCGTTTCCGCGAAGTCTTTCCCGACCTGCGCGAGCGCCATGTACAGGCCAACGTCTCGGAATGGATTCCGGCGGGCAAGCTGATCTGGAGCGAGAAGCGCGGTTTCCTGTCGGCTTCGACGCGGTTCATCCTGCTGGACGAAGTGGAAAAGGGTGCCACCATCGTCACCAACGGCATCACCTTTTCGGGCCTGCGCGGCGAGTTGTTCCATGACAAGCATCGCGCGCGTATCCGTCCGGCATTCACGGACATGAACGAGAGACTGAAAGCCCTGCTGGAGGGCTAAGCCTGTTTAGCTGCCCATCATATCCATGATGCTGATGGCGGCCGGTCCCATGATGACCACGAACAGTACCGGCAGGAAGAAGATAATCATCGGCACGGTCAACTGGGCCGGAAGCGCCGCTGCCTTCTTCTCGGCCGCTGCCAGACGCAGGTCGCGGTTTTCCTTGGCCATGGTCCGCAGGGCGGTACTGAGCGGCGTGCCGTAGGTTTCGGCCTGTGTCATGGCCGTGGCCACCGACTTGATGCCCGGATGGTTGGTGCGCTTGGCCAGATTGTCATAGGCCATGCGGCGATCCGGCAGATAGGATAGTTCCGCCGACATCAGGCTGAGTTCCTCGGCCAGTTCCAGCGACTGGGTGCCGATTTCCTGACTGACCTTCTGGATGGCCGCCTCGATGGACATGCCCGATTCCACGCAGATCAGCAGAAGGTCGAGCGCATCGGGGAAGGCCTCGACGATCTTTTGGCGGCGCTTTTGAATGTGGTTCGACAGATAGATGTTCGGACCATAGAAGCCGATCGCAATCGCCACGGCCACACCCGCAACCTTGGTCATCAGCGGGGCATCAAAATCGGTCAGCACAAACAGATACAGGCCCGCAATCACCGCCAGCACCAGCGGCGAGAAGAAGCGGAAGAAGTAGAAGGTCGTTACCGGACGCTGGCCACGGAAACCGGCCTGCATAATCTGTTCGTTGACCTTGGGGTCTTCGAGCAGGCTGGACAGATTCAACCGGTCCACAATCCGCTTTTTAAAGCCTTCGTCGGTCTGGCGTAGCGAGGGCGTGGTCCCGCCCTGCATGGAGGCCCGCGAGCGACGACGCAGTTCGTCGCGACGGTCCGCCACATGCTTGATGCGTTTTTCCAGACCCTGTCCGCCGCCCATACTGCTCAGCAGGGTAAAGAGCGAGGCAAACACCGCGACGCCCACACCGATCGACAGCAGGTTCTGCGGTGTGGTCATGAAACGGATGAAATCTTCCATATCGTGTCCCCGTCAGATCTTGAAGTTGATCATTTTTTTCATGGACATGATGCCGATGCCCATCCATGTGGCGGCCCCCAGCAGCATAAACTGGCCACGCATATCGGTGAACATGGTCATCATATAGCTGGGGCTAGTGACCATCACGATGGTCATGACCAGTGGCGGCAGCGAACCGATAATCAGGGCCGAGGCCACCGCTTCGGACGACATGGCCTTGATCTTTTCGCGCATCAGACGACGCGCCCGCAGCACGGTCGTCAGGTTGGTCAGGGCCTCGGCAAGGTTGCCGCCGGTCTTTTGCTGGATAGCAATGACGATGCAGAAAAACTTCAGCTCCGGTGTCGGCATGCGCTCAAACATGCGCTCCAGCCCCTCGGCCAGCGACATGCCAACGCCCAGTCCTTCCAGCAGGCGCTGGAACTCGCCACCCAGAGGCTCGGGGCTTTCACGGGCGATGATCTTGAAACAGTCATTGACCGGAAGGCCGGTCTTGATGCCGCGCACCAAAACATCGATGGCATCGGCAAACGAGGCCGAGAACTTCTTGACCCGCTTCTTGGCCAGAAAGCCCAGTACCCAGCGCGGCAGACCGACACCCAGAACGACCATCACCCCCAGACACAGGAAGATGTTCATGCCCATGATAAACGGCAGGGCAAAGCCGATCAGGCCCGCCAGCACGCTGAAAATGATAAAGGTCCGCACCGACAGGGTCAGTCCTGCCTGACGGATACGCGAGGTCAGGCTAACGCGGGCCTTGCGTTCGCGGCGGTCGACTTCCTGAAGCTGGGTCAGGATCTGCTTGCGACGGACCTCCGCCGTGACCGGCGCATTGGTGCGCTTGCCCTGTACCGTCGCCGGACGGGCAGCCGTCAGCGCCTTGGCGCGTTTGACACCATCGCTGGCGCTGTCGTCTCCGCCGACCAGAACCCAACCGATCCCGCCGATCGTGACAAAGGCCAGAACAGCCGCCAAGACCATCATCATCGTCGTTACTCCGAGGCGTCCAGAGCGTCCGCCAGTTCGCGTTCCAGCCCGTAATAACGGGCGCGATCCCAGAAGCGTGGACGGGCAATACCGGTGGAACGGTGGCGTCCTGCCACACGACCGGCCGCATCTTCGCCGGTGATGTCATAGACGAACAGGTCTTGCGTTACGATCACATCGCCTTCGAGGCCGACAACTTCGGTGACATGGGTGATGCGGCGCGAACCGTCGCGCAGACGGGCGGCCTGAATGATGATGTCGATCGAGCCGACAATCATTTCGCGGATCGTCTTGGACGGCAGGCCATAGCCGCCCATGGTGATCATGGATTCCATACGGCTGATGGCTTCACGCGGGGAGTTGGCGTGCAGCGTGCCCATCGAGCCGTCGTGGCCGGTGTTCATGGCCTGAAGCAGGTCGAAAGCTTCGGGGCCACGCACTTCGCCGACGATGATGCGTTCGGGGCGCATACGCAGACAGTTCTTCACCAGATCGCGCATGGTGATCTGGCCCTGCCCTTCGAGATTGGGCGGACGGGTTTCCAGACGCACGACGTGCGGTTGTTGCAGTTGCAGTTCGGCAGCGTCTTCGCAGGTGATGACCCGCTCGGTCGGGTCAATAAAGGCCGTCATGGTGTTGAGCAGCGTGGTCTTGCCCGAACCCGTACCGCCCGAAATCAGCACGTTACAACGCGCCGCACCGATCACGCCCAGAACGCGCGCGCCATCGGGGCTCATGGACCCGAAGTCCACGAGGTCGCGCATGGTCAGCTTGTCTTTTTTGAACTTACGAATGGTCAGGGTCGGACCATCAATCGCCAGCGGCGGCGCGATCACGTTCACGCGCGAACCGTCCGGCAGACGGGCGTCGCAGATGGGCGAGCTTTCGTCCACGCGGCGGCCGACCTGCGACACGATGCGCTGGCAGATGTTCATCAGCTGGGTATTGTCGCGGAAACGCACATTGGTCAGCTGGACCTTGCCGCTGACTTCGATAAAGACGCGGTTCGCACCATTGACCATGATGTCGGCGATGTCGTCACGCGCCAGCAGCGGCTCGAGAGGACCATAGCCCAGAACATCATTGACGATGTCCTGAACCAGATGCTCCTGCTCGGCCACCGACATGGAGACGTTCTTGATCGCCACCAGTTCGGCGACGATGTCGCGGATTTCTTCCTGTGCGGCCTTCTGGTCCAGCTGGGCCAGTTGCGACAGGTCGATCGTGTTCATCAGCGCATTGAAGATGACCGTCTTCGTCGAGTGATAATAGTCGCTCTGTTCGCGCACGATCTCGGTGACGGCCTGCGCCTTGCGGATCTGTTCAAGACCGGCAGACTTGCGACTACCCGCCTTTTTCTCGGGCGCGGGAGCGGCCATCTGGCCCTCCAGTTCCTCGAGGCCGAAGCCGTCAGACGAAGGTCCACCAGTCTTTTTGAGCCGTGCCTGTGGCGATGGGGCCTGAGCCTGAGCTTGTGCTTGGGTCTGGGCCGTCGGATCGCTATCAAACGGCGACGCAGGGTCTTTACGTGCGGCGACAGGCTCTTCCGGCGCCAGAGTGCCAGAAAGAGTGTCGCCTGCCGATTGCCGTTTGCCGAACATCTATCAGCGCCTTTTAAAGAGGCCGCCAAGGCCCGCAGATGCTTTACGCGCCTTGGTGGCCGACGTGGCCGGTATCTGGCGCTGGGATACGATCTGGGCCAGCATTTCAAACGCCTCTGCAGCCTTGGTCTTGGCCGCACTGTCGAGGATCATCTGGCCATTATTGGCTGCCGCGCCAAAGACCTTGGCATCGAACGGGATGCTCAGGGCCGGATGGATACCCAGGGCCTGACCGAATTCCTTGGCCGGAATTTCCGGACGGCCCGGCATCCCTACCTGATTGAGCACCACACGCGGCGGCGCATCATTGGGGCGGGCCTGACGGATCAGGTCGACCAGATTCTTGGCATTGCGCAAAGAGGCCAGATCGGGTGTTGCCACCAGAACCACCTCGTCGGCGGCAATCAGTTGCTGGCGCATCCAGCCCGACCACATATGCGGTAAGTCCAGCACCACAAACGGGGCGGTGCTGCGGATACGGTTCGTCACTTCGTCAAAGGCGTCGGTATCGATATCCCAGTCATTATCGAGGGTCGCTGGTGCCGCAAACAGGCTGAGGCGGTCCGAGCAGCGCACCATCATACGATCCAGAAGGGTCGCATCCAGACGTTGCGGCTGGCTGAGAGCGTCGGCGACGCCGCCCAGCGGATCCTGATTGAAGTTCAGGCCCGAAGTGCCGAACGGCAGGTCGTAATCGACAATCACCGTGTTCACGCCGATACGCTCGGACATGGCATAGGCCGTATTGTGCGCCACCGACGAAGAGCCCGAGCCACCCCGCGCGCCCACAAAGGCGACGGTACGGCCGACAAAGGGCTGATCCGGATCGTTGAACAGACCACCAATGGCCGCGATCAGTTGCAGGGGCTGGATCGGGGCCACCAGATATTCGCTGACACCGCGACGCATCAGTTCGCGATACAGCAGGATATCATTGGCGGCACCGACGACGACCACCTTGGTGCCCGCATCGCAGACCTCGGCCAGCAGATCGATTTCGCCCAGCAAGCTGCGCGCATCCTTCATGCATTCGACAAGGATCAGCGGCGGGGTCGGTTCGTGCTGATAGGTCTCGATCGCCGCAGCGATTCCGCCGACGCGCACCTGTGTGGTGGCACGCGACATCCGGCGATCCTGCGCGGCACGTTCGGCAGCGGCGAGGGTGTCCTGACGCTCGGCAAAGATGTGAACGGCAATGCGCGGGATGGATACGTCCACCGCCTGCGCATCAAAATCCAGTCCGCCAACACCGGCCAGAACCGGCATGGTCGAAGGCGCCACCTCGGGAACGGCTTCGCTCTGGAACGGGGACAGGCGCGCCTCCTCTTCCCTAGCTGCGGTCACCGGCATGTCCACCACCGACGAGGCGGCCTGCACAGGTGATGTGCGCTGTGAAACCTCGACGACCTCGATATCTTCCAGTTCGAACGTCGTGACCGGTTCGTCATAGGTCGACGTATTGGCAGCGTACTTCAATGCAGACATATCAGATGCCTCTAGAGGTTCGGCAGATGTTCCAGCCAAAGGCTCGGAACTGTCTGCCGATACCGAGAAAGATTCCTCGACCCGACTAAGCGCACTTTTAAGAAAATTCTGGGGTTCCGGCTCGGCATCCTGCGCAGCCGGAACCTTGGTTACTGCGACATCGCCCGCACCGTCTTCCGCAATCAGGTTGGAGATCGTTTCCAAAAAATCGTCATCGATCTCGAAGCCATCCAGAGGATCGATTGCGGGGGGGGACTTGGTCATAGTTTACTCAACAACGTCGGAAACACGCGCAGCCGACAATAGCTGTTCGCGCTGTGCAGAGGTAGCCTGGCCCTGACGATAGGCGTCAAACACCACCGTGCGGCGCTGGGCGCTGGGCGAGGTCATGGCGCGCGGCGCGACAATATCCCTCGGATCGGCGATTTGCGCCGCAAGGTTGGCATTAACCGCGCAACCGAAATTCGAAGACCCGTTATTATTGCCCGTGCGGCTGAGATTGCCCCACTGGCTGCCACATTGCGGCACCTGTGCACGGATGGTGGCAAAACCGGCCACCAGAGGTGCATTGGCCGCAGGGGCTTCATAGTTGGCCACGGTAATCTGGTGACGCGCTACGCCATAGGTGCCCAGAGCCGAAATCACATGGCCGACCATACGCGCATTGGCACTGTCGGTCTGGTCAACCACCTCGATCAGCAGCCGGTCGGCACCGCTGGCGCGGTAACGGCCAGCCAGAGCCGCCACAGCCGATTGCTGATTGGCGGACAGAGCATCCGTGCGTACCGCCAGCGCAATACGGTCCTGATCGGGTTCGACCTGAAGCATATAGCGCGACAGCGGCGTACGGCTGCCCGCGGTCATGTCCAGATTGGCATCCGGACCGACACACGCCGTCAGAGACAAGACTGCGCCCAACATCAGGCAGGTATAAAGGGATCGGTTCATCATCGGGGTCATTCGATCACATAGCCGACCGGGCCTTGCCATCCTGCACCCGAAACATTCGGGGCCGGTGCGCCATAGACCTGATTCAGCTGGCCAAAGAAGATTGCCTGGGCATCGGTCGCGATACGCAAACCATCTGCCGGTGTTTGCATACGGGCCGGAGCCGTCGGATTCACAATATAGGGCTCGACGATCACTACCAGTTCGGTCTCGCCCATCAGATAGTCCCGCGACCGGAACAGGCTGCCCAAAACCGGCAGGTTGGTCATGCCCGGAAGCGAATCCACGGCCTGACGCGAGGTTTCCTGCAACAGGCCCGCAATCATCATCGCGCCGCCCGACGGGATTTCCACGGTTGTATCACTGCGGCGGACCGTCAGCCCCGGCAGGGTGATAGAGGATGGCGTACCTGCACCGATCGTCAGGCCCGATGACGGGTTCAGTTCGGACACCTCGACCTTGACCTGAAGATTGATGCGCCCTTCCGATAATACAACCGGACGGAAGGCCAGACCCACGCCATAGGGTTTGTATTCGACCGTGACCTGACCTTCGCTGTCGCGGCTGGCGGGCACAGGGAATTCACCACCGGCGAGGAAGCTGGCCGCCTCGCCATTGACGGATGTGAGGTTGGGCTCGGCCAAAGTACGGGCCAGACCCACGCGCTCGAATGCCGCCAAGCCCAGACGCCCCGAGGTCAGGTCACTGCCCGGATCGGTCAATCGGCTCCAGTCGGCACTGATACCGCCCTGAAGTCCCGAGTTGACAGAAAAGCTCATGCCCGTCGCGATATTGAACGGGTGACGACCATTGCCATTGATCAAGGCCTGGGTGTCAAAACCCAGCTGCTTGATCACATTGCGTTGCACCTCAACCACACGCACACGCAGGGTCACCTGATCCGATCCGTTGATCGAGATCATGTTGACGACCTTGTCGGGCGCGGAGGCATGGGCGCGGGCCAACTGGGCCGCACGTTCGGCATCACCCATATTGGACGCAGAGCCGCTGAGGATAATGTTGTCGTTAACCGCCTCTGCTCGCAGGTCGGAACCAGGGAAGGTCCGCGTCAGCGAGTCTTGCAGGGCCGATACACCGGCATCCACACGCACTTTCAGCGTCAGGATCACCCGCCCGTTGGCACCGACAAATACGGCATCGGTCTCACCCGGCGTCAGGCCGACAATGGTGATCCGGCGATGCGTGTGCAGCATGGCGTTGGCGACGGCGGGATTGGTCACCACGATGTCGCGTACGTCTGCGGGCAGATCGACCGAAAAGGACGAACCCTTGGGCAGGTTGATGCGGCGCGGGGCAGACCCCGACGTGACAGTGGCCGTATTGCTGGCCGCGACGGCGTTTGCCATCCCCGTATTCGTCTGAGCTTGCGCGGGAGGGGCCACAGCGGTCAGACCGGCCATAACCGCCAATCCTGCAAGCGCAGCCATGGAATGGCCCCTGCGGCTCTGGGTCGATTTCATCTCGAGACCTCTCATTGCAGCACCACCACTTCGGGGGTGGCATCACCGCGGAAGATACGCACGGAACGGGTATCGCCAGCGGTCGCGCTGGCTGTGGCGCGAGCAGCACCTTCGCCGCGACGCACCGCACCGGGGATCAGGCCGCGCGGGCCACCGGCATCGGCATAGGAACGCAGTACAATCGTCAGATCGCCCTGGGCGCGGGCCAGAGCCAGCGTCTCGGCATCGCGGATATTGACCTCCAGCGTGGCCGTGGCCCCGATGACGGATTTCTCTTCGGTCGGAGCCTGTGTGGCCTGATCGACGGCTAGAACCTTGAGGTTTTGCAACACTGTGGCGGTCACCGTGCGTTTGACGGTGTCTTCACCGGACGGAACATCGACTTCGCGGGTCAAAAGCACATCCACACGGTCGCCCGGAAGGATAAAGCCGCCCGCCGCCGTATCGGCCGAAACCGGAATACTCATGGCGCGCATGCCCGGATCGAGGAAGGCGGCCATATAGCCGCTCTCGCCCGCACGGACCAGTTTGCGCGTCTGGACAGGCTCACCCGCCAGAATGCTTTCGCGCACGACCGATCCGGCCAGATGGTCGCGGGCTGTCGGGCTGTTGAGGGACACCACAGCGTCAACGACCTTGGTGACAGCGCCGTCTTCTTTTTTCTTTTCGGCAGCCGGTGCCGCAGCCTCGGTAGCGGTCGGAAGCGGCACGGAGCCATCGGTCACAAAAGCCGGATGCACATCGGCGACAGGCCAGTCCTTCCAGACCATATCCTCTGCGGTCAGCAGACGGCCCGGTTCCAGATCTACAGCCGCGACCAGAACCTTGGTGGTTGCTGCCGCAGGCGCAGACACTTCAGCCGCAGCCTTCTTGTCGTCAGACGCCCCCATGGAGCGCACGACCAGAGCGAGGCCCACAGCCGCCAGCGCAGCGACACAGATCACGGCAATCTTTGCAGGTTTCATCGATGTTCTCCGGCGGTTTTCGGACTATAGAAATCTGCGCCCAAGCCGCCAAAAGCTATTATTCTGAAGCCACACAACCAGAACATCCAAAGGATGTTGCTAATGAATGTGGTTACGACAACTTCAACAACATTTGCGAATACGGAAACGCCACTACGGCCCCCACTGCAATGGCGACCCCGTAAGGAATATCGCCTTTCGGTTGCAGCAAACGTTTCATCCATTCGGGAAACACAACAGGCAAGACCGGTGCCCATTTACGCGCGCTAAGCAGCAGTAGCGACAAGGCTCCACCGGCAAGAGCCGTAATGGCCAGAAATGGCAACACCCCCGACAGACCCAACCATAGAGCCGAGGCCGCCATGATCTTGGCATCGCCGCCGCCCAGAACCTTGAATGCAAACAGGGCAATACCGATGACCAACGCCGCAAAGCCCAGCCCCAGCGCCACGGCCATATCCTGCCATGACAGACCCACCATCAGGGCCACCGGAATAAAGGCGGCCAGCAGCGCGACCGATATCCAATTGGGGATAGTCATGGTCGTCAGATCATAGACACCACCCAGGATCACCAGGGCGGGGAACACAAACAGAAGTGCGCTCGCGACATAATACATGCTCGAACGGTGACACAATTTGGTTAAGCCATAGTTGCGCCCGTTAAGCATGAAAAAGGGCCAGAGCGTTGGCTCTGGCCCTTCTTTAGCTTATCACTAGTTAGCGATTTAGTCGCTTACGCGTTCGGATCAGTACCATCCAAGCCCGTCGCAACGTCGTCAAATTTTTCTTCCAGTTTGCCGCCGATAGCAACCAGAGCGCCGATGATGACAACGGCGATCAGGGCAGCGATCAGGCCGTATTCGATTGCGGTCGCGCCGGATTCATCCTTGGCGAAACGGTTCAGCAGATTACGCATGTGTAGTCCTCTCTCGTTAGGCGGGAGGAAACAGCAGCGCTCCCCCGCGATGGGCCGCGCAGTGTTCTTTGCGCCCAAATGCAAGGCGACTTTGCAGATTATACCTTAAACGCAAGTAAAGTTCTGTCACCCCGCAAGGCGGAATCGTAGTTACCAAGTCGTTACTATTTGATCGGCAGTAACCAAACACCGTTTGGTTTAGGTATTTGCTTTACAAATTTGCCTTAGGAAAAATACACGCAGAGCGATAGGACCATATCTGTATGGTGCGGTTCCATTGCCCGCCACACACGGTTTCAAAGGGACAGGCCATGAAGGTGTTACGCAGACGCGACGCCCGCACAGCACGCAAAGCGTCCCGCGAGGGCGCAACAGCCGTCGAGTTCGCGATGATCGCCCTCCCGTTTTTCGGACTGTTGCTGGCCATTTTCGAAGTGGCCATCATCCTGACCGTCAGCGCCCTTCTGGAATCGGCGACACTGAACAGTGGTCGCCTGATCCGCACAGGCCAACTGCCCAAGGATGCAACCGTCGAAGACTTCAAAAAAGAAATCTGTGGCCGCATGGCCTTTTTTGAATCCGCCTGTTTGAGCCGTATCGAGATCGATGTCCAACCGGTGGCCTCGTTCAGCAATCCCGGCATTTCCGATCCTGTAGTGAACGGCGAGTTCAAACCCGAAACCCTGAAATTCGATATGGGTGCGGCGCGCAGCTTCATGCTGATGCGGGTCTGGTACAAGCAACCGGTCGTCAGTCCGTTCCTTGGCCACGCCATGATCCGGCTGGGCAATGGCGACACCATTCTGCACGCGGCCACGGCCTTTAGAAACGAGCCGTTCTAATGCAAGCCCTCTTCAGCCTCCGCCGTTTCGGTAACCGGTTCCACCGCAATAAGGACGGCGTAGCCGCCGTCGAATTCGCCCTGCTGCTGCCGCTGTTTCTGGTCCTCTATATCGGTGTGATCGAGTTCACACAGGCCTTTATGGTTCAGCGTCGTGCCAGCCACTCGGCCTCGATGATGGCCGATATTGTCGCGCAGGCAGGAACGGTAACGCCGACCCAGTTGGCGGACTTTTTCGCGGTCGGCGGCCTGATCATGGTGCCCTATTCGTCAACGCCGCTGGAGGGGACCGTCACCAGCCTCATCCTGAACGACAAAGGGGAAGCCCGTGTTGACTGGAGCTATGGCAGCGGGATAGCGCCCTTGAAGTACAATACGGTTGTGCCGGTACCGGCGGGTGTCCTCGAAAAAGAAGGCGACAGCGTCATTCTGGCCGAGACCGTCTATAAGTATGACTCGCCGTTCGACATAACGGTTCCGGGATTTAGCGACTTCTTGTCCGGCATCACCACCTTCAAACGCCAGTTCTACCTGCGCCCGCGCGAGGTGGCATCAGTCAGCTGCACGACCTGCCCGCGCCCCAAATAGGGCCTGATAGAGCGCACTGATCTTGGCGTCTGTTTCCGCCAGTTCCGCCTGAGGATTGCTGTCGGCGGTAATGCCCGCCCCTGCCTGTGCCCGCCAGCGCCAGTGACTCGTTTCGCGCTCGAAACTGGCCGTACGGATCAGCACCGATGCGGACACATGGTCCGGATAGGCCATGCCGCGCACAAACAGACTGCCGCACCATGCCCCGCGCGAAGGCTCCAGTTCGGCGATCACCTTCATCGCCTGATGCTTGGGGGCCCCCGTGATCGAGCCGGGCGGGAAGGTGGCGCGTAATATATCCGCCCAGCCCAGTCCGGACTTTAATCTGGCACTGACCACCGAAGTCAGGTGGTGCACCGTCGGATGGCTTTCCAGTTCGAACAGGCGCTCGACCGCAACGCTACCCACCTCGGCCACGCGGCCCAGATCATTGCGCATCAGATCGACAATCATCAGGTTCTCGGCCCTGTCTTTCAGGCTGTTCGACAAAGCCTGCGCAGAGGCGGCATCGGCAACCGGATCATCATAACGGGCAGAAGTGCCCTTGATCGGGCGTGTCTCGATACGGCGGGTCGCCAGATCGCAGGACAGGAACAGTTCGGGCGAGTTGGACACCAGCGCATAGTCGCCAGCCTGCCACCATGCGCCATAGGCCGCGCCGCGCTGGCGCGACAGGCGTACAAAAACGTCCAGCGGCTCGGCACCGAATTTTAACTGGCCATGCCATGCGCGGGCGATATTGGCCTGAAACAGTTCGCCCTCGCCGATACGGCGCACGACCTCGGCCACGGCATCGCAATAGGCTTGGGGTTCGGCCTCGGCGACAAAGTCCCGCGACGGCGGCAAAGGCCTATCGGGCCATGTCGCCATTGCCGTCCAACTGGCCGCAAGGGCCGCGCGGTCTTGGGCTTCGGCTGCGGAGCTGGCCCAACCGCAGGCCCAGACCTGTTGCTGGTCATGGTCAAAGACCAGCCATGCCGGATAGCGGGCCAGAACAAGATCAGGCCAAACATGCTCGCGCGAGCCCGTCGCCTGACGTGCGCCAGCATCATAGGACACCAGACCGACAACCGGCCCACCGCGCCAGTCATCATGATCCAGAACATCAAACTGTTCGTCACAGAACGGGATCACCGCCTGTTGGTCCGGCGCAAAGGCCACAAACGACCAGCGCCCGCCGTGCTTTTCCGGTGCGCCTGCCCCCGCCACCATAGCCAGCGGCCATGGCTGGTCCTTTATGCCCGCCGCCACCGCAACAGGATCGCACCATGCCAGGGGTGTTTTGATCTCGAACATGGTCAGACGCTCAAGGCCTGACGCAGTTTGGCAATGGCAGCACCATCCAGTTCCAGCACCTGCCGCACATAGGCATCAAACGATCCGGTTTGGGTATTTATCGCCCCATAGGCATGATGCAGGAAATCGGCATCCACGCCCAAAAAGGCCACGACCGCATCACGCGACACCGGATGGCCGGTCATCTTGCCCAGCCACTGACCCATGTCTTCGGCCCGACCTTCCAAATTGACGGCGGCATTGGTGGCCAGATAGTCGGCCATGACGTCGTCTTGGTGGACACCCAGCGCCCGATGGACCAGCGAGGCCAAAAGACCCGTGCGATCCTTGCCTGCGGCACAATGGATAAGCGATGCGCCTTCATTGCGTATCAGCGCACCGAAATAGATTTTGAACAGCGCCACATGCGACGGCTCGAACGGCATGCGGGCATAGGTGCCCGTCATGTAGCCGCGACCCGAGTTTTCCGTCAATTTTCCGCTTTTCAGAAACTGGATGTGCGGGGCTAGGCCGTCACCGCCCAGATCGCTGGACAGGGTCTGTCCCTGCCAGTCCTGCGGCATCCGGTCGGGCTGTTTGGCACGTTCGCTGGCGCGGCGAAGATCAACCACCCAGCGAAGATCCAGCGCTTCCAGCTGGGCCAGATCGGCCTGCGTGGTGCGCGACAACTGGCCCGAGCGGAACAGACGTCCACGCGCCACCATACCGTCCGCGCCGGCATAGCCGCCAAAGTCGCGAAAATTATCGATGGCTTCAAAGGAAAGAAGGCGGTCGCTCATGACCGCCTTCCTTAAACCGATTGGCCGCTCAGGGCATCTAGCGTTGTGCAACCAGCGCCGAAATCTGGTCCAGATACCGGATAAAGGCTTCGCGGCCGGTATCGCTGAGGCGGGCCCGTGTCAGGGGTTTGCGGCCCTGAAAGCTTTTCTCGACGATGACAAACCCCGCCTCTTCCAGCTTGCGCAAATGGACAGACAGATTGCCGTCCGTGGTTTGCAGGCGCGATTTCAGCTCGCTGAACTCGGCCACCTCGGCGCTGGACAGATAGGCCATAATGCCCAGACGGATGCGGCCATGGATGACCTCGTCGATGCGGTTGATGTCAAACTCGTCCGAAGCTTGTGCCGTCATCTCAGCCTCGCGCCCTGGCGGCCAGCTTCATCAGATAAAGACCCGGCAGCAAGGCGACACAGATCAGCAGCACCAGATAGATGACATAGGTCCAGTGGGTAAAGGCGAACCAACCCAAGGCCGCCGCGCCTGCAAAACAGACCACACCCGTCAGTATCATCCAGCCCTGACGCACCACCTGTCCGGCAATCATCCATGCCGCACCATAGGCAATCATCACCACTGCAGGCATCAGCGACATCGTCGCCCAGTTCCCCGTGCTGAGACCGAATGCCATCAGCACCAGCCACAATCCGAAGATGCTATAGCCACAGGCCGACCAGGCCGCGCCAATAGCCACATTGTCCTTGGTCTGGCTGCCGGTTTTGACATCAATCTTGCGGATCAGAACATAGAGCAGTGCGGCAAAGCCGATACCGGCCCCCACCCACATCCACATTACCCCCCAGCCCGACAAGGGCACCCGCCCCAACGCAATCAACCATTGTACCGCCGTAGCCGCGCCAAACCACAAGGCGGCCGCCACAAGGATCGGGCCGACCATTACGGGAGCATGACGGCCTTCTTCGGCCAGAGATTTCATATAGGCGATGTCGCCATGGACATCGGTTTGGGGATGTTGGGACATGGGTGTTTCCTCCTGTTGATACTTTTATCTTCCGTGCACTTTATTTTGTAAAGTACTTTTTTGATCTTCGTTATGCAAAAATCCTAGGCACGAAAAAGGCCGCCCTTTTCAGAGCGGCCTTAAGATTATCGCGACTTGCGTCCCTTCTTAACGGAAGGGCGGCTCGTCGAAGGCACGCAGTTTGCGCGAATGCAGGGCAGCGCCCTCGCCACGCAGCAGCTCTACCGCCTGAATGCCGATCTGAAGGTGCTCGGAAATCGCCCCTTCATAGAAACGGTTGGCCTGACCCGGCAGCTTGATCTCGCCGTGCAGCGGCTTGTCCGACACACACAGCAGCGTGCCGTAAGGGACGCGGAAGCGATAACCCTGGGCGGCGATCGTGGCCGATTCCATGTCGATGGCGACGGCACGGCTCTGGTTGAAGCGCAGGGCCGACTTGGAATAGCGAAGCTCCCAGTTGCGGTCATCGGTCGTTACGACCGTACCGGTCCGCAGGCGCTTCTTCACTTCCTCGCCCGTGGCCCCCGACACCTGTTTGGTGGCGTCATAAAGGGCGCGTTGCACCTCGGCGATCGACGGCACCGGAATATCGGCCGGAAGCACGGCATCCAGAACGTGATCGTCACGCAGATAGGCGTGGGCCAGCACATAGTCACCAATGGTCTGGCTACCGCGCAGACCACCACAGTGACCGATCATCATCCACACATGCGGACGCATGACGGCAAGGTGGTCACAGATGGTCTTGGCGTTGGACGGGCCGACACCGATATTGACCAGTGTAATGCCCTGACCGTTCGGACGGGTCAGGTGATAGGCCGGCATCTGGTGCTTGCGCCATGCCGAGTCCATCACCGCCATTTCAGCGTCGACCGTATCCTTGGTCACCACCACGCCACCGGCGCAGGTCAGGCTGTCATAGGGGCTGTCGGGCTTTTTCAGCTCGGCCGCCGCCCAGCGCACGAACTCGTCCACATAGCGGTTATAGTTGGTGAACAGGATATAGCTCTGCACCGCCTCGACCGGCGTACCGGTATAGTGGCGAAGGCGCGCCAGCGAGAAATCGGTGCGCAGACCGTCGAACTGCGACAGCGGGAAGTCCTTGCTCGGATCGAACAGGCCGTCCGAGATTTCATCGCCGATATGGGCCAGATCCGTGGTCGGGAACCAGCGCGCGATCGAAGCCGTCATGGTGCTGTCCAGCACCACGCCCGAACCGTCCAGCACATAGGGGAACGGGATTTCCTGATCCGACGGGCTGACTTCGAACGTGGCGTTGTATTCGTCGGCCAGCAGGGTCAGCTGTTCCAGCAGATAGTTGCTGAACAGGTCAGGGCGCGTGATCGTGGTCGTGTAGATACCCGGACGCGAGAGACGGCCAAAGGCGCGTGTCTCGAGGTTCTGCGGCTTGTCGCCGAACCAGCTGATCGTCAGTTTGGGATAGGAGAAGAGGCCGTTGGCACGGGCTTCTGCATCGGCGCGTTCGCCGGTTTCCAGAAACACCTTCACCGCATCGCGAAGGTTGGCCACGGATTGGTTGTAGAGGGTTTCGAGGCGGTCGATTACCGCCTGGGGGGTCATCTTATCTGTCATGGCCTCCTCTAGCGGAAAACAATGACAAAGGCGAGACACCCCCTACTCAACAACCGCAACCAAGGGTTTCAAATCCTGTAACCGCCCCGCAGAACGCGGGTTAGCTGCGGCTTACAGTCAGGCTGAAATCGCCGGTTTCGTTGCGGCGGGCCGTGGCTCTGGGCTGATACGGTATGATGACGAATGTCATGTTGCGCGGGGCCGTCAGCGTGGCTTTTGCACCCTCTACTTCGCCGCGATGCAGGGCCGCACCGCTATGGTCGGCAGCGTCACTGATGTTCACATACAGATTCGTGCTGTCGGTTTTGAAATCCACGCTCAGGGTCTGCCCCTGCGCCACAGCCACCGCATATACGGGCGCGACATAGCCGGTCACGGTGCCGGTTACGGTGATGTTTCCGGCCGAATCGAGTTCCAGCGGCACCAGCGAGCCACCTTCGGGCACGAACTGCTGTGCATTTGCCGTCTCGAGCGCGGGCAAAGCCTCGGGGGCCGTTTGCGCGGGCGCGCTGGGCTGCTCGACCGGCTTGGCCGCTTCCTGACCGCATGCGGCCAGCCCCAACAGGGCCACCGATGCCAGAATATAAACCGATTTTTTCATCCGGACACTCCTGTTGAAGTCCGCCATACCGAACCGTCGCGCCAACACAACAACGCGCAAGACCGCAGAAATATGCGTGCCATCTCGTCGCAGACTATGAAGGAAATTGGAGCGGGTAGCGAGAATCGAACTCGCGACATTCAGCTTGGGAAGCTGACGTTCTACCTCTG
This sequence comes from Brevundimonas sp., assembly GCF_036659295.1. GTDB lineage: Bacteria > Pseudomonadota > Alphaproteobacteria > Caulobacterales > Caulobacteraceae > Brevundimonas. The sequence continues at coordinate 31,646 of NZ_JAVXCU010000001.1, read as the reverse complement.
AACTATACCCGCCCGAAGGTGTGAGAACATAGCAGCGGTTTGGTCAAAGAAAAGGCCCGACGCGGGGTCGGGCCTTGGATTTTTGGACTTATCCGGTGTTTAGTGCGTGACGCGCTCGGCGGTGATGCCTTCGGCGGCCAGCATGGACTGGACGCTGTCCTGACCGACAAGGTGTCCGGCACCGACGACAATGAAGGTCGTGCCCGAACCGTCGAGGATGGTTTTGATCTGGCGGGTCCAGTTGGCATTGCGACGGGTGAACAGCACCTCATAGGCTTCGGGCTGCTGGGTCTTCATTTCGTCGATCATTTCATGACCCATGAAATCGGTATTGCCCGTGGACCACGCTGCCAAAAGCGCCTCGACCTCGGCCGGTCCCTTGTCCAGATCTTTCAGGGTGCTCCGCAGCATTTCGACCTGCCCTTGCTCGGAAATACCCGAGAAGAGGCGGATTTGTTCGGCCATGCTCTCTAGCCCCTTGGCCGGTTTACCGGCGGCAGCGGCACGCGCCAGCATCACCTTGTCCACGCCCGAGTTCGGATCGAACCCTGCCGCAGTCAGTTGCACGACCGCCAGTTGCAGGCTGACCAGCCACGGGCGCATCGGATCAAACGCCGCCGCCGTCGCGCCCATCGGGGCAACTGCCGCATTGAGCGCGGCGATGTCTTCGGCGGTCAGCACGCTGCTGAGCGGGCGCTCTGGCGACAGACCATAGGTCTGCATCAGTTGCATGGCCTGCGCCGCATCATCGACATCGGTGGCCTCGAACCAGATGTCATCGGCAGAGGCGAAGGCGGCGTCCACATGCGGCTGACCCCATTGGGTATCGGGGCGCAGGAAGTGGAAGCTACCGAACAGGTAAAGGGTGCTGTCCGCATCGCGGATCACCCACATGGCCGGACCTTGGCCTTGCGCCTGAGGAATGGCCGCAGGGGCAGCGGTTTGGGCCACCGCCATCGGAGCCGCAAACAGGGTCGATACCAACGCAGCCGAGGCCATTATCTGGCGCAGGGATTTCATCATGGAGCTTCCAGTCATCAGAGGCGAGAAACGGTCAGACCGTACCGTCGATAAAAATCTGTTCGATACTGAGTTCAAACAGACGGGCGATTTTAAAGGCCAGAGGCAAGGACGGGTCGTATTTACCCGTTTCCAGTGCGTTCACAGTCTGGCGCGAGACGCCCAGTTCCTGTGCCAGATGGGCCTGTGACCAGTCGCGCTCGGCGCGCAGAACCTTGAGGCGGTTATTCATGGCAAGATCCGATCATCGACGCTGGAACCACCACAGAGCCCAGGCCAGCAAGTAGCCGACCATCATCAACCCGACGATGGCGACCGCACCCGTGGCCATATAGGCCGCCGGATCGGTGCGGCCATCGAACCAGCTTTCGAGACGGATATTGGACGACAGCGGCAGCATGGCCATCAGGATCAGCACCATGCCCACGGCCATGCCGATCGAACCGCCCCAGTACCACGACCATTTGTGGGCTTCCTGCGCGGCTTCGTCGATGCTCTTCATCCAGCGCCCGCCCAGCCAGACGCTGGCCGTTCCCAGCAGCGCTGCCAGAACAAGGGCGATCAATAGGCCTGTGCGCGAGGACATGCCGCCCAGCAGACTGGCATCTTCCACAAAGGCAAAGCCTGCGCCGCACAACATGCCGATGATAAAGAGGGCAATGATATAGCCTACCGGTTTAACCGGCTTGGTGGTTTTGCGTGCCGACATCGGGCGCTCCAAAAATTGACAAGTAAGCTTTACAAGTCGCCCGGAGCGATGTCAAGCACGCTTGTCGATAATTGGTTATGTCCGTCAGACCTTATTCTTCGGCAGCATAGGGGAGCGTCGGCACTTCCATCACCGGAGGCTCGATATGCCCCTCAAGGGTGCCCACCTTGCTGAGGCTGCGCTCCAGTTGGCGGGTGCGGGTTCCGGCCTGAGTGACGGTATTACGCGCCCGATCAAGCTGCTCGCCCAGCTTTTCCCAATGGCCGGCATATTTGCCGAATTCCTGCTTGGCTGCCGCCAGAACCTTCCAGACCTCGCCGGAGTGTTTCTGGATCGCCAGCGCGCGGAAGCCCATCTGGAAGCTGTTGAGGAAGGCGGCAAGGTTGGACGGCCCCGCCACCATGACGCGATGCTTGTTCTGGATATCGCGGATCAGGCCCGGACGACGCGCGACCTCGGCATAGAGTCCTTCGGTCGGCAGATACATGATCGCCACCTCGGTCGAGAAGGGTGCGCGAATATAGCTGTCGGAAATGATCTTGGCCTGTGCGCGGACCGCACGTTCCAGTTGCTTGCCCGCCTGTTCCATCAGAGCCACGTCACCGGCTTCCTGTGCCGTCAGCAGGCGGTCATAATCCTCGTGCGGGAATTTGGCATCGATCGGCAGCAGCACCTGATCGCCCTCGCCCTTACCCGGCATGACCAGAGCAAACTCCACGCGCTGGCTCGAGGTCGGATCGATCTGCACGTTTTCGGCATATTGCTCGGGGGCCAGAATATCCTCGAGGATCGCGCCCAGTTGCATTTCGCCCCAGCCGCCGCGTGTTTTCACATTGGTCAGGACCCGTTTCAGATCGCCCACGCCCGAGGCCAGCGTCTGCATTTCGCCAAGCCCCTTGTGGACGGCCTCCAGACGATCCGAAACCTGCTTGAAGCTTTCGCCGAGGCGCTCGTTCAATGTGGATTGCAGTTTCTCGTCCACGGTCGCGCGCATCTGCTCCAGTTTTTCCTCGTTGTGCTTGCGCAGGGTCTCGAGGTTTTGCGCCACCGTGGTGCGGACTTTTTCCAGTTCCGCCGCCATGGCCTCGCGGCCTTCCTTTTGCTGGAGCTGCAAGGTTTCAATCAGCTTGGCGAGGCCCTGATTGGTTTCGGTCAGGCGCTTGTGCTGGCCATCGGCCAGATCGGTGCCGATTTTTTGCTGTAACTCGGCAAAGCCGGTCAGACGAGTATCCAGACTGGTGGTCAAGGATGACAATTGCAGGTTCACCGCCCCCGCATTGGCCGACAGGCTCTGGTTCAGTTCCTGACGCTGGGTCGAGGCCTTGGCGTCGGCCTCCTGCCGCATCAGGGCGATTTCGCGCCGGATCGCAGCCTCGACCAGATCACCCAGATCATCCGATCCGGCGGCGACCTCGGCCCGCTTGGCTGCGCTAAAGGCCAAAAAGCCCAGCACGCTCGAGATAGCGCCGAGCGCCACCGCAACAAACAGAAGAATCTCAACCATATCAGACCGACCTCATATCCCGTTCGGCCATATGGCCTGCCCCTACGTCAGAAGCGGACGCTTTAAATCTTGTCGTCAGGCCGGACGACGTGCACGCAAGGCTTGAATAATCGTGCCGTCATCCAGCCAATCCAGTTCGCCGCCCACCGGAACGCCGCGCGCGAGGGATGTCACCTCGACACCGGCACTGGCCAGTTTTTCAGCCAGATAGTGGGCTGTGGTCTGACCATCGACCGTAGCGGGCAGAGCCAGCACCACCTCTTTGGCCTCGCCTGCCTTGGCGCGCCCAATCAGTTCGCCAACACGTATCTGTTCAGGCCCGACCCCATCCAGTGCCGACAGCAAGCCGCCCAGCACATGATACTTGCCGCGAAATGCGCCCGAGCGTTCCATCGCCCACAGGGCACCGGCCTCCTCGACCACGCAGATCAGGGCGTTGTCGCGGCTGGTGTCCGAACAGATGGCGCAAGGGTTGCGCGTATCAGGGGCGGCACAGACCGAGCAGTTGGAAACCTTTTCAGCCGTTTCAGCCAGCGAAGCCGCCAGCGGCACCAGCAATTGCTCGCGGCGTTTCAACAGCGCCAGCGCCGCACGCCTCGCCGAACGCGGCCCCATCCCCGGCAGCTTGGCCAGCAGGGAGATGAGGCGCTCGATTTCCGGTCCGGCAGACGCCGCCATTAAAACAGCTTCGGCATGCCCGGAATATTCATTCCGGCCATCGGACCTGCGGCGTCGCGCATCAGGGCGTTATTGACTTCGTCCAGCTTGCGCTTGGCATCGGCATGGGCGGCCACGATCAGGTCGGACAGGATTTCACCCTCGCCCGGAGCCATCAGGCTGTCGTCGATTTTGACGCCCGTGATCTCGCCGGCTCCCCTCAGGGATACCGTCACCAAACCACCACCCGAAGTGCCTTCAGCGGTGGATTCGGCCATTTTGGCTTGGGCTTCTTGCAGCTTTTGCTGCATGGCCTGAGCCTGTTGCATCAGTGCGTTGAGGTCTTTCATACCCCTATAGATAGGGTGTTCCGCATCACGGCTCCAGTCCCTGCCTTAAGGGTGCAGCGCAAAATAAATCGCATTGCCCCCTTGCGCAGGACGTCAGGAATGCTATCTGCAACAACAACTGTTCTAATTAGTGGAGGCCAACATGGCTTTTGACACCGCTCACGACCGTAGCCAGCCTCTCGCCGATCAGGCTCTGGCCCAACTGTTCACCGAAGCGCGCACCCGCAATGCGTGGAGCGACCGTCCGGTTTCGGAAGAAACCCTGCGCAAGTTGTACGACCTGACCAAGTTTGGTCCGACCGGTGCCAATGCCTCGCCGGCACGCTTTGTATTCGTGACCTCCGAAGCGGGCAAGGATCGCCTGATCCCGCTGCTGAGCGAAGGCAATCAGGGCAAGACCCGTCAGGCTCCGGTGGCTGTGATCGTCGGCTTTGACGTCGATTTCCACGAGACCCTGAGCGAGCTGTTCCCGCACGCGCCGGGTGCAAAAGACTGGTTCCCGACCCGCGAAGGCCGTCGTGAAAACGCGCACAAGAACTCGACCCTGCAAGCCGGTTACCTGATCAGCGCCGCCCGCGCCCTGGGTCTGGATGTCGGCCCGATGACCGGCTTCGACTTCGATGCGGTGAAGAAAGAATTCTTCCCCGAGGGCGATATCGAGGTGAACATGATCATCAACCTCGGCTACGGCACCGACGAGAACCTGTTCGCGCGCTCTCCGCGCCTGAGCTTTGAAAAGGCTGCGCAGATCGTTTGATCGCAGCCTAACTGAAATGAAAAGGCCGCTCCGAATGGGGCGGCCTTTTTTGTATCAGTCGTCGTCTTCGGCGGTCTCGCCATCATCGGGAATGACCGGCGTTTGCAGGGCTGGGGCAAGGATGCGGATGTCCTTGATCTCGGCACCGGGGAAGGCCTGCATCAGGGCGACAATGAAGGGGTCGCTATTGACCGCTTCTTTTTGGGCCGCCCTGGCCTTCTTTTCCTTTTCGATCAGGGTCTCGCCGCCACCCTGACCATTGGCCGCGATCAGCCATGTACGGCCCGTCCATTCCTTCAGGCGCGAGGCCAGACGGCGTGCCATGTCAAAGGGAGCCCCCTCGACCGGCTCATAGGTAATGGCCCCCGGCTTGAAACTGACGGGGCGCACGAAACGCTCCACGTCCATTTGCAGGGTGATCTCCCGCTTTTCGCCGATCAGGGCCACGACCTGCTCGAAGGTCTGCGGATTGGGGGTCTTGGGAGCCGCCACAGGCTGGGCCGCCAGCATGGCCGAGGCACCGCCTCCTCCACCGCCGCGCGGTCCACCGCCAGAGCCACCCGAACCACCGCCCGGTACGCCACCGTTCTGGATGGTTTTCAGCGCATCTTCGGGTGAAGGCAGGTCCGCAGCATAGGCTAGGCGCACAATCGCCATTTCCACCGCATCGGCCGGATTGGGCGCACGGCGCACCTCGTCCAGTGCCTTCAGCAGCATCGACCAGGTGCGCGACAGAGTGCCTGCAGAAATAGCCGCACCGAGGGCAGCAATTTTTTGCGCCTGATCATTGGGCAGACGCGTGGCATTTGGCCCCAGCATCTTGGAGACAGACGCCGCATGGCAATGCTCCAGCAGGTCATTGGTGACCTGAACCGGATCAGCCCCATAGCCGTAAAGGGTTCTGAAGTTTTCCAGCGCCTCGGCAGTGCGGCCCGCCATGATGCTCTCAAACAGGGCAATCGTCTGGGTGCGGTCGGCAAGGCCCAGCATGTCGCGCACCGTCGTCGTCTCGACGATCTGGCCGCTTTCGGCCTGAACCAGAGCCTGATCCAGCAGGGACAGGCCATCGCGCACCGAGCCTTCGGCGGCGCGCGAGATCAGGGCCAGAGCTTCCTGCTCGATCTTCATGCCTTCGCGCTCGGCGACGCGGCCAAGGTGCCCTGACAAGATGTCCGGCTCTACGCGGCGCAGGTCAAAACGCTGGCAGCGCGACAGGATGGTCACCGGCACCTTGCGGATTTCGGTCGTCGCAAAAATGAATTTGGCGTGGGGCGGCGGCTCTTCCAGCGTCTTCAGCAGCGCGTTGAAGGCTGCGGTCGAGAGCATATGCACCTCGTCCAGCACATAGACCTTGTAGCGGGCCTCGACCGGCGCATAGCGCACGCTTTCGATCAGTTCGCGGATGTCGCCCACGCCCGTATGCGAGGCGGCGTCCATCTCGATCACGTCCATATGCTGGCCGGACATGATCGACTTGTCGTGGCGACCATGGGCCGACAATTCCAGAGACGGACGGTCGATAATGTCGGTTTCGTTATTGAGCGCGCGGGCCAGAAGGCGGGCCGTCGTGGTCTTACCCACCCCGCGCACGCCCGTCAGCATAAAGGCGTGGGCAATACGGCCCGTCGCAAAAGCATTGGTCAGGGTGCGGACCATGGCCTCCTGACCGATCAGGTCCTCGAAGGTGCGCGGGCGGTATTTGCGCGCCAGCACCGTATAGGCCTCGCCCTCGACGGCGGGAGCATCCTCAACCACCGGCTTGGGCGCAGTCTTTACAGGCTCTGGCTTTACAGCTTCTGGCGCAGGTGCCGCAGCGGGCGGCGCGCCAAACATGTCGTCGGTATTAGGATCACGCTCTTCAACCTCCACTTCGGGAGTGTCTACGTCCCACGGGGGGCCATCCAGATTGTGATCGTTGTCGCTCATACTTCCAGTCTTAGCGCGAAGGCGGCGATTTTCGCAGCCCCCTTCGCGCATTTAGACCAGAGAAGTTTTACAGGTCGGTCGGCATCTGGCCGCCATTGTCGCGGATTTTCTGGATAACCTGTTTGTGCAGCCAGATATTCATGGTGGCACTGTCGGATTTATCGCCCGTATAGCCCAGCTCGTCGGCCAGTTCCTTGCGTTCGGACAGCGAGCTTTCCATGCCCGCCAGCTTCATCAGGTCAACAATGGAGGTGCGCCAGTTGAGTTTCTGGCTGCGCTGCTCGTTCATAAAATCAAGGATGCCCGCCACGTCCACATCCTGAATGGACACCACAGCCACAGGCGCGGCAGCGGGGGTGGCCGCAGGGGCAGCAGTCGGAGCCGGTGCTGCTGTTGCAGCCGGTGCCGCCTCTTCCTTCTTTTTAAAGATACCGCCGAAAATCTTGCCGAGAATACTCATGTTTCACATCCCATCCGGTTGAAGTCAGAACCACACAAGCGGTTGGCGGGGTCGGTCAGTTCCCGTTAAAAAAGCAAAGCTCGGTAACAGAGCCGTCAGCCCGCTTCGGATAACAAAAAAGCGCCCTGAAAACAGGACGCCGGACCGCTTTTGGATGAGCAAGGGTGGAGACCGCGACCCGAAGGTGAATTCGTTGTGGCTGCTGCCTTCCGGCCCTGACCAGATTGGCGAAGCCTTCGCCCGCGATCTCCGAGACGGGATATGCCGCCTGACGGCGCGCAAATCAAGAGGGGGATGAAGCATTCCCGTTATCATCGGTTGGGACTATGTAGTCGGACATGGTTCTGCAAAACGTCTTTTCCGGTAATCCCCTCGACCGCGCAGGCGATCTGCGTAACGACAGCGCGTGGCTGGGTGCCCAGCGCGATCACCCCGAAGCCATCGCCATGGTTGTGTGGGAAGGTCGTCCGCTGGTCGAACCTGCGGGCGATGGCGAGCAGTTGGTCTGGCTGTCGCTCAAACACGCACTGGATATGGTGCGCGACCGCGATCTGTTTTTGGGTTTGTGGAAAGAAGCGCCCGTCTTTGCCGTCGAGTTCGAAGGTTCGATCGACCCGACCCACGGTCCGTGTCAGGGCATGGGGCGCTTTGTCGAACTGCGCGAGGCGGCGGTTATCCTCAACGGCTCCGAAGCCTCCATGGCGGGCGAAACCAAGGGTCTGTTCGACTGGCGTCGTCGCCACGGTTTCTGTGCCGCCTGCGGCCATGCCTCGGAACAGGCCTCGGGAGGCTGGAAGCGGGTTTGCCCAAGTTGCCAGACCGAGCATTTCCCGCGCGTCGATCCTGTCACCATTATGCTGCCGGTGTTTAATGGCGGTGACGAGCCGCGCTGCCTTCTGGGACGTCAGGCCCATTGGGAAGCCGGTCGCCACTCGGCACTGGCCGGATTTATGGAGCCGGGCGAATCCATCGAGGAAGCCTGCGCCCGCGAGGTCAAGGAAGAAGCCGGTCTGCGCGTCGTGGACGTGCATTACCATTCCAGCCAGCCCTGGCCGTTTCCGGCCCAGTTGATGATCGGTCTGATCGCCGAGGTGGCCGACGACAATGCCACCCCCGACCAGACCGAACTGGAAGCTGTTATCTGGTTGACCCGTAAGGAGGCACAGGCCGTGCTGTCAGGCACCCATGCCAGCTACAAGGCCCCGCCGCCCTATGCCATTGCCCATCAGTTGATCCGCACATGGGCCTATGAATAGGCTCTAGCCGTCAGAGCGAGGCCGCATAGGTGCGGGCGGCCTCCAGATCCTCGTCATTGTCGACCGACACCGGGGCTTCGTCGATCACACCGGCCCAGATCTGCATGCCCATTTCCAGCGCCCTGAGCTGTTCCAGCTTTTCGCGCTTTTCCAGCGGCGATGGCGGGGCGGCGCAGAAGCGGTTCAGCGCATCGCGGCGATAACCGTAAATGCCGACATGGTGCCAGACCGGCCCATCCCCATATAGATGCGAGCGGGTGAAATAGAGAGCGCGGCCCGCGCGGCCCGTCTCGTCCAGCGCCAGAACCGCCTTGACCACATCGGGATTGGACCGCTCGCTGGCATCGGTTTCGGGCGCAACGAGGGTGGCGATGTCGCAAGATGATTCTTTTGCCAGCAATGCCCCACATATTTTTGCAAGGTCAGGCGAAGCGAACGGCATATCGCCCTGCACATTGATAATCACATCGTGGCGACCTTCGGCATCCAGCAGGTCCGCGGCCACACGAATACGGTCCGAACCACTGGGCAGGTCCGGATCGGTCAGCACAGCCTCGCCGCCTACCGATTGAATAACATCAACAATTTCTTGATCACCGGCAGCCACAGCCACGCGGAAACCCGATTTGCTCGCCGCTTCCCATGCGCGAACAATCATCGGTTTGCCCCCGATATCCGCCAGAGGCTTGTCCGGCAGACGGGTTGCAGCCAATCGCGCGGGGATCAAAATCAGCGGTGTCATCGACAAAAAGAAGTCCAGATTGGTCCGACAATGTCGTCGGACAGGTTGATAAGGCTGCGCTAGCGTGTCAGAGACGCCAAAGTAGGGAAAACGCCTGAACGCCGCAATGCGGGCGGGGGGCCTCATCTAAATACGGGATGTGACGACGCGTATGAGCGGCGATCTGAAGTGGAACAAGATTATGGGCGCGTGCCTTGGCACGGCCTTCGCGATCCTGGTGGTCCAGCAGGTTTCGAGCGCGGTGTATCACACCAAAGCGCCGGAAAAGATGGGCTATTTTGTCGATGCGCCGGATGAGGCTGCGGGTGCAGCCGAAGTCGTGCTGCCGATCGACTGGGGTACTGTATTGCCGACGGCTGACGTCGCGGCAGGCCAAGCGGCCTTTGCCCGCTGCGTTGCCTGCCACACCGTCAATGCCGGTGGCGCAACGGGCACCGGCCCGAACCTGCACGGTGTTGTAGGCGGTCCGGTCATGCACGCTGCAGGCTTTGCCTATTCGGACGCCATGGCCAAGCACAAGGCCGAGGCACCGACATGGGGCTATGACGAGCTGGACAAGTTCCTGACCGCTCCGGGCCGTTATGTACCGGGCACCAAGATGTCGTTCGCCGGCATCCGTGACGAGCAGACCCGTATCAACCTGATCGCTTATCTGCGTTCGGAAGGTTCGGCTGGATTTGCTGTTCCGGCTCCGGACCCCGCACGTCAACCGGGCGCTGCGGCTCCGGCTGAAGGTGAAGCGGCTCCGGCCGAGGGTGATGCTGCTGCGGCTCCGGCCGAAGGTGCCGCCGCCGAGGCTGCCCCTGCCACGGAAGCGGCTCCTGCCGCTTAAGTTGCCCAAACAGATATGAGAAAGGCGACCTTCGGGTCGCCTTTTTTGTGCCTGCTATAAAGATGTAAAAAGCCTAGAGGCGGCGGAAGACCGCGCTGCTGAAACCTTCGGCCACCAGACGCGCCTCGACTTCGGACAGGGCCTCGATCACGACGCCGCCATGGATGCCTGTCGCATGGATGACCTGATCGGCATCCACCATAATGGCCGAATGGCCCGTCCATGAAGTGCCGGTCGTCGTGGATTTCCAGATGACCAGATCGCCCCGCACGGCCTCTTCACGGCTGACGGCACGACCTAGATCGGCTTGGGCATGCGCACGGCGCGGGCCGGGCAAGCCGCAGGCCAGAAGCGCCTGTTGCACCAGACCCGAACAATCGGTTTCAACGGACGAGCGCGCGCCAAGAGCATGGGGGCGGCCCAGCAGACGCTCGGCCACAGCCACGGGTTCGCGCTCGAAATCACCGACCGGTTGCAGGTCCTGATCGGCAAGGCCTTCGACCGTTTCGACCACCAGCGCATTGAGCGGCAACTTGGCCGAGACCGAGGCCACACGCCGCGTGGCCAGAGGCGCACCCTTGCTCAGATGTTCAACCGCCATCCAGCCGACAATACCGTCACGGCGGGCCCGCCCGAAGACACGCTCGCCCCGATGGTCCAGCACATCGAAAATCTCGCCGTGCAGAAGCTGGTCGATCCGTTCACCGTCATCGGCAAATATATCGGCAACCGCACTGGAGCAGTGCATCGCGGTCGTGCGCCGATAGGCTTCGGCACGGACCAGTCCCTCAAGAGCCTGTTCGGCCAGTACCGTCCGCGCCCCGTCCCGAAGGATCAGGGGTGGGCCAGGTGGCAAAAGGGACTGGAGATCGGACAAACGAAACTCTGATGCAGCTCACACAGGTGAGCTGCCTTTCTAAGCGCCGAAAACAAATCGGATGTTAACGCGCCGCGCGATTTGCAAAACTCTGTTGCAGATAATGGAACCAGGCCCGCAGGGTTTGGGCCTCGCCGCCCTCGGCATAGCCCGGACGATTGCGCGGGTTCCAAGCGAACACATCCATATGCGCCCATGATCCGCTCTGCGGTGCGAATTTTTGCAAGAACAACGCGGCTGTGACCGATCCGGCCTGTGCCCATGCGGCGCTGTCATTGCGGACATCGGCAATCTCGCTGTCCAGCGCAGCACCATAACCGTCCCACAAAGGCATGCGCCACAGAGGGTCGGACACCGCCTTGGCCGAGGCGGCAACGCCCTGCGCCAAGTCATCATCTGTGGTGTAGAGCGGCGGCAGTTCCGGCCCCAAGGCAATACGCGCCGCGCCCGTCAGGGTGGCAAAATCCACCGTCAGATCGGGTTCAAGCTCGCCGGCGCGGGTCAGGATGTCGGACAGGATCAGACGGCCCTCGGCATCGGTATTGCCGATCTCGATGGTCAGCCCCTTGCGGGTAGACAAGATGTCACCCGGACGGAAGGCATCGCCGGAGACCGCATTTTCAACCGCCGCCACCAACACAACCAGACGCAGCTTCAGGCCCGCCTGCATCACCAGACGGCCCAGCGACAGGGCATGGGCCGCCCCGCCCATGTCCTTTTTCATATTGCGCATACCGGCCGCGCCCTTGAGGTCCAGCCCGCCGGTGTCGAACACCACGCCCTTGCCAACCAACGCCACCAGCGGCCAGTCGGTTTTATCAAGGTTCCAGCCGATCTCGATCACGCGCGGCGCACGGGCGGGCGTCGCCGCACGGCCCACGGCATGTACCGCCGGATAGTTCTGCTCAAGCAAATCATCGCCCGTAATGACGCTAAAGCTGGCCCCGTTTTCCTCGGCGATTTCACGGCCGATGGTTTCCAGTTGCAACGGCCCCATGTCCTGAGCGGGCGTATCCACCATTTCGCGGGTCAGGGCGCAGGCGGCCACGATGCGATGCACCGCCTCCAGATCGACGCTGTCATCGACCACCAGACGGGCCTGCGGTTTTTCCTTAGACGGTTTGTAGCGGTCAAACACATAGCCGCCCAGACCAAAGGCCACTGCCGCCAGTTCTGCCTCGGTATCGGAGGCGGTGCCGACCAGTTTCCAGTCGCCTTGCGGCAGACGCGCCGCAAGGCTGCGCAGGCTTACCGGATCAAACACCTTGCCCGTGCCCAGATAGGCCCCCGCCACTTCACCATGCGCATCCGGCACCACCAGAAGCTGGCCCGCCTTGCCCTTGAAGCCATTGGACTTGGCCCATGCCGCGTGAGCTTGCGGCAGGGCAGCATCGCCCTCGACCTTCCAGATCGGACGCGCCTGATCCGATGCGGATACAAGGTTGGAATGGCGTGCATAGGTCATGGGCATCTCTTTCACGCCCTTAACGGGCATTAACTAGACTTTAGCGCCCATGGCCGCACCCTGAGGGTCGCACCTTGAACGCCAGAAGGTTCCGGAACCCATCATGTCGCGCACACTCTGTCTTGCTGCAACCTTAAGTCTGGTTTTGACGGCACCTCTCACTTCTGTGGCCTATGCTCAAAATGCGCCCGCAGCCGAGGCCCCTGCGCCGCGCCTGCCCGCCGATGCCGCCATCCGCGCTGCCTATGAGCGCACAGATGCGCTCAGCCGCTCGATCTTCTGGGGACAGGAAAACACCATCAATCCGATGGACCCTGTGGCCGGTGTAAAGATGGCGCAGGCCCTGCGCGAAATGGGCCAGTATGACCGCGCCGCTGAAACCGCCGAGAGTGTGCTGACGGTCCAGCCGCAAAATACAGCGGCCATGCTGGAAATCGGTCGCGCCCATATTGCGCGCGGTCAGGCTTTTTATGGCATTGCCGCGCTGGAACGTGCCCGCGATACCCAGCCGCGCGACTGGCGCCCGCTATCGCTTCTGGGTGTGGCCTATCAGCAGGTGCGCCGTTTTGACGATGCCAATTCCGCATGGCACTCGGCGCTGGCCCTGTCGCCGGAACAGCCCGAAGTCCTGACCAATATTGCCATGGCGCGTATGGGGGCAGGCAATATGGCCGAGGCCGAAGGCTTGCTGCGCCGTGCCGCCGCCCAACCGGGGGCCACATTGCAGGTGCGTCAAAATCTGGCTCTGGCTTTGGGTCTGCAAGGCAAGACGCCCGAAGCCGAAGCCATCCTGCGCCGTGACCTGCCGCCCGAACTGGTGGACCAAAATCTGGCATGGCTGGCCCAGCGCACTCAAGAAGCACAAAGCGCCCCGCAAGGTTCGCAAGCCTCCGCGGCCGCCGCACCCTTGCCCTCCACTGCCCGCAGTTGGGATTCGCTAAACCGCTAAGGCGGTAACGGCTTTAATTTCTGGCTCCAAAGGCCTATCTGTCTTTTCGTGATCGACGACCTTTACAGCGCCCGTATCCTGTCGCTTGCGGCCAACCTGCCGCGTGCAGGACGCCTGTCTGCGCCCGAAGGTACGGGTGAAAAGATCGCCAAGCTGTGCGGCTCGCGCGCTATCGTCGATGTCACCCTTGATGATCAGGCCCGCGTCAAAGACTTCGCACAGGACGTCAAGGCCTGCGCCTTGGGTCAGGCCGGAGCCGGCGTAGTCGGCGAAGCGGCCATCGGCAGCACGTTTGCCGAGATCGAAGCCGCCCGCGATGCTATGCTGGCCATGTTGAAATCGGGCGGCAATGGCCCCGACAACCGCTTTGAGGGTCTGCGTATCCTCAAACAGGTTGCGGACTATCCGGCCCGCCATGCATCCTCGATGGTGGCTATCGAAGCCCTGCTGGAAGCCGTCCGCCAAGCGATGGCCAAACACCACACTAATACACGAACTCGCATCGCCGGTGCGGCGTGAGGTCATGCGCGGTTGAAACCCCTGCCTAGACGGGGGATAAGGCCAGCAACCATCCTCATCAGCCCCCGGCGAAGGGACACATGTCTCTCTATGAACGCAGCGTCCGCGCAGCCCATCGGGGCTATAAGGTCACGCTGTCACCCCTGATCGGCCAGCAGTGCCGCTTCCTGCCGACCTGTTCGGACTATGGACGCGACGCGCTGATCCAGCACGGTCCGGTTCGCGGGGGGTGGCTGACTGTACGCCGTCTCTGTAAATGCCATCCATTCGGCGGGTCGGGTTACGACCCCGTCCCACCAGTTAAGACCAAACCATGATCAATCTGACCTTCCCAGACGGCGCCGTCCGCCAGTATCCAGCCGGTTCGACGGGCTTTGACGTCGCCTCTGCCATTTCCCCGTCGCTGGCCAAAAAAGCCGCGCTTGTCGTTTACAACGGCGAGCAGCGCGACCTGCACCGTGTCATCGAGGGCGACGGCGATTTCCGCTTGCTGATGCGCGACGATGCCGAAGCGCTGGAAACCATCCGCCACGACGCTGCCCACGTGCTGGCACAGGCCGTTCAGGAACTGTTCCCCGGCACGCAAGTCACCATCGGCCCGTCGATCGAAGACGGCTTCTATTACGACTTCGCCCGCGACGAGCCTTTCTCGACCGACGACTTTCCGAAGATCGAAAAGAAGATGGCCGAGATCATTGATCGTGGTGCCAAGCTGGAACGTGTGGTCTGGAACCGCGACGAAGCCATCGCGCATTTCGAGAACATCGGCGAAACCTATAAGGCCGAGCTGATCCGCGACCTGCCAGAGTCGGAAACCATCACCGTCTATAAACAGGGCGAGTGGGCCGATCTGTGCCGCGGTCCGCACTTCCCGACGACCAAGTTCGTGGGCAAGGCCTTCAAGCTGACCAAGCTGGCCGGTGCCTATTGGCGCGGGGATTCGAACAAGGCCCAGTTGCAACGCATCTACGGCACCGCATGGGCGACCAAGGAAGACTTGGACGCCTATCTGCTGCGCATCGAAGAAGCCGAGAAGCGCGATCACCGCAAGCTGGGCAAGGCGATGGAGCTCTTCCACATGCAGGAAGAGGGCCGCGGCATGGTCTTCTGGCACCCCAAGGGCTGGGTGCTTTGGCGCGTGCTGGAGGCCTATATGCGCCGTCGTCTGGACGCCGCAAACTATGTCGAAGTGAAAACGCCACAGGTTCTGGACCGCAAATTCTGGGAAGCCTCGGGCCACTGGGACAAGTACCGCGCCAACATGTTCGTGTGCGAAACGGTCGAGGGTGAAACCCTGTCGCTGAAGCCGATGAACTGCCCGGGCCACGTGCAGATCTTCGATCAGGGCCAGCGTTCGTACCGCGAACTGCCGCTGCGCATGGCCGAGTTCGGTGCCTGCCACCGCTATGAGCCGTCCGGCTCGCTGCACGGCCTGATGCGCGTGCGCGGCTTTACTCAAGACGACGCCCACATCTTCTGCCGCGAAGACCAGATCGTCGAAGAAACCGCAGAGTTCATCAAGCTGGCCTATTCGGTCCATGCCGACCTTGGCATGGAAACCAAATACATCAGCTTGGGCACCCGCCCCGAGACCCGTGCCGGCACCGAAGAGTTCTGGGACAAGGCCGAGGCTCAAATGCTTGAGGCCGCCCGCGCCGCCGGCACCGAACCGGTCGTGACCGAAGGCGACGGTGCTTTCTATGCGCCGAAGCTGGACTTCATCGTCAAGGACGCCATCGGCCGTGAATGGACCTGTGGCACCATCCAGCTGGACTATGTTCTGCCGGAACGCCTTGATGCGACCTACATCGCCGAAGATGGCCAAAAGCACCGTCCGGTCATGCTGCACCGTGCGATCCTTGGTTCGTTCGAGCGCTTCATCGGCATCATGATCGAAAACTACGCCGGTGCCTTCCCGCTGTGGCTGGCCCCGACGCAGGCTGTGGTGACCACCATCACGTCTGACGCTGATGGCTATGCCGAGGAAGTTCTCGCCAAGTTCAAGGCCGCTGGCCTGCGCACCGAGATCGACCTGCGCAACGAGAAGATCAACTACAAGATCCGCGAGCACTCGGTGAACAAGGTGCCGGTCATCGCCGTCGTCGGCCGCAAGGAAGCCGAAGAAGGCAAGGTCGCCATCCGCCGCTTTGGCAGCCAAGCCCAAACGATCGTCACGATCGAAGAAGCCATCGCCATGCTGACCGAAGAAGCTCTGGCACCAGACCTGAAACGCATCCGCGACGGTGTCGAACACGTCATCTAAGGCCGCATCAGCCCGACTACAGAAAAGCCGCCGAGGGAAACCCCGGCGGCTTTTTTTATGGTGTCTGCTGACGCTTTAGACGGACATGATGGCGCAGTACTGAACAGTATGAAATATTTTTAGCCTCAGGGTTCCCGTTTGTAATCGTGTCAATGAAAGCTTCTTCCCAACCTCCTTCATATTGAAAGTCGAAGCTTAATCGCCCGATTTTATCAGCGAGTTCGTGTATCTGATCGCAACGGTAGTTTTTCTCAAACTCCGCTGAAGGACGAAGGCAACTGGCAGTGAGAAGGTCAGGATCGTTTAGGTCCCATTCCCAAGTACCATGAGCAACTTGATTACGCTGGTCAGCTAAAAGTGCCGCTGTATCTAAGAGCCTTTCAAAACGCTCTTTTAAACGGTCATCAAGATAGGATCTGACTAGGTCTCGAAGCGTTCGAGCTCTTTTACTAAAAGATTTGTGGCGTGCATTTTTGGGCGTTTCAATGCCGAATGCATCGGCAACTCCAACCGACATTTCATAAATGCCTTGTTCTAAATACGCCCATTGAACCATCACGCGTCCGATTGCGGCATACTCGTCCTGATCGAGTTCAAACTCTATCTGCCCCAGACCTGTATGAAGGTCCTGTTGAATTTGTGGCACGCAAGTAACCTCCCAAACCGTCCGTCCAGTTTGGAAACCTTACGTTAGATAGGCTGGAAAGCTACTCTCCTCCCCTGCTTGAGGGGGAGGGGGACCACGAAGTGGTGGTGGGGGCTATTTGGCGTAAGAGGCCCCCTCCGTCACGGTGCGAGGCACCGCGACACCTCCCCCGCTAACGCAAGGGAGGAGAAACATTCGTCATCCTCCGACGGATCCCGCTAGGCGGGCGAAGATCGGGGGATCCAGTTGCCACAGACGACAGCACGCCTCGGTTTATGGATCCTCCGGTCAAGCCGGAGGATGACGGCTAGAGTGGTCAGATGTGGATCGCGTGGCCTAGAGCGCGCAGGGAGGCCTCGTGGAAGGCTTCGCCGAGGGTCGGGTGGACGTGGATGGTGCCGGCGACGTCTTCCAGCACTGCGCCCATTTCCAGCATTTGGGCGAAGCTGTTGGACAGTTCGCTGACGTGCTGGCCGACGGCCTGGATACCCAGCAGGCGGTGATCATTCTTGTCGGCGATCACGCGCACGAAGCCGCCGTCATCGCCCGCCTCGATGGCCAGAGCGCGACCGATGGCAGCAAACGGGAAGACGGCCTGAATGACATCGTCACGGCCTTCGACATCCGAGACGCCCATACCCGCCGAGACGATTTCCGGCTCGGTGAAGCAGACGGCGGCGATGGTGGTCGGATCAAAGCGCTTGTTATGGCCCGCGATGATCTCGGCCACGACCTCGCCCTGAGCGGAACCCTTGTGGGCCAGCATCGGTTCGCCCGTCAGGTCACCGATGGCCCAGACGTTCTTCATCGAGGTGGCGCAGCGGTCGTCGATCTTCACGAACGGGCCTTCCATGGCCACGCCCATATTCTCCAGACCCCAGCCCTTGGTGCGGGCGCGGCGGCCCACAGTGACCAGCACCTTGTCGGCGGCCAGTTGCAGCGGGTTGCCGTCCTTGTCCGTGACGTTCAGCTTGCCGTCACCGAAGCCGCCAGCGCGGGCACCCAGCATCAGTTCAACACCGTGACGCTCCAGCCATTTGGCCACCGGATCGGTCAGGGCCTTATCGTACAGCGGCAGGATACGGTCGGCCATTTCCACAATGGCGACCTCGGCCCCCAGTTTGCGGAAGGCGATGCCCAGTTCCAGACCGATATAGCCACCACCGACGACGACCAGCTTTTTCGGCACTTCCGGCAGGGACAGAGCTTCGGTCGAGGAAATCACGTCGCCACCGAACGGCAGGAACGGCAGTTCGACAGGCTCTGAACCCGTGGCCAGAATGACATGTTCGGCGGTAATGCGGATGTCGCCATCCTCGGTCGCCACAATGCAGGTTTTGGCATCTTCGAACGTGGCCCAGCCCTTGATGACCTTGACCTTGGCCTTCTTCAGCAGGGCCGAAACGCCGCCGTTCAGCTTCTTGACGATGCCGTCCTTCCACTCGACCGTCTTCTTCAGGTCGATGGCAGGCGCAGACGCCGTAATGCCCAGCGTGCCCGCATCGGACGCCGCCTTGGCTACGGTTTCATACTTGCCCGCCGCATGGATGATGGCCTTGGACGGGATACAGCCCACGTTCAGGCAGGTACCGCCCAGACCAGCGGACGCATCCACCAGCACGGTCTCCAGACCCAGCTGCCCGCAACGGATACCGGCCACATAGCCGCCCGTGCCCGCGCCGATGATCAGGACTTTTGTTTTGATCTGCTGCATCACACTCTCCGCTCATCCCCGCGGAGGCGGGGACCCAGTGTTTGGCTAAGCACTCAGCGTCTCGGTGAGATCGCGCCAGCCGGGATTTAAATCTTCAATCAGCCGCAGTTTCCATTGGCGGTTCCATTTCTTGATCTGGCGCTCGCGCCGAAACGCCGCATCCGGGTTTCGTATGTTTCGAACCAGACCAAGGTCCCCACGCCATATTTCGACGTGAAGCCCGACCCTACCCCTTGCGCATGCTGCCAAGCCCGATGCCCGATATTGTCGGTCGAACCTGTATACAGCGTCCCGTTTCGCTGACTGGCCATGATGTAGGTGTAAAAGGCCAAATGCGGGGTCCAAAGCTAAAGCCTGGGTCCCCGCATCCGCGGGGGATGAGCGGAAGGGGTAGGTCGGTTTAGATTACATCCAGAGGGTTGCCGGATTTTCCAGCAGGTTCTTGATCTTCTGTGCGAAGACAGCCGCGTCGTGGCCGTCGACGATACGGTGATCGAAGCTGGAAGACAGGTTCATCATCTTGCGTACGACCATCTGGCCGTCCTTGACCACCACGCGATCGGCGATCTTGTTGGGGCCGATGATGGCGACTTCCGGATGGTTGATGATCGGGGTGTGCACCACACCGCCCAGCGTACCCAGCGAGGTGATGGTGATGGTCGAACCCGACAGTTCTTCGCGCTTGGCCGAACCGTCCTTGGCGGCACCCGACACGCGGGTGATTTCAAGGGCGGTGTCATAGGCATCGCGCGCCTCGGCGTGGCGGACCACCGGCACCATCAGGCCATTCGGCGTCTGGGCGGCAATGCCCAGATGCACGGCGGCGTGCTGGGTCAGAATACCCGCCTCGTCGTCATAGGTGGCGTTAATGTTCGGCTGGTCCTTCAGCGCCACGATGATGGCGCGGGCGATGAAAGGCAGGACGTTGAGCTTGGGCTTATCGCTGCCCTTGTTCTGGGCGTTCAGGTGACCGCGCAGCTCTTCCAGAGCCGTCATGTCGATCTCTTCCACATAGGTGATGTGGGGGATGCGACGGACGCTCTCGGCCATCTTTTCCGCGATCTTGCGGCGCAGGCCGATGATCTTGACCTCGGTCGTGCCTTCCGCCTTGGCATAGGGCGACGAAGCCGCACCTGCGCTCGGCGCAATCACACCACCACGGGCAACGAAAGCGTCGAGGTCTGCATGCTCGATACGGCCCGCAGGACCGGTACCCGGCACGAAGACCAGATCAATGCCCAGATCACGCGCACGCTGGCGCACAGCCGGAGAGGCCAGAGGACGCTCGCCTGCCTTGCGGCCGGTGACAGCAGCGATGGGCTTGGCAGATGCCTTGGGGGCCACAGCTGCCTTCGGAGCCTCGACCTTGGCCGGAGCCGGAGCTACAGCGGCCACAGGTGCCGCAACCGGAGCCGCCTCGCCCTTGCCTTCAACGAAGAAGCTGACCAGCGGGCCGCCGACCGGCAGGGCTTGCCCCGCCTCGCCGTGAAGCTGAACCACCTTGCCCGTGACGGGCGAGGTCAGTTCCACCGTGGCCTTGTCGGTCATCACCTCGGCGACGATCTGGTCTTCTTCGACCACATCGCCAACCTTGATGTGCCATGCCACCAGCTCGGCCTCGGCCGTGCCTTCGCCAACGTCCGGCAGCTTGAACACATGGTTCGCACCGGCGGCCGCGACGGCGGCAGCGGGGACATCGGAGGCGACTTCGGCTTTCGGCTCTTCCTTGGCGACCGGCGCTTCGACAGCCACCGGAGCAGCAGCAGGAGCGGCTTCCTCTGCGGCGGCATTGCCTTCGCCAGCGACTTCGAACTCGACCAGAGCGCCGCGCACCGGCAGCATTTCGCCCACTTCGCCGTGCAGCTTAGTGACCGTGCCGTCGACCGGCGAGGTGATCTCTACCGTCGCCTTGTCGGTCATGACCTCGGCAACAGCCTGATCCTCGGTGACCACATCACCAACCTTGACGTGCCATTGCACCAGCTCGGCCTCGGCCGTGCCTTCACCGACGTCGGGGAGTTTGAAAACAAAACGACCCATATCAGCGACCTCCTGCCATGACGGACTTCAGGGCATCGGCCACGCGTTGCGGGCCGGGGAAATATTCCCACTCAAACGCGTGGGGGTAAGGCGTATCCCAGCCCGTAACACGGGTGACGGGGGCCTCAAGGTGATAGAAGCAGCGCTCTTGAACCAGTGCGCTCAGTTCGCCGCCAAAGCCCGAGGTTTTCGGGGCTTCGTGGACGATGACGCAGCGGCCGGTCTTTTTGACGCTGGCCTCGATGGTTTCGATATCCAGCGGCACCAGCGTGCGCAGGTCAATCACCTCGGCATCTATACCGGCATGCTCGGCACCAGCCAGAGCAACCCACACCATGGTGCCATAGGCCAGAATGGTCACGTCATTGCCTTCGCGCATCACGCGGGCCTTGCCGATCGGCACATTGTATTTTTCAGCCGGAACCTGAGCCAGTTCCTGCGCCTTCCACGGGCTGACCGGCTTTTCGTGCCAGCCATCGAACGGGCCGTTATACAGGCGCTTCGGCTCGAAGAAGATGACCGGATCATCGTCCTCGATGGCCGAGGTCAGCAGACCCTTGGCGTCATACGGGTTGGACGGGATGACAACCTTCAGACCCGAAATATGGGTGAACAGGCTTTCGGGCGACTGCGAGTGGGTTTGGCCGCCGAAGATGCCACCGCCATAAGGCGAGCGCACCACCATCGGGCAGGTGAACTGGCCACCCGAGCGGTAACGCATCTTGGCTGCCTCGGACACGATCTGGTCGTAGGCCGGATAGATGTAGTCGGCGAACTGGATTTCCACGACAGGGCGCAGACCATAGGTCGACATGCCGACAGCGGCACCGACAATGCCCGATTCCGAGATCGGGGTGTCGAAGCTGCGGGTCAGGCCATGGTTCTTTTGCAGGTGGTCCGTCACACGGAACACGCCACCGAAATAACCGGTGTCCTCGCCGAACGACAGGACAGTCGGGTCTTCCGACATCTTATTATCCAGCGCCGAGTTCAGGGCCTGGATCATGTTCATCGCTGTGGTGCTCATACTCAGACTCCAACCTCGCGACGCTGCTCGACCAGACGCCAGTCCGGTTCGGCAAACACTTCTTCGAACATTTCTTTCACGCTCGGGCGCGACTGGCCCAGCGTACCGATAGCCTCGGATTCCTTGGCGGCGGCGCGCACCTGCTCGACGGCCTCGGCCTCGGCGGCGGTCTGCTGCTCGTCGGACCACTCGCCAATCTTGATCAGGTGCTGTTTCAGACGATCGATCGGATCGCCCAGCGGCCAATGCTCGTGCTCGTCGGCCGGACGGTAGCGGCTGGGATCATCCGAGGTCGAGTGCGGAGCACCGCGATAGGTGAAGATCTCGATCAGGGTTGCGCCCTGATTGGTGCGGGCACGCTCTTCGGCCCATGCGGTCGCGGCCCAAACAGCGAGGAAGTCGTTACCGTCTACGCGCAAGGAAGGCAGGCCATAGCCGATGCCCTTGGAGGCAAAGGTGGTTTCCATACCGCCAGCCACACCCTGGAAGGACGAGATCGCCCACTGGTTGTTGACCACGTTCAGGACCACCGGTGCCTTATAGACAGCCGCAAAGGTCAGGGCCGAGTGGAAGTCGCTCTCGGCGGTAGAGCCGTCACCGATCCATGCGGCAGCAATCTTGTTGTCGCCGCGATAGGCGCTGGCCATCGCCCAGCCCACAGCCTGGATATACTGGGTGCCGAGGTTGCCCGAGATCGTGAAGAACCCATAGTCCTTGGCCGAATACATGATCGGCAGCTGGCGGCCTTTGATCGGGTCAGCAGCATTGGAATAGATCTGGTTCATCATGCTCGCCAGCGGATAACCGCGCGAGATCAGCAGGCCCTGCTGGCGATAGGTGGGGAAGCCCATGTCCTCGCGGCTCAGAACCATGCCCTGTGCCACGGCAATCGCTTCCTCGCCGGTACACTTCATATAGAAGCTGGTCTTGCCCTGACGGTGGGCGCGGTGCATCCGGTCATCGAATGTGCGCGTCAGAATCATGGCCTTCAGACCACGACGCAGGGTGTCCGGATCCAGCTTGGGATTCCACGGACCCAGAGCATCGCCATTATCATCCAGAACGCGGATCAGGCGGAAGGCCATGTCGCGCATCTGTGACGGCTCGGTGCTGACCGAAGGGCGCTCTACAGCTCCCGCAGCATCCAGTTGCAGATGCGAAAAGTCCGGCTTGTCACCGGGGCGACCTGTTGGCTCCGGTACTCGAAGCGACAAAGGGGGCGTATTTTTCATATTTATCCCGTCCGGTTTACCGCACGCGTTTCCTCAGGATGAAAGGCATAGCATGGCTCATGCCTGACCGCTCTTCCAAATATACCCTTGCAATAATGCTAAATAGGGTATTTTATTGCGCAATAACCCAATTTGGAGAACGCCTTTGGCCGACGAACTTGATCCTATCGACGCCCGCATTCTGGATATCCTTCAACAGGACGCAGGTTTGTCGGTGGCCGAAGTCGCAGACCGCGTCGGCTTGTCGGCATCGCCATGCTGGCGCCGGATCAAGAGACTGGAGGATAGTGGCCTGATACGCAAGCGCGTAACGCTGCTAGATGCCAACTTGCTGGGCCTGGACTTCGAAGTCTATGCCATCGTGAAGCTGTCCCTGCCGACGCGCGAGAACCTCGACATCTTCGAAAATGCTGTCGCCCTGTGGCCCGAGGTTGTGCAATGCGCCACCATTACCGGCCGCGAGGACTATGTGTTGCGCGTCATCACGTCCGACATGCACACCTTTGACAAGTTCCTGCGCGACAAACTGCTGACGCTGGGCATCGTCTCGGACTGCGCCAGCCATATCGTGACGCGCGGCGTGAAAAATGTGACCACCCTGCCGCTCAGCATCATAACGCCGCACGTGACCTGAACGCCTTACTGATCAAACTTCATCCGGTTTGATATAAAGTCGCAAACGCCGCCCTTTAAGGGCGGCGTTTTTGTATTATCTTGTCTGCCATCCCCCTTCTCCGGTTTAAAACCAAGGAGCTACCCCATGATTGAACGGATCATCGAAGGACGTCGCCGCGATCTGGGCGGTTTCGAAGTTTCGCGAATTCTGCCGCACGCGCAAAAGCGCATGGTTGGTCCCTTTGTATTTCTGGACCAGATGGGCCCCGCAGAATTCGCGCCGGGCAGCGACGCCATCAATGTGCGCCCGCACCCGCATATCGGCCTGTCGACCCTGACCTATCTGTTCGAGGGCGAGATCATGCACCGCGACAGTCTGGGCTATACGCAGGCCATTCGCCCCGGCGAGGTCAACTGGATGACCGCAGGCTCGGGTATTGTGCATTCCGAGCGTACCGATCCGCTGAAAAAATCGCAGGGCGGCAAGATGCACGGTATGCAGGCCTGGGTGGCCCTGCCGGTCGAAAAAGAAGAGATCGCCCCCTCCTTCACCCATCTGGGCGAGGACGCACAGCCGACCTACGAGAATGGCGGCCTGTTTGCCCGTCTGGTGGCGGGCGAGGCTTTCGGTGCCAAGGCCGGAACGCCTGTGGAATCCCCGCTCTTCTACATCCACTGGGAAATGGCCGAAGGTGTTCGCGCCGCGCCCCCGCCCCCCAAATCCAAGGGTGGCTATACCGAGCGCGCTCTGTTCGTCGCCAAGGGTGTGATCGAGGTGGACGGTCGCCCCTTCCACGAAGGCCAGATGGTCGTCCTGTCTGCGCAAGCCGAGCCCACCGTCACGGCCCTGCAGCCGTCCAGCGTCATGGTCATGGGCGGAGAGCCTCTAGGGGAGCGCCTGATCTGGTGGAACTTTGTTTCGTCGTCGAAAGATCGCATGGAGCAGGCCAAGGCCGACTGGAAGGCCGGACGCATGAAATTGCCCGTCGATGACAATCAGGAGTTCATTCCGCTTCCGGAATCATAACTCCCGAATATAACGGCCATATTTACACCTTTGCCATAGGCGAAGTGACCATGCCGAACCCTGGCATTGGCCACCGCCTGTCTGCGCGCCACGATCCGACCGAACGAGTATTTGAATGAATAGCGTCCTCCCCCCGCTTTCAGGACACATCGAGCAACTGCTCCGCAGCCTTTCAAAGGACCATGCCGCCGATCTGGCCGACCGCTTCTACGAGGTCTTGCTGACCGACGAGAGCGCCCAGACCTTCCTCAGCTCCAGCCTCGTCGAAGAGAGGCTGAAGGCCTCGCTGATGAAATGGGTGCAGGACATCTTCCGGCAGGAAGGTGAGCAAAAGGCTATTTTCGAGCAGCACCAGCGCAAGATTGGCGAGGTGCATGCCCGCATTAAGGTGCCACTGCGTCTGGTCATGTACGGGGCCTCGGTGCTCAAAAACCGTATGAGCGAACTGGTCCTGCAAAGCGATCTGGACCGCGTCGATGCGGCCCACGCCATCATGCTGACCGATGGCCTGATCGATCAGGCCATCGCCATTATGAGCGAGGCCTATATGCAAGGCTCGATGCGCCGCGCGCAGGTGGACGAATCCTATCGCCTGTTTGCCCTGGGTCAGGACATTGCCCACGAACGCGACGGTCAGATCGCCGCGCTTCTGGAATGGCTGCAAGGTGTGCTGTTCCAGATGTTTGACGGCTGTGTGCTGCAACCGACATCGCTGGCCAGCTCGCCTTTCGGTCTATGGCTGACCCACCGTGCGGGTCTGATCTTTGACGGCTCGCCCAGCCTTACAGCCATCGAAGCCATTATTGCCCGTGTCGACAGCAGCATCCTGCCGCGCCTGATCACCGGTCACGAGACCAAGGGTGATCTGTCAGAGCCGCTTGGGGAACTGAAAAACAGCGTGCAGGAGATCAAATTCCTGCTGAACGACCTGTTCCAGAGCGTTGCGGGCCTCGAAAATGGTCGAGACCCGCTGACGCGCGCGCTGAACCGCCGCTTCCTACCCACCATTCTCAGCCGCGAAATCTCGCTGGCTACCAATAACGGGGCCCAGCTCAGCCTGATGATGCTGGACGTGGACCACTTCAAGGCCATCAACGACCAGTGGGGCCACTCCACCGGCGATGCCGTGCTGAAACAGGTCGCCGAGATCATTTCGGACAATGTCCGCCTTAGCGACTTTGTCTTCCGCTATGGCGGCGAAGAGTTCCTGATCGTTCTGGTCGAAACCTCCGCCGAAGAAGCCCACGTGGTGGCCGAACGCATCCGCGAGCAGCTGGCCAGCCGCGAGATCCGCTTGCCCGTAGGCGGCACGGCGCGCGTCACAGCCTCGCTGGGCCTTGCCGCCTTCAAGGATCACCCCGACTATAACGAGTTGATCGAAACCGCCGACAAGGCGCTCTACGAAGCCAAGAACGCAGGCCGCAACCGCACCATCATCGCCAAGGCGGCGTAACAGCAGCCGACCAGAACTGTGCGCGTTTAAAGCTCGCAAAGACTGCTTGCCCGAAACCATTCCGTCGATGCATCCCACAGCGCCTCCAGGCGTTAGGGATTTTACGAAAATGGAGCCGCACAGCATCAAGCCTAAATCCTCACTGAGCACTGAGCTCCTTATCAAAGGCGTATGGGTATGACCGATAAACCTACGATCATTCTAGTGCATGGATTTTGGGGCGGTGCGGCGCACTGGGCCAAGGTGATTGTCGAGCTTTCACGCCAGGGGTACGGCGCAATTCATGCCGTAGAACTGCCGCTCACATCATTGGCGGAAGATGCCGAACGTACCCGCAAGATGATTGCCCAACAGCAAGGCCCCGTCTTGCTAGTCGGGCATTCCTACGGCGGTGCGGTCATCACCGAAGCCGGCAATCAACCCAATGTGATCGGGCTTGTCTATATTGCAGCCTTCGCGCCTGACGCCGGTGAAAGTCCCGGCGGGATCATACAGGCCCACCCACCCGCAGCGGTCGCCAATATCACGCCGGACAGCGACGGATATCTATGGGTGAAACCGGAGAAGTACCACGAGAGTTTCTGTCAGGATTTGACGCTTGACGAGGCTCTGGTGATGGCCGTCACGCAGAAAGCTCCGCTTGCCACCACGTTCGGGGACGCCGTTAAGGCACCGGCGTGGAAGAACAAGCCTTCCTGGTACCAGATCTCCAGCGCCGACCGGATGATCTCGCCGGACAACCAGGCGCGCATGGCAGCAAATCTGGGCGCACGCAAGGTCATCACACTGGCGACCAGCCATGCCTCGCTGGCCTCGAAACCCGCCGAGGTTTCGGCGCTGATCGATGAAGCCGCAACGGAAGCTATAAAGGGTTAAACTTCGACCTCAGGGAGGCTAGGTGGTGGCCACCAGCTCCATGACAGGCACAACCGATAAAAAACGGCGCGCCCCTTATGGAGCGCGCCGTTCTCGTTTTAGCGAATTCCAATGCCCCTCAACTCAGTAGGGGCACTAAAATCAAGCCTGCATCGTCCAGCCCTCGACGCCCATGGCGGCTTGGCGAACGGCTTCCGAACGGGTCGGGTGCGGGTGGCAGGTGCGGGCGATGTCTTCGGAGGCACCACCAAACGCCATGGTCATGCAGGCTTCACCGATCAGCTCGCCCGCTTGCGGGCCAAAGATGTGGACGCCCAGAACCTTGTCGGTCGCTGCATCGGCCAGAACCTTCACGAAGCCTTCGGTCTCGTGGTTGATCTTGGCGCGGCTGTTGGCAGCGAACGGGAACTTGCCCTTCTTGTAGTTCACGCCTTCAGCCTTCAGGGCTTCTTCGGTCTTGCCGACCCATGCCACTTCCGGCGAGGTGTAGATGACCGACGGGACCAGTGCGTAATCGACGTGACCGGCCTTGCCGACCATCAGCTCGATCGCGGCAACCGCGTCTTCTTCAGCCTTGTGGGCCAGCATCGGGCCGTGGGTCACGTCACCGATAACCCAGACGCCATCGGCGACCTTGAAGTGGTCATTGGCGATGAAGCCACGCGCATCCGGCGTAACACCAACGGTTTCAAGACCGAGGCCAGCGGTGAACGGACGGCGGCCAATCGCCACCAGAACCACGTCACCCTTGATGGTTTCGGCAGCACCACCGGCAGCCGGTTCCACGGTCAGTTCGACACCGTCCTTGGAGGTCTTGGCACCGGTGACCTTGGTCGACATCTTGAACTTCAGGCCCTGCTTGGTCAGGCCGCGCTGGAAGGCGGTCGCCACTTCGGCGTCCATGCCTGCACCGACCTTGTCGAGATATTCGACGACGGTGACTTCGGCACCCAGACGACGCCAGACCGAACCCAGCTCCAGACCGATCACACCTGCGCCGATGACGACCATGTGCTTGGGCACCTTCGGCAGGAACAGAGCGCCCGACGAGTCGATGATCTTGCCGTCTTCGAAGGCGACACCCGGCAGCGGGGTCGGCTCGGAGCCGGTTGCGATCAGGATGTTCTTGGTTTCCAGAACGGTCTTGGTGCCATCGGCAGCTTCGACTTCAACCTTGCCGGTGCCGGCAATCTTGCCATAGCCGTTTACGACCGTGACCTTGTTCTTCTTCATCAGGAACTCGATGCCCTTGGTCAGGGCTTCGACGCTGTCGTCCTTGGACTTGTGCATCTGGCCAAGGTTCAGCTTCGGCTTCACTTCGATGCCGATGTGCGCGAACTCGTTATTAGCCTGCTCGAACAGTTCCGACGAATGCAGCAGCGCCTTGGTCGGCATACAGCCCACGTTCAGGCAGGTACCGCCCAGGGTCGGGCCCTTTTCGACGATCGCAGCCTTGAGGCCCAGTTGGCCCGCGCGGATGGCAGCGTTATAGCCACCGGGACCTGCACCGATGATGACGACGTCGTAGGCTGCTTCGGCCATGGGATCCTCTGAGCATTAGATGCGCCCACACACATACGGGCGCGTTGATTGGGGGCTTAGGCAGACCCAGTCACGGGGTCAACCGCTGGCGCTTATATGGGCGCACGTTTCGACCAATGCAAAGCGATGGTGTGGCGCCCGCGCGGCAAAAAAGGCCGGACTTTGCAGTCCGGCCTTTCGTTTTGCCCGATTACGGCGATCAGTATTTGAAGCGCACGCCCATAAAGACGTTGAAGCCGAACTTCTCGTACTCGTAAGTCCGCTCGCGGGTGCCGTAATATTTGACACCTGCCGAGTCCGTCAGGTTCTTGGCCTCGCCGAACACTTCGACGCCGTTGCCGAAGTCGTAGCTGGCGGTGAAGTCCAGTTGCTCCCGGCCCTCGACCAGCAGGTCGAAGTCGGCATCATCGGCATTGATCTCTTCCAGATAGTCGCTGCGCTTGGTGTAGCTGAGGCGCGCCGACAGACCGGCATTCTCGTAGAAGAGGGCCAGATTATAGTTGTTTTCCGACTGGCCCGGCAGTTGGAAGGTATCGCGCCCGCCATAGGCTTGCGCGGTTTTGATCTCCGCATCCGTATAGGTGTAGTTGGCAAAGACACCGAAGTTGGAGGCCCAACCCGGCAGGAAGCTGAACTTCTGCTGCCAGTTTAGCTCGATACCCGCCAGATGGCCTTCCGGCGCATTGATCGGGGTTTGGAACTCGGCGTCGTAAACCACGCCGTCAATCGTGACCTTGTCTCCATAGACGAGGGTGTAACGATAGTCGGACAGGTCCTTGTAGAAGGCATTGGCCGACAGGACGCCCAGACCGTCGAAATAATATTCCAGACCGAAGTCCAGATTGTTCGACAGGGTCGGCTTCAGGTCCGGATTACCGATCTCGTAGGTGATGTCCGAACCATCGGTTTCCTCGACACGGCGCGGAACGATCTGGTTGAACTCCGGACGGTTGATCGAGCGGGTCAGGGCGAAGCGACCGATCAGGTTTTCCGAGAAGCTGTGGCGGACGGTCAGGTTCGGGAAGAACTCGGTGTCGTCGCGGTCCACTCTGGCGATTGAGTAAACCTCGTCGCCATTGGCATCGACCACAAAGCTGGGGGCCGAGCCTTCGAACTTGGTGTTCTCGACGCGCAGACCCACGGTGACGCTGGTGGCCCCGCGATCAAAGCGGGCCTGACCATAACCGGCCAGAATATCTTCTTGCGCTTCATAGTCGGACACGACCGAGTCCGGCATGCGGCGGTCGGCTTTCGAACGGGCCGAGGCGAAATACTCGTCCACCAGACCGTTGTTGAACTTGTAGCCCAGCAGATAGTCGTAGTTGCGCGATTCCGTATCACCCAGCAGATCGGCATAGGATTGCGACGGGCCGTCACCGGCACGGCGGGTACGGAAGCGCTCTTCGTCAGCCGTCACCTCGCGGGTGCGGAACTTGCCGCCGAACTTCCACGTCACTTCCTGATCGCCAAAGCGCGACGGCAGTTCGAGGTTTAGTTGGGCCGAGACTTCTTCCTGCTCGGTCGTGTTCGAGCGGAACACCGTCTCGCGATAGCCGTACTCGCTGGCATTCATGTGCTCTTGCGTCGAGAACAGCGAATAGGTCGGCTCGTAATGGTCACCCGAGAAGTCATAGGTGACGGACGGCGTCAGATTGGAGCGGAACAGCAGTTCGTTGCGGTTCGGATAGGACTGCTCGGTCGAGGCCCAGGACAGGTTACCGTCCAGCACAGCGCCATTGCCGAAGATGTGCTCGCCACCGGCGGTCAGGGTGGTGATCTCGTTGACCTGCGTACGGTGACGCAACTGGCGCTCGACCGTGACATTGTCAAAGGTGGCTTTGCGGCTGTTGGAGCCAGCCACCATGTCGCCCTCGTCATAGGTCAGCAAAAGCTGGTTGCGGTATTCGTCGTCCTCGAACTTGGCAAACGAGCCGCGCGCCCACAGACGGGTCGCATCATTGGGACGGAACTCCAGACCACCGGTCACCGCCTGACGGGTACGCTCGGTGTCATAGTCCTTGAACAGGCTTTCCTCGAGGGCGAAGATTTCATTGCCTTCCGGCGTTTCCATCTTGGTCCAGCCGCTTTCGACATTGTCGGGACGGCGGTTGGTCTGGGAATAGGAATAGGACAACAGAGCGCCGAAACGCTCGTCTTCACCGAACACGTTCGAAGCGGTCAGGCCGCCACGGATGTCCTCGCCGCCATAATCATTATAGCTGGCACCACCATAGCCACTGAGGCTGAGACGGCGGCTGTCGAACGGCGAGCGGGTCTTGATATTGACGGCACCGGCGATGCTGTCGGCGTCTTGCGATGGCAACAGGGTCTTGGAGACCTCGACGTTCGAGACGATGTCCGACGGCAGGGTATCAAGGTCAACCGCGCGGGTGCCCGGATCGACCGAAGGCACTGCTACGCCGTCCACCGACACCGCCGTAAAGGCCGAAGGGGCACCGCGTATATTGATATAGCGACCTTCGCCCTGATCGCGCTGGATAGCGATACCGGCGACGCGTTGCAGGGATTCAGCGACGTTCGGGTCCGGATAGCGACCGATAGCGTCCGCCGACAGGACGTTGATCGTGCCGTCGGCATTGCGCTGCTGGTTCAACGAGCGGGCAACGCCTTCGGTAATCACGCCTTTAACCACCACATCGGCTACCGATGTCGCTTCCGAAGCGCCCAGCGCCAGCACCACCGAGGTCATCTGGCCCGACTGCACACGCACGGACTGGGTCGCGGTCGGCAGACCGATATAGCGGGCTTGCAGCACCACATCACCCGACACGCCGGTCATGTGGAACTCGCCTTGGGTGTTGGTGACGGCGCGGCGGCCTTGCGCAGTCACTTCCACGCCCGGCAGCGGTGCGCCATTGGCGTCAGTCACACGGCCATAGACCCCCTCGCCTGCGGGCACGACAGCCGCAGCAGCCACCAGACTGTCAGCGTGCGCCACCTGCGGCAACACAGCCATTCCCAAAACCAGCGGCGTCACAGCCACGCCCACGAGCAGTTGCAGTTTCATTATGCAGCATCCCCTAACGGAGGCCGTGTGGCGCTCCGGTGTTCAGGGGGCTGACTAATTGCGGGCTGCAACGGGCATGTGAGAGTTTCGCGAAACAGAATCGTCGTTCTCGAAACATGTCTGCGACATTTGCTCCCGATGCGGAGCAAGCGTGACAAAG